>PNOM01000013.1 GCA_013824835.1 Syntrophus sp. (in: bacteria) | reverse complement strand
ATTGCAATGCCTTCGGCAACATGCTTCGTTGTGACTGTGGCCTCAATAAAGCGGATATACAGTGCATCCACTTTCGAATCGTAAGAAATTCTCATGACATTCCCTCCCGTATAAAGAAGATAATAAAGTTATCTCTCTTTCATTAAATCAGGACATAAGAATTTTACAACAACTCCGTATTTTTTTAGTGGAGTGCGGAACATCCACCAATCCGAATCGGTTGCATTGAGCACTTTGGGCTTGTTTTTGCTCGCGAGAGCAACTGCTACAAACTTTCGATCAGAGCGGTCAAAGCCAGCCAATTCCGGATCGTCTGGAAATTCTTCAAAATCCTCAGGGTCATCAGATTTTGGGGTTATGTCTGCCCTCCCGCATCGTTCAGGATATCCTTGATTGTCAAAAAGCCATCTTGCGAAGGCATCCCCCATGCCTGGCTGTCCGGAGTGGTTTACGCGATTGAAGTATTCATTTAATATCCTGTTTCCCGAGTCGATCACAATTATTTGGTGTAAATGAGCTTTTTCCAAAGTATCGACGCACGCAATCACGTGGTCTGGTCCGGCTTGTTCGGACATTCCATTCGCAACAATCAGCACATTTGTGTCCACCACAATGGCCTTCATCAAGGTGTTTCCTGTTTCTTGCGCTGCATCTGTGCACGTGTCATTGCCGCTATTTCTCCAACCTGATCCCCGAAAAAATCTTGAGGCCAATTAGTTATATTGCCATAAAGATCAAGCCCGAGTTCAACCAGACGTGATTTTCCATCCTTCATATTACAGAAATATAATGTAGCTTCTTCGCTGGATAGTCTCTCCTCTGCAATCCTTCTTTGCAGACGTTTCAGAAGATATTCACTATGGCTCTCCAACACTATTTGGATGTTCCGTGTCTTGATTGCGTCTATGAAAACATCAGCCAGTCCAGCCTGAACTGATGGATGCAAATGAATTTCCGGCTGTTCCATGAGTATGGTAGAACCTTCCGGAACATAATAGCAGATAGTCAATACCGGCAGTATCTGTGAGACACCAAACCCTACGTCAGTCACCAATACCTTTGCACTGCCTGATGTCCTTTGAACCCATACCCGATACAAGTTGCTGCCTTCAGTAATAGGCTCTACCGTAAAGCTGTCAATCAGATTTAATTCCCGAAGCCAGAAAGCCACACACTGTTCGATGTTAAGACGTTTTTTTCTTGCACCGCGAGAGACGAGTTCCCCCCGCTCCCGCGAGGCCAATAAAGCATCTACAACCTTTTCCCCACGCCGGCCCATGTCCGCCGGTTGAGCGCCGGCCCAGGTATACTGCCTTTTCGGATAATCTCGAAGCGGACCAAGGTAATAAACCCTTGAAAACAATTCCTCGAATGCCAGTTCAAAATCTGCCAGGAAGCCGGCGTTCTGATAATAAGCTTTCACCTGGTCAGGGAAACCGTAACACTTTTTGGGTGCAGGCAAATCCCACACCCTTCCTTGCGTCCTTTTAAACTTGAACTTTTGCGCACCCGGCTGTGCTTCAGTCGTAAGGGAGTACGAGCTTTTCTGTTTAGGGGCTTTACGACGCATAGTAAATTGATGCCCACCAACGTATAAGCAAACCTATTAACCGCCATCCGACCGGTGCCATTTTCTTCAATCTCTGCATGAAGCTCAATGTCTTTGCCCTTAAAGAGAATTTTTCCCTTATGTTCGGTATCTTCTATTTCCATTGTATTTCCGAGGCCCCATGCCAGTCCCCACTTAAGAGGAGCTTCTTTCCTGTGATCAAAAATAATATCGTTATAAGTCCCAAGTTCGACAAGGCTCTTATCATCACCAAGATGAAGTACCTGGGCTCTATCGGGGGACTCCGTAGTTTGTTTTAACATAAGCAGAATCTGTAGCAGGCTGGTTTTGCCGGAACTGTTGCTTCCAAATAGACCAGTGATTGGGGCCATTTTAATGTTGACGCCTTCCTTCCATGACTTGAAGTTTTCCAGCGATATAGTAGTTATCATTTCTTGCTCCTTTTGGGTACTCCTAACATCATGCTAACTAATTCTACAGGTAACGCCATATAATAATCCACCTCAATTTGTTGTATATCGTACTGTTTTCCCCTCAATAATGCGTATCTCAGGAATGTCGCGCATTTTAGCCATGGCGATGCTGACGGGATGGGTGGGATCTGAGAGTTCTCGATAGGTATTTTCGATGGTTGCAAACCTCAAATTGTCGCTCCATAGCATCCAGTCAGTGAGTAATTCTTCATTATGGACTTTAATCCTTGTTGCCGCAGACATGTTATTGCCCCTTAAGAGCTTTCTTCTTTTTCGGTAAGAAATTCTGGTTGGTCACGATGCTTCTCCCTAATTCCTTTTCAGTCTCTTCTCGTGCCTTTCCGGCAACTCCCCCGCCGCGTCTGGCCACCTTTTTGCTTTTTTCAAAGGTTTCCGGTTTTTCGTTATGCGATATTTCGGTAGTGACCTTTTCGCCCAGCATGGTGAAAATCAATTCCAAGTCAGTCATGTGGTCGCGCAAATTCTGTGTTTTCTTTGTCAGCCCTTTTAAGCCTTTGTATTCGGACGGCGTGATTTCGATTAGCTCGCACGGCGAGCGAGAAGGGGAGGCTCATCGGGCTTATGCCCGAAGAGGGGGCGACGCAAGCCCCAGCAATTGAATAATCCCGTTCAATGCCTCGCTCTTTCCATTCATCGGTAAGGTTCTGGCGAATGGCAATGCCACGCAAACGCTTGTCGATCCAGTCTTTTGGATAACCCTTAAGTTCATACAATTCCTTCATCCGATCCTGTGCCAGCTCAGGATTTTCAATTTCCTGCACTCTTTCATACCCCACCTGCGCCAGCCATTGCTTAAACGGTTCAGCTTTCGGCGATGGGATGGATTGGATAATGCGGAACATGCCTTTGGTATTTGCGCAATCGGTTTCCCTCATCTTGCCATCAGGAGCTTCAAGCTTCAACCGGTGACAATTTGTCACCACTTCACTGCCTTCAGCACGTAATCTCTGAGCAAGCTTATTCCAATATTTCCTTGCTGTCAGATCATTTGGAGCATCCGTTAAAGCCCCGCAGACATCTACCACGGAGAAATACCATTCCTCTTCGTGCCAGATTCTGCGAATCTTCTTACTTTCAAATACCACTATTTTATGATGTTCCATTCCCCTTCTCCTTCATTTATTCTTGCCCTCAATAATCCGTATCTCAGGAATGTCGCCCATTTTTTGCGTTGCGATACTTATGGGGTGAGAGGGGGCGAAAAGTTCGCGATAGACCTTTTCGATGACTGGAACACTTCTGGATATCAGATAATTTCCTTTTGTCTGTCTTTTCAACACGTGCTTTCTCTATCCCAGACAATTACATTGTAATCCATTTATCGCCATATTGAGTTGTTTCCAGATTGCCGGGCTTTCCTTACATAGACTTATCGGTATTTCGGTATTCTGTTGCCTGATTCTATTGATTATAGTCTGGAAAGCAGTGACACGTTTCTTTTCCGGATACCGAAGTTTGGTTCCATCGCTTACAAGCCCGTCATTAATTCGTAATAAAGTAGATTCCGGAAAGCGCGATCCAATATGGTTCACCAGGCCCTTGGAAGGTCTGTATTCCCCTATGGTAATACGTGTCGGTTGGACATATCGGAAGATGGTATCCACAAGACTGATATAGTCCTCCCGCCACCCTTCGTAAATGATTATCGGGTCAATACGCAAGCGTATTTCATATCCAGCCTTCTGTAATTGCTGTGCAGCCAACAAACGTGCTTCAGGCGGCGCTGTTCGATGTTCAAGATGACGATAAACCTTATCGGTATTGACACTGAAGGACATAATGGATTTTCCGCCGTGAGGTAATCGAAGCAATCCTTCAACGTTATTGCCCTTGGTGAGAAAGAGCAGCCTTGTTCGTGCGGTATGTTCAGCTACAAACGGTATAAGTCTTTCAGCAAATCCGGTAATATTTTCCACCGCCAAAGGATCGCAGAGTTCGCCCAGATTGAGTACTCGCAGGGTATCCGGTATATCACTTTTATCGAAGGCAGCGATCTCCTTGAATATCTTTTCATAATTCACGAAATGTGTTGAAATAGGGTTTGTGCGGAACGTCAAATAGAGATAACAATACTCACACCAGAAATTACAGTTGTTGTATGCTGTCAGTTTATAGAACTTCGCGCACCGTCCGATGGGATGTTGAAATTGCTCGATAAAAAGACTGGTTCGATTGCGAAGCAGGAGCACCCCCCTTTCGGCCAGGAGCTTTTCAACACCCTTCTCCCCGTTGGGAGACGGAGCTTTATCAATCCATCTGAGCGGAATATGTGACCGTTCGGCAATTTCTTCGGCCCTTTCCTTGTCGCATTTCCCGTTGAGCGCCCAGAGTTGAGACACAAGTTGAATTACTGAGGATACTTCCTTGTATTTGACTGATTTTTCCTTTATTTCCAAAACATCTTTGCCATAGTAACAATTTCTTATGCTTTTCAAAATATCATCATTACAGTTACGACATCTGTCATTTTTTGATATTCATTACAGAACCTTCCTTGGTATTATCACTTTAAACTGTTCGCCGTCAATGTCATTGTCGAATTGAATATCAGGTTGAGACTCCAACGCCCGTATGATGCCTGAACCCAGTCCTCTGTATGGCAGAACATGTATGCCATAAGAAACTAACTGATTATTTCTGATTACCGGATTGCCGTATTTTATTTCTTCAACGGTCAAATTGTTTGGTAATTTTCCGGGACTTATAATTTCAACCCTGTTATCAAAAATCATTAAGCGTATCGGCGAGTTCTTAAAATAATCACGATGCAGAAGTGCGTTTTGCAATAACTCCTCAAGCGCTGTGGTTGAGACTTCCAGTATCCCTATCGAGTTAAAATCCTGATTTTGCTGAATACTCTTCAAATTTATCTCAAAAAAGCGTATTCCCTCATGGAACATATCCGGTATCGTACCTGTAATGTCCCTGCTATCTCGATACTCGTTTCCTCCTATGCTATTTCCAAAAAAGGATACTGCTTTAATACAGAAGGCTGGCTTATGATTCTGCGGGTCTTTTCCGAAAAACAACAATCCTGCCAAAGTCAATTTTCCGCTTCGCATTACCTTTTTTATTTTAAGCGCCTGCTCGAAATCCAGGCCATGCTCTTGAATTGTTTTTTTAAACTCTTTTTTAAAATATTGTTCAAACTTTTCTCTATTAACATCATCCAGAGAAGTTCCGTAAATCTCCATTTCATCAGCCGATAAATTGCCGCTGCTTTGGAAGAGACGCAACATCTCTGCATTATCGGAAACACGTCTTTTATCTGCGCCCTGCTTTACCCAAACCACCAGATTGTTGTCTTTATAAGGCTTGTTTATCCCTTCCTTTACATGAATGATTAGTATCTTTTTTGAACCCCCGTTATCAATGGAAACAACCTCTGTTTATACATAAATGCCTGGCTTCACTTTATCGGTTGCAATATTTCCTATTTGATTATTGTATCTTTGCAATTCTGTGTACTCCAATCCTATTATTTCACCTGTTCTATCCTTTACCCCAAGCAGTATAATGCCCCCGAGTGAATTAGACATTGCCGTCATTTCCGCAGCCAAGGCATCCGGCGAACTAATTCTTTCTTTAAACTGCACCCGGCTTGTTTCACCCATGTTTATTATATCGAGCAGATCTATAGCATTCATTTTTTCATACTCCATAGTTCATAAATATTTTTTCTTCGATTAAAGGCTTCTTCTCCGCCTTCCATTATAGTTACTATCTGCTTCTGTGTTTCACGGTTGTCTATTGTACCATCCTGAGGCTCAATCTTCGATTCAAGATATTTGCATGAAATTATTTTCTCGCTATCACCAAGCACGGGGATATTAGCGTTGTGAGTGGCAAATATAAACTGCATTTTTCCTTTCAACAATTTAATCTCTTTTATAACATCTTCATAAATAGTCTGGTTATCCAGATCGTCTTCTGGCTGGTCAATCATTAAAACTTCCGTTTCTTTTTGCGCAAGCAGAAAAAGAATCAATGCTGTGGCTCTTTGACCAAGAGAATGCTCTTTTAACGGCTTACCATTGTATTTGATTGTAAATTTTGTTTCTACCTGATAAGTAAGCAATTCGGGAAGATTTTCCATAAATCTTTTATTAAATTCAGCAAGGTGGTTTTCATTAAGTATATTCTTTAGCTCTTCTTTATCTCTATAAATCTCAATAAAGTCCTGATAGGTATCGCTTATCTGTCCATATTTGGTTTCTGTGATCCCGCTTCCTTTAAAAACCTGTTTGATTTTGTCCAAAAACCTGTCGCGCCTTTTTTTGTATTCCGCTTCAATAGAGAGAGCGCTTTTATAATCATTGATTCTTTTGACTTCTTTTTCTATGATTTTATATTCTTCACGCCACAAGTTATTCAATTCAGATATTCTATCGTTTAATGAAGTCAGATGTTCCGTTCTTTTCTTTTCAGATTTTTCAATCTCTATCAATTTCAATTTCGACGTTTCAATCTGCCTGTTCAATTTAAGAAAATCATCCGGATTAAGGCTTGGCACATTGATTTCCCTTTTTATTCTGGCAAATTCTTCTTTAAGACTTTCTTTTTTGTCCTTCAGTTTATTTTCAAGTTGTTTAAACTCTTCAATAGATTTATCTATGTCGATATTTATATTAATTAATTCACTGAATTTGACATTAATATTTTCAAATGCACCCTCAAACTCTTTGAATATTTCCTTATTTTCTTCTGACCTGAAAACGGTATTTTTGAAAAAAATAGAGTGGTTCTCAATTAGTGATTTGAAGTCCTTTTTGAATTCCTCCATGCCTCTGGAAATATCGCTTATTACAGAAATGTCGGAATCAAAGTTGCTTTGCTGACGAAGCTTATCTTGAACCCCTTTTTCTTTAAATATTTTGAGTTTTGCTTCTGCATTTTTTATGTTTTCATTGGTTTCCTTTTTTAGCTCCTCAAGGTTTTGCAGTTTTTTAAAGGAACTGATAATATCTTTTATTTCGTCGGATTTTGCTTTTATAAGCGTATGTATATCGCTCAAACGATTGCCGATAAGTTTCTTTACCAGATCAGCTTCGAAATCGATATTTTTATTTGAGAGATCTTTTTGTCCAAAATAGACAGGCGTATTAAATATGGCGTCGATTGAGGCATCAATTCTGATGTTATTTTCATAAATATCCTCTTTCTGTCCGTATATTTTTTCAATGCGATATTCTTTTCCGTGTTTATTAATAACGATAACAGTAGCCTTCGCGCCGCTTTTCAGAACATATTCGATAAGGCTGTTTTTATATTCTCTATCACTGGCCTGGTTCCCAAGAGGAATTCCAAGAGCATATCGAAGTATTTCAATTATAGAAGATTTTCCGCTGCCTCTGATGCCGATAAAATTATTCAATTCAGGTGAAAAATTAATTGTTTTGCCATCAAGCAGCCCCCCCTCGAACGAGATAAATTTAATAAATGCATTTTCAAGTTTTGGGGGCTTGTCATTTGAAACACGGTTTATTTTATCTGTTAACGCGTATTTAACGGCTTCAAAATTGAAGTCTCCAATTTTTATAAAGCATGTTTTTTCAATATCATTGCCGTTTTCATCCCTTTGGATACCGCATATACCTATTTCACGAATTGTTTTACAATCTGAACCTTCAATAAAGGCCGGGAGATCTTTTTCACCGCCAAACCAGGTTATCAAACTGTTTTTTAAATCATTTGTCCTTAATTTCTGAAATGCCAATACATTTCTCTTAAAATTTTCATCTCCTGCTATCTGCTTAATCCTGCCGCCATCCAGTTCATTACGGAAGCCATTGTCTTGCTCTATGTGCGCCATCATTACAAATGTGTCTCTGCCCTCTTTCCGGTGATCTTCCAGTTTGTTAAATAAATCTGCGAGGTTATATCTGCATCTGGTATTGCTGTTTTCGCGATTAGCTATCCCTTCAAAAGCAGAGTTTAGAAACTGTTCAATGAAATTATCCTCATTCTTTATCCATGTTTCATACTCAAAAGCGATCAAAGCATGAATTCCATTGGAACCATCATTTACGGAAAGCTCCACCCCAGGTATTAAATAGATGTTTTCTCTGAGGCTGTTTTTGCGAAGGGCTTTGTATTCATTTAAATCGAATTTGTTATGATTTGTAATTACACCGATTCTAATATCCTTTTTCTTTAACTCTTCAATATATGTTCTCGCAAAATCATTCTCACTACCTTCATACTTAAATTCTTTATCTGCCCTGGTATGCAAGTGAAAATCTGCTTTTAACCATAATGACCCGTTTTTAAAGATATTTGTTGTTCCTTCCATGATTTACACCGCCTTAGACCATATCCCCGCGTTCATTATTTCCAACGCGGTATTGGTTTTCCTTGCTTTTTATCATTCGTCCGGCAAGGGTACCTCTAACCGTCATACTATCTAATTTTACAGGTAATGCCATATAATAATCCACCTTAATTTCATTGAATATCATACTGTTTTCCCCTCAATGATACGTATCTCAGGGATGTCGTGCATCTTTGCCATGGCGATGCTGACGGGATGGGCGGGGTCGGAGAGTTCGCAATAGGCTTTTTCGATGGTCCGTATGGTTTGTAGAGACGCAAAATCTTGCGTCTCTACGTCTTGCGTCTCTACGTTATTGTCATTGGCGTCAATTTCAGGCAGGTTGTTAAGGTGCTTGAGGACTTCGCATTCGGCGGCCTTGATTTCGTCAGGGAAATAGAGTTCGTAGACCATGGAGTCGATGAGGGATTCAAAGAAGGCTGCTTCCTTTTCAAGATTCTTTTCTTTGACAAAGAGGATGTGGTCTACGAGGATTTCAAAGGGGCATTGGGCATCAGGAGATATTTTGGGGACGGGGAGTTGTTCAACATACGTCGGTTTGTATTCAAAATATCCTCCATTTCTTGGAACACCCAAAAAACTCAGGTATAGCTCGCTGATTTTGGAGTTGAGAATAGCGAGCAGATAACGTGACATGGGAGTAATGAGGGGACTTGGTGCACTTACAAATATACTTGGTCCAACGAGAGTAAATTGTGGAGCTATTGCCAGATTTCCCCATGCAATCTTTTCTTTTTCAAACTCAGGAATATAAGCACAGTTCCTGAGATTACTCCAGTGCCGCCCCTGATCCTGGCGTTTTTCAAGACCGCTGTTGGTTACCCTGTTTACTTGCTCCAAATGTTCCCATATAGCAGGATAGTCATTCCTGACGTCAATACAAGGTACGCTACCATAGCCATTATGGGTATTAATAATCCACAAATCGGCAAACTCTGCCTTATACCGCTTGATGTCCTGCCCGCGCAGGATGGGTTTGATGATCTCGGTACTCTTCGGGTCTTCGGCGATAAGTTCATCCTTCTTTTTGCTATTAATAATGAATGCCTCGTTAAGTCCAGTCTTAATTCCATATTTAATGGTTATATCCCAATCCCGAAGCGGTGTGCCGATTTCTTCTATTCTCTTTTTGATGCCCCTCTGCCTGTCCTCAACAATCACAAAGGAATCCTCATTGAATAGCGGCTCACGTTCTCCTTGCTCATCAAGCAGATCATCAAGGGACGCATCGTTTTTGTACGCCTTGCTCAAATCCCATGCCTTTGTCTTTACATTCTCCCCATTTTTCTTCCATATAAGAATATTCGTATAGGTTGTGGCATTCTCGAAGATCGGCGAATCGCCGAAGTCAATCAACTGTGAGATAGCGCCATTATTGGTAAAGAACCTCCTCATGGCCTTTCCGTAATTGGCCCTCATCCACTTATTGCTCGTAATAAACGTCAGTACCCCGTTGTTTCCAAGCATCCGGTATCCCCGCTCATAAAACAGGCAATAGACATCCCCGGTCCTTGCATAGGTTTTATACTGTTGCCTTTCCCAATCCTGCTGTTCCTGCATCCCTGAGTACTTCTGTATCTGCACATAGGGCGGATTCCCGATGACAATATCAAAACCTGCGGTTACACCCGGAAAGAAATATCTTTTATCAAAGAATCCCACTGATTCATTTTTGAACAAGTTTTTGTAGCTCTTCCAAATCCTGATTTCCTGTTCTTTTTCCCGGATATAGTCCTTGTGCTTTTCCTTCAGCGCCTTAGCCGCCTGCTCATTGGCGTGCCATGCCCTGCTTTCTGTTTGTTTGATCTTTTCATCACACTTTCTGGTTATCAATGAGGCGATCTGTTCTTTCACTGATTTCTTCTCTTCCGGCAGGTAAGTGGAGAAATATTGTCCGGTCAGTTTCTCAAACTCAACGGTAAAGATATCTGCAAACAAGCCATTGCCGGGCGCATCCGTTTCCGGCGGCGCAATGAGGGTATTAGCTGCTACGAGCTTAAAATCAAGGTTGGGCAGGGGCTCAAAGCCCCTATTGTCCATCCCTGGTTTTTCCTTCTGGTCAACAAGTAACGAGATGAAGAAACGAAGCTTTGCAATCTGGATGGCAATAGGCTGGATATCCACGCCATAGATACATTCCTGAATAATGCCGAGCTTACGCACATAATCCCAGTTCTCATGCTGAAGCTTGTTTCGCATTTCGTTTTGCAGATATGCCGGGAACTTGGCGATTACCTTTTCGAACCACTTCTTGTTTTCAGGGTCAATCTTACGGAGCAGGTGCAGCATTTTTTGCAGCATACCCATGGGAAATGCCCCGGAGCCACAGGCAGGATCAAGGATTTTCACGTTGTCGAAGGCCTGGATCAGAACATCGACTTCCTTGTCGTTAAAAGGATGCTGCTTTTCCGTATAGGAGAGTACTTCCCGCAGAATGTCGGTTAAAGTATCCATTTCCTTAAGCTCAGGAATGTCATTCTTCAATCGCTGCTCCAGGTGAACAACAAGCGATTCGCTCACCATATAATCAACAATCTCGCGAGGCGTGAAAAATGAGCCTGTCTGTTTACGGGCCGTTGTTTTTGTCTCGGGGTTATAGCTGGCAAGGAGGTTTTCAAAGACCTTGCCCAGAAGTTCCGGGTCAAGGGCGATCTCTTCTTCTATAGGGGTATTCTCTTCTATGGTAAATTTGTATCGGTGCAATATATCAATCAGCCCGTGGATTGTCTGATTTGATTTCTTCTTATCGTCGTAATCTCCACTCAAATCGATGTTCTTATACTCGCCGAAAAACAGTTTGTCGGGTGCAACGGGCTGTTTTGATTTTGTGTTGGAAAACCCGTCTAATCTGATTTCTCCGGGATTATCCTTGTCTTTACGCTGGTCAAGGCAGTCGAATAACCCGCCGTTGAGAAAGGGGATATTGCTGAAAAGCTCAAGGATATTGATATCTTCTTTAAAGAACTCAACGTACCGATAGACCAGTTGATCGCCGTAATGGGGGTTTGGAAATACCTTTCCGATGAGTTTACGATCTGCTATGGGTTTGCTCAAGGTTGCAAAAAACAGATTCTGCAATATAGCCTTATAGTAGATCGTCTCATCAGAGCCCGGGCCTTTAAAATCCTTGAGGATTGTCTTGATGTATGAAGGATTGAAGATGTCATCCTTTATCAATCCCTTTTCTTTCATAAACCAGCAAAAAAGCAGGCGCGTGAGAAGACGGATGAGCGATTCGCTCTGGTGCACCTTGTCATCCACCATGTCTTCCTGGGGGCGTATCTGTGGAAATTTCACATTGATCTTTAAGGCCCACAGATACCAGTTAAAGAGTTCATTGTAGAAGCTTCTGTTAAGTTCCTTGATATCAAGGGTCTTCTCCCATGCCTTGTGGAGTTCAACAAAATTGGTGAATTTGTGTTTCCTGAGAAGCTCATCAAAAGAAAGATCGAAAAGAATCTCAACATGCGCCCGGTGGGGGTTAGCGATATGGATATCCTTGATAAGGGTGACTTTCTTGAGGAGAACATCTTTGCTTTCATCCCCTTTGTGAAGCCTGCGACTGATAACGGCCAATGTCAAAACACCCCCGTACTTGAAAAGAATCATGGCAGGCATAGGAAAGAGCTTGTTGACTTCGCGGGCGATGTTGCTCAGGGCAGTGCGTGTGTATTGTGCGCCTGCAAGCTCAATGACAAAAAACAGGTAGGACTCCATTACGATTCTGGAATCGCCCGAAGTGACCACTCCTTTTGTATCAAAGAGGCTATACTGCCGCCTGATTTCCTCTTCTGAAAGCTGAAAGAGCAGATCAATATATTTCCAGTCATTTATAAGGGCCTTGTCTTCTCTAAAGCGTGGGTTGCCGTCAACATAGGTTGCATTGAAACAAGCGTAGTCCTGTGAATCAAGCGGGGCCTGGCGGTCGGTGTTGTAACCCAGGGCATTGAACAGTTTCAAAGCGGTTTTTGTGAGGTTATCGTCGGAAAACGACTGTATTGACTGGAGAATGCTTTCTTTTACGTCTTTCATTTGCACATCATCACTTTATAACCAGCCACGTCACAAGCTCAAAATTCTCCATATCGCCCGGTTGTTTCGATTTCGGGATAATCAGGGCGCTCCTGTCGGTGGTAAGTTTTTGCGCTGCCCGCCTTTTGAAGACATGGGCAATTCCGGCAATGGCCTTTTTCAATAGGTCGGTATATTGGTCCATTTCTTCGCCGTTCTTTGTTTCCCCGTTAAAGAGTTCGCAAAGTTTTTCGTATGGTTCTTTCCGTCCCTGGCACATGAGGCGATAAATCTCCAGTATCTGCTTGGCATTGACATAGTTGAAGCGCACCGTACCATCATCACGGATATAGACAAGAAAATAGGGCTGAAGGGGATTGAGGATTTCATTGCCATCGGTGTCGCCGATCTGTTTCAGGCAGAATACAACGCCAGGCTTGATGATGTCCCTTTCAGCGGAAGAAAAAAGAGGTAAGGAGGGCGGTGGACTCTGATCGTTTGAAGGCGACGGTACCACCGCATAGAGGCCGAAAGGCGCTGCCTCAAGTTTACGGCGATTGGCTTCAATGTAATTGAGAAGCTCCACGCGGAAATCGTCGAGGGTGAAATCCGTCAAAGATATTGTTTCATCCATTTCTTCAAGATCAAGGACTTCCTCTTTCAATTTCTTCAACTGCCGGTTCCTGTATTTCAGGTCTTCCGAAATCAGTTCCTCTATCTGTTCCGTATTAAGGATGTTGTCCTCACCTGTGGCGATGACATCAACGAGGGCCATGCGTGCCTCTACCCGTTCCTTGAGGTTTATATAGTTGTCCAGGTCTTTTGTGGGCCAGAAATTGACAAGCTGTATTTCTTTGTTGATGCTCCCCAACCGGTCAATACGACCGAAGCGCTGTATAATGCGCACCGGATTCCAGTGGATATCGTAGTTGATAAGATAGTCGCAATCCTGGAGATTCTGGCCTTCGCTTATGCAATCAGTGGCTATGAGAATGTCTATTTCGCCTTCTTGAGGCGCTGATTTCATTTTTGAGCGGTTCTTTGCAAGGGGAGAAAAGTTTGTCAGGATGCTGTCGTAGTCGTTTTTTCCAAAAGTAGTCTGCGTATAGGTTCCTGTAACCAGGGCAATGTTGAGCCCGAGAACCTTAATAATCCGGTCTTTGAGGTTATTGTAAAGATATTCTGCGGTATCTGCAAAGGCGGTAAAGACAATGACCTTTTTATTGCCCTCTCTGCCGGCCTTGTTGACCTTATTTTCAATGAGGGTTCTCAACTCATGGAGCTTTGCGTCACGCTCCGGCGCAACTTCACGGGCGTCGTTATAGAGACGGACAAGGGCGTCCTTGTCTTTTCCCAGGTCTGTAAGCCATCTATCCAAATCCAGATCGACAAGGTCGAATTTCAGCTTCTTGCCTACCTGCCACTGTTCCATGTCATCGCCGTTTTCTTCGAGTTCTTCCTCGTCAGGCTCCAGTGGTTCCAGAGTTTCTTCTTGAGACAGAGCCTTTGATTTTTTAAATTCCGCAATCTTTTTCTCAAGGGTTTCTATTTTCCGGATGGTTCTGTCTAAAGATATTTCAAAGGACTCAATGGAACTTTCCAGTCGTTTCAAGAAGTTTACCTTCATCATGCCGATGAGAAGGCTTTCGCGCTTTGCCTGACTGAATACAAGAACCTGTGTGGCTGCCATCTGCTCGTATTTCTGTTTTTTGTCTTCCAGTACGTAGGCTGAAGGGTTGTATACAGACAACTTGTATTTGAGTATCTCATGATTCAGACGATCATAGGAGGGGAAACGATTCTTGAGATCAATTTCAGGATATACGGAACGGGGTTTCATTCTGACAGGAAATTTCCCGATAGACTCAGGTTTGTAAAAAGACTTGATGTGTTTGCGGCTCCGGGCAATGGTCAATTCATCGAGGAGCTTGAAAAATGATGAATCAAGTCTTTCGAGAAGCTGTTTTTGAGTTCTCTTTGGATTTTTTTTCGGGTCTGCCCAATTGGTAAAATGCACCTGGGCATTTACAAGGGTTGCCGATATGTCCTTTATTCCGCTGGATTCAAGGAGCGCATCTGCTTTTCCTTCAGTGATAAGGGCTATCTGATTTCTCAGATCACGAAGAGTATTATTTACGGGCGTTGCCGAGAGCATAAGCACCCGTGTCTTTACGCCTGACTTGATGATCTTTTCCATAAGCCACTTGGCCCGGTTCATTCTTGTCGTCCCGTCGTCTTTTGTCTTTTCCAGAGGGTTTCCCCTGAAATTATGGGACTCATCGATAACAACAAGATCGTAATTGCCCCAGTTAAAATCATCGAGTACAATGCCGTTGGCATCTGACTTTCCGGTAATACGGCCCATGTCCGTATGGTAAAGCACAGCATAATTGAACCGGTCTCTTGTAAAGGGGTTCAGGGCATGGTTCTGACCTGCCTGATAGATTGTCCAGTTCCCTGACAGCTTCTTCGGGCAGAGGACAAGAACCCGTTGGTTCAGAAGCTCAAAATACCTGATAACGGCAAGGGCCTCGTATGTCTTGCCCAGACCAACGCTGTCGGCAATGATACAACCATTATGCCTGAGTATCTTGTTGATCGCGCCTTTTACACCGTCTTTCTGGAAATCATAGAGGACATTCCATATCTCGCTGTCAAAAAAGCCTGTCCGTTCATTCAACAGGCCGCCCTTTTGCTGCTCTTCCAGATAGCCTGCAAAGATGTGGAACAGGGTTTTAAAATAGATAAATTCAGGTTCATTCTCGATGTAAAACTGCTCAAGGTATTTCAATACCTTTTCTTTCACATCTTCTACAAGGCCGGTTGTATCATTCCAGAGTTCATCAAACCAGTTTTTCAGGTCTACAAGGTCTCGCCTGTCCTGGATAACCATGTTCAGTTCAATGTTGGGGTTGCCGCCGAGTCCAAGACCGTTTACGGTGAAGTTTGAGCTTCCCATCACGGCTTCTTTCACCCCGTTTGAATTCTCAATCAGGTAGAGTTTGCCGTGGAGGAAATTGGGTTTTACCATTGATTTAATGTCTGTTTTCAGGGCAATCCATTCGGAACATTCTCTTGCAATGGTCTTTTGTGACAACCTGCTTTGAAGGGGTATGGAAATTTCGTTATCCTCGATCTTAAATTCTTTTGCATTAGCCCTGGCAGGGTCCAGTGTCTTAATGAAGGCCGGTTCACCGAACAAAAAGTTGAGGTGATCTATTTGGTTCAGTTGATCCTTGAGCCGATGGTATGCATAGATGGTAAAGTATGCTGAGACCACTGATAATTCGGCCTCAGGTTTCAGGGTATCAACAAGAAACCTTCCTACCGAACCATGTTTATGATTGTCCCTGATTGACGATAAGCTAATGAATGTATCCCCCGTACACCAAATTGTTCGTATAGGGCCATTCTACCCCTTCCGAATGAAAAGTGCAAATTGTTTCTTAATGTATGAAGCCGGACACGAGGAGGTAACCCCCGCCCGCCGACAGCGTCGCTTTTTTCGAATGTCTTTGCCCTGAGGTGGGTGAGTTTATAGATCCCAGGGATAGATCTGAAACGGGCTTTTCGGTGTGCCGTTCAGGGCGGTAACTTTGTAGCGATCTATGCCGTAATGGGCATTGAAATAGCGTATGGCCCCAGGACTGAATTGCTCAAAGTTCAGTTTGGCCTCTATGGGCGTCAGGGCGTCCTTCACCCTCAGTATGAAATCGATCTCCTTCTTGTCCTTGGTTCTCCAATAGAAAACAGTCTCCCTGCCATACTTTTTTAACAGTTCGGCAAAAATTGCCGTCTCAAAAACCTGTCCCAGGACCTCCTTCTGGAGCCCCTTGAGCCAGAGCATCTGCATGAGACCGGAATCATAGAAAAATACCTTCGGTGCTTTGAAAAGCTCAGACCGGATGTTTCTGCTGTAGGGCCTCACCAGTTTGAGAATGTAGGTATTCTCCAGGACAAAGAGGTACTTCTCTATGGTCGGTGTGGTTATCCTCGTCGTGTTCGATATCTCGGTCACGTTAAGTATCTGCCCGCTCTGGGCGGCAAGGACTTCGAGCAGCTTGTTGAACTTATCTATATTTTTTACGCTTGCCAGGTCCCTAATGTCTCTCTTTACATAGGTATCAATGATTTGCTGAAGGTATTTCTCTTTCCTTTCCGCTCCGGCGGCAAGGACTATCCTTGGATAACCGCCGTAAAGGACAAATTCCCGAAACTTCACGCGAAGCTCATCCGTCTTCTTTTGCGTATACACCTCGCCTTCCTGGAACGGATAGTCATTGAAAAGCAGGAATTCCGTGAAAGAAAGGGGATATATTTCAAAATCTACGATCCTTCCCACCAGGGAATCCTTGAATTTCGACTTTATGGCAAAGCTTGACGATCCTGAGACAATCAGCTTTATGGGTTTGTGATGGTCAGCCATAAGTTTCAGAAAAGATGAAGGGTCAGCAAGATACTGGATCTCATCAATAAAGACAAATAGTTTTGACCCCGGAGGGGGTAATGTAACCCCATCTTCCTTGAGGTATCTCAAAAAGGCGTCGACGCCCTCATCAAGAATCCTTACGTAGCGGGAGTCTTCCAGATCGATGAAATAAGTGGTCTCCCCCTTGGTTTTTAACTGATCCTGAATGAGATAAAGAATGGATGTTTTGCCGACCTGACGCGCTCCATGGAGGACAACAACCTCGTCCGTTACGATGTATTTGCTGATCTCGTCAACAACTGTCCTGTTATAAAGCTTGTCCATACCCCACCCATTCCTTTTTGTAGTATAGATTAAGTCAAACTTAATCTATAGTCAAGCATGATTTTGGTTACATTTTTTCCATGGGACGCTTCTCTCCGTGGGACGCAGGACGTACAGTCGCTACGCTCCTTTAGACGCAGGACGTGAAGGCGTTATAAAGGCAGTGTATAGCGGATAGAACAAGAATCTTGCGTCCAAGCACAAGCGGACATCCAAGCGAACTTAAGTAAGCGGACATCCTACATTCATACGGAAGTAACGGGGGCGATCCCGGATCAGGTCCGGGGCAGGCGTGAGCCCTTCGGTCCGAGCGTCTTTAGCCCACACGGTGGGCGAGAGGGGCTAAGAGCTGTTCAACGGTCAATGTTTAGCGGTCTAAAACCTCGAACATAGAACATTGAACTTAGAACCTATTTTACGAGGGGGCGACCCCGGCTCAGGTCCGGGGCAGGCGTGAGCCCTTCGGTACAAGCGTTATTTAGACCGCACAGCGGGCGAGAAGGGCAGGCTCACGCCCCTTTAATTGCAAACAGGGGCGGCAGGATAAGCTGACTGTGGCACAGGGGACACTTGCCCGGTTTCGAAAGTCTGTTCCTTTTCTGGAATACAAACCCGCATTTATCGCACCGTGCAGGCTCCACATGAAGATCTTGTTCAGTTATATGGAGTGTTTTTCTTATGTGCTCGAGGTGGTCATATATCTCCCTCTCGGGAATCTTGACGATAGAAGATATCTCTTTTGCAGACATGGTATATTCCTTGAGGAGAGAAACGATATACTTGCGTATCGTATCATAGCGCTCAACAGGGACAATGGGTTCTCCTCGCATCCTTTTCTGCATAGAGTTTTATAGCACGGGGCATGTTTTTATGTAAAGAGCCAGGGTATAGCACTATTCCCGGTAGAATCTATCAACAGGGAGAGCGCTCAAATAATGCATTTCCATCTCGTCAAGAATCTGTACTAACAATTTGCTCAGAATAGCGGTCTGCTCAAAAATAAGAGTTATCTCTTCAGAAAGTTTCTTGAGGTTTTCCCTGGTCTGCCGGGAACACTGTGCGATCTTCCGCTCCCGGTCTTTTGTTTCCTCTATAAGATCCTTGAAGAGTTCCCATTCTTCCCGGGTCAGCTTCATTGCTTTAATTAAATCATCTACAGCCTTTATGTTGTCCATAATATGCCCGTTCCTTCAGCGGAATATCTTTTCAGCACCCCCGGGACACCATGCTTCGGTGCATACACAGTGCATCATTCTACTTTATCGGCATATTCTTTTCAAGAATAAGAGACTTTCACTGAAACTTCCTGGATTTTTTGTATTAATCATGTAACTCGTTGGAATTACTGATGGTAAATTTACATCATCTATTTCCCCGGCGGCATTCGTTCTCCCGCTGCTGCCTCAAGACTATTCAATAAGTACAAGGCAGTACATATCCCGTTCTTCGCTGTGATCCTTCACCACATGTATAGGAAGACCACATTCCCTGACTGTCCCAAAAACATCTATTCCGCATGCTTCCATGGAGGGTCTTGCCTTTTGGGGATTAATGCACAACCCGTCCGTATTGCATGTCTCGCACCGCGAACATGGTCCGCTCCCCAGGGCCCATGCCTTATAATAACCGTCAAGGAAAAGAGTCCTTTCAAGATCAACAGCCGTTTCGTTTAACTTGTCCACATCCTTATAACCCTTTCGCCAGATCCTGTGGAGCAGGATGGCATAAGCGTAAGAGTCAAGAACCTTGCGCATCTCATCAGGCGAAGGTGTGCGGGGCGGACAGCAGAGGCTTTTGCCGTAACCTCGACATCCGAATGTACATTTGATCCTCACCCACGGTGCAGTATAAATCTTTGAGGTTTTGACGAGCAGGGCGTGATCTATCCCCTGATTGACTGTAGAAGAAAGGTATGTTTCAAACTGATCCATCAGATCCATCTTTCCGCCTGATAAAGACAGGCGCTCACACTACCGCAACACCCAGTGAATCGACATTACAAGAAAGGTGAGGGTAATTGCGCTGACCGTGCAAATGGTTTCCCACTCCCATTTGCCTACCTTTGCGGTCTGTTTAAATCCACAGTCCAAACAAAGGAAGAGCTTTCTGCCGGAGAACTTGAGGAACCACTGTTTTAAACTCCATCGGTGGCTGCGCTTCACTTCTTGCGACCCGCAACTCGGGCACGTGACCGGGGTAAGAAGCAGCTTCAGGTGGTCACTCATGGTAATTGCCTTGTTATTACTCGATATTATCCGGATGCCCTGATTTTTGTGGGTATGATCAACGAATAGATCGACAAACTGCATACCATAGTCGCGGTCTACGGATGCCTTTAGCCTAAACTCCCCCCTGTTTTCTGCCCCACCCGTCCCCATAAAAATGATTCTATACCTTTTGGACGGGAATTAAAACAAATTTTTTTATTTATTTTTATTGTGACCATATATTGTCAACATTATGTCTCTTCCATGACAGGAAAAGTGGGGCATTTCCTTTATGTGGTTGACGGAGATCTTACAAAAAGATTTGCCTTACATTAGCAGGCTTCAGCCTCAAAGCCCTGCGATGGTCTCTGCAAGGGAGGGGTCTTCCAGAAGCCTCTTGGCAAACCGTATGTATTTGGCAACAATGGCCCTGATCGCGAGTTGCAGCGTATAGGGCATGATTGGTTTTTCTATGAGATAGGTAATATCTGATGCAATACACATATTCACAATGTCATTGCTCGCGTTTCCTGTCATGATAATAGTATCCTCATAGGCCATGGGAAATTTATCGTTGATTGCATCGAGAAAACCGAACCCCGTTTCCTGGCCCATAAATACATCAAGGACAAAGATGGCAATGCCTGTCTCCATATTATTACAGTAGGCAATCGCCTCATCATTATCGGAAAACCAGAATACCTCCCCCCAGGTATAAAAATTCTTTATTATCTCGGATACTACCCTGCACACTGCCGGGTCATCATCAACGATAATTACATCAAGACTGTCAGGCATGGCACACCTACCTTTACGCAGTGATTACAACCTCTTAGGTCTCATGCTCTCTTTTATTGAGACCTATACACAGTATCTCAAAAATTGAATAACTTGTAAAGCATCAATATGTTCTTGTCCATTTTTCCCTTTAAGATGAATGCTGAGTCCGGGTTTCAAACGTAGATGCGCGGTCTGGTGATTCTGGTGATGGTTTTATAGCTGTCGTAGTTCCAGAAGAAGGAGATGCTGGTTGAGAACAGGCTGCGGGTCTTTATGAAGGTCTTGAGTCCGCGCTTGCACGAGGGCCAGGGCGCCGAGACGGTTTTGTAGGCGTTGATCAGTTCCTGGTAGAGTTGTTCAGGACTCAGGTTCTTCGGCTGAAAAACCGGCTCGAAGATATTGTAGGCTTCCCAGTCCTGGGGGTAGTGGTTGAGGAGCAGGCGGCCTTCTTCTTCCAGTTGCCGGTAGAGGGCGGTACCGGGCAGCGGGGTCTGGATGGTGAGCTGAACAGCGTCCACCTCGGCATCCATGATAAAATCGAGGGTACGCTTGAAGGTCTCACTATCGTCGTTATCAGTGCCGAAGATGAAACCGCCGATAATGGCGATGCCGTGGTCGTGGATTTTTTTGATGACTTCCTTGAAGTTTCGTGTGGTGGGGCGCATGTTGATCTTCTTGCCCATGCCGTTCAGCACTACCTGTTCGATAGACTCGAAACCGATCAGGAATACTTTGGCGCCGCTGTCAGCCGCTGCCTTGAGCAGGCCTTCATGCTCGACAATGTTCAGACAGGTCTGGCCGCCCCACTCCTTCCGGCACTCCTTGAGGCGGGCAAAAAGGGCGAAGGCCCTGTCTATGGAGTTCTGGCCTGAGCCGATGATGTTATCGTCGATGATGAACAGTCGCTTGTCGGGGATCTCCTTGATCTCGGCAATGACGTCGTCGATAGCGCGCATCCGGTACTGGCCGCCGTTGAAGAGGGTTACGGAGCAGAAGCGGCAGTTGTGGGGGCAGCCCCGCGAGGTCTGTACCGTCTGGACAAAATATTTGTTGGTCAGGAGATCGCGGCGTGGGGAGGGCAGACGGGTGATATCCGGGCGCTTTTCCACCTGGTAGAACTGCTGCATTTCCCCGCGGGTGAAGTCGGCCAGCAGTCGCGGCCAGAGTTCTTCGCCCTCGCCGACCACCACTGCGTCGGCATATTGTGCTGCCTCGTTGCTCATCATCGAGGGGTGGATGCCGCCAAGCACCACCGGCACCTCGCGTTTTTTAAACTCAGTGGCGATCTGGTAGGCCCTGGGGGCCAGCGGGGTCATGCAGGTAATCCCCACCAGATCAACCTTGGCATCATAGTCAATATTGTCGAAGGCCTCGTCAAGGATTGACACCTGATAATCGGCCGGGGTATGGGCAGCGATGAGCATCAGGTTTAAGGGTGGCAGGGCAAGGACCCGGACGTTTTCCAGGAGCTTGTTGCGATAGGCCGGGCTGATCAGGAGGATTTTTTTCACGAAGGTTATCTGTGGTGATGGGTGACGAATCCGGATATGGTCTGTTGTAATTGCAATTCCATTTCCAATTTATTCGTAAAGCTTTGTCGGCCGGGCTGTGCTACACCACGCTGTACCCCGCGTATTTTCTCGATTGACAGGAACTTGCCTTTCAGCATTTGTTATGAATATCACAAGAAGAACAGATTATCAATACGAATGTATCGGTATTATGGCAAAAGACCCGAGGCTTGCGACAAGCGCCTTTAACACAAGAAGCCCGGCAATAGTGTACCTCCCTGCCTACAAAGCGGGGCATCCTGCGTTTCTTCGTGAAATAAGCGAAAAATGTTCCTTTCTTCAACGCAGGCGCCCCAAGGGCATCTCCCTGTATACCTATTTTTCATAGGACTTTCGGATATCCTTCTTAAGTATTTTGCCCTGAGGGCTTTTAGGGAGTTCTTTCCAGAAGTCTACGGTTTTCGGTTTCTTGTAGCCTGCCAGGTTGGCTCCGCAGAAGGCTATCAGATCGGCCTCTGTGGCTGAAGCGCCGGGCTTGAGGACCACAGCGGCCTTGACCACCTCCCCCCAGTGCTCATCGGGTATGCCTATTACCGACACCTCAGAGACTGCGGGGTGCCTGTAGAGGACCTCCTCCACTTCGCGGGGATAAATGTTTACACCGCCGGATATGATCATGTCGTTCTTTCTTTCCACGATGTATATGAAGCCCTCTTTGTCGAATTTACCGAGGTCGCCGGTGTGGAGCCATCCGCCCTTCAGTTTTTCCGCCGTAGCTTCGGGCATCTGCCAGTAGCCGATGGTCATGGCCTCGCTCTTCCCGATAATCTCGCCCACTTCCCCGATTGCCACGTCCTTGTCGTTGTCGTCCACAATTCTGATCTCATAGTTGAGAGCGGCTTTTCCGGAGGAGGTAAGCCTGCCCAGATCCGCGGCCGAGCCATTGAGAATATGATCCTCAGGTTTAAGGACCGTCGTAAAGGGCCCGCTCTCGGTCTGGCCGTATAGCTGGGCAAAACCGCACGGGAAAATTTCCAGGGCCTGTCTCAGGAGTTCTGCAGGCATTGGTGAACCCGCATAGAGGATGAGCTTAAGGCTTGAGAGGTCAAACTTCTTCACATCCGGTATCTGAAGGAGGCTGTGAATCATGGTGGGAACGAACTGACACCTTGTGATCCGTTCTTTGGAGATATATTCCAGGACCTCTGCAGGATTGAATCCGCCCTCCTTCTTTATGTAGATCGTGTTAGGCAGGAAGGAGTGCCTTACAATGTTGTCTTCAGCGGCCACGTGATACATGGGGAAGGTGATCAGGACCCTCTCATTATACTCGACTCTGAGGTCAATGGCGCTCGCAACGGCATCGGACATGAGATGTCTGTGGGTCCTCATCGCCCCCTTTGGCTTTCCCGTCGTACCGGCAGTAAAGATGATGCTTAATACGTCGTCTTCAACTACCTTTGCGACAGGCTCTTCGACGCTGCCGCCGGCGATGTCCGTCTCATACTCCTCCATACCGGGCCACTCGGGCTTTTGCAAACAGATATAATGAGCTACGGAGCTCAACTCGGGCCTGATGCTTGCGATCATTTCCCCGAAGTCTCTATCCAGAAACAGGAATCTGGGGGTAGAATACTGCAGGATATCCTTAAGCTCCTCTTTCCTCAGGTGGTTGTTGTAGGGGCAGAAAATCCCGCCGGTTTTTGCTGCAGCAAAATAAAGCTCGATAAACTGATAACCATTGTGTACAAGGACCCCGATCCGGTCACCCTTCTTCAGCCCTCTGGCGACAAGAATGTCGGCCAGCCGGTTTACCCGTTGGTTCAGCTCCCGGAAGTTCATAGCCCGGTCTTCCGTGACAACGGCGACCTTATCCGGGAACTTGTTTGCATTCCTTATTATCATATCTCCTACGACCATTGTTTCCTCCTCAATTGGTTATTGCTCGTTAAATTAACTTCTATTATTGTATTATCATTCCCTTCGTTTCATTCTTCATGATGTATTGCATCAATCTGTGCCCATCTATGTCGGCATGAGCAAGTTAGGCAAAAACAGAACAATCTGGGGAAACAGGAAAATCAACACGACAACAAAAACAAGAGAAAAAAGGAACGGATAGACCCCGGAATAGATCACCCCCATGGGTACCTTTGTGATGTTCCTGACAATGAAGACACATATGGCTACAGGTGGAATCACGGATCCTATACACACGGTGAGGGCTACCACTATGCCGGCCCACAAAGGGTCATACCCCAGTTTGGTAATAATCGGAAAGAATATTGGCGTTGCAAGGATCATAAAGGCAAGATCGTCAATGAATGAACCGCCTACCAGATAAATCATGAAAATCATTATTACCACAAGAAAGGATGGGATTGTGAGGGCAAGGGTCCATTCTCCGAGCCGGGCGGGTATATTGGTTACCGCGATAAAATGTCCCAGCATGTTGGAGGTCGCGATCAGCAAAAGCACCATACATGCCGTCCGCAACGACTCTTTCACGGATTTGACATAACCCCGGAAATTCATGTTTCTCTTTAATACACACAACACAAGGACTGAAAAGGCCCCTATACTGCCTGCTTCCGTGGGTGTGAATAATCCTTTCATCATTCCGGTGATGATGATAAGAAAAATGACGATAGGCCATAATACATCAGGCACCGTTTTCCATCTTTCACCCCAGGAATAGGTCTCGCTTTTAGGCCCCAGGGCTGGATTTATTTTGCACCACCCGAAGATAACAACGACAAAAAAGAATGCGATAAGGAGTCCAGGAAGAATGCCAGCCAGGAACAGCCGCCCTATTGACTGCTGGGTTATTATGCCGAATATGATCAGTACGACGCTCGGGGGGAGGAGGACTCCAAGGGTGCCGACTGTAGCCACAATGCCCGTGGAGAGTTTCTTGGCATATCCGAACCGGTCCATTTCCGGGACTGCAACGGACGCAAATGTTGCGGAAGTGGCTGCCACCGATCCACATATGGCCTTAAATGCTGTTGCGCCCGCGACGGTGGCCATTGCAAGGCCGCCAGGTATGTGACCGAGAAATTTGTGGGCACAGTCGTACAAGCGTTTTGCAATACCCGCATTAAACGCGATCTGGCCCATGAGGATAAAGAGGGGAATGACGGTCAATCCGTAGGAGGCGAGGGCATCGAAAAAATCGTTTGCCATAAGGCCCATGGCTGCAGGCATGTCCACCAGATATGCAAATCCGAGTACCCCCAGGATGCCCATGGCAAAGGCCAGCTCAATACCTGTAAGAAAAAGACCCAACAATAAAATGAGAACGATAATGCCAATACCGGTTTCAGTCATGGTTGCCTCCACGCAGAATTTTTACAATGAGCGAAGCCAGCACAAGACACTCTATGAAGGCGCATATTGCCAGGATAAAGGCAACGGGGTAATAGGGGACATGGAGGGTAAGGGAAACCTCACCTGATTTGAGAAGCTCCTGTCCAAGGATGAGGAGATTCCACCCGAGAAAAAAGAAGAACCCGATCCCCAGGAGTTTTGTGAAAGCCATCACACATTTTTTGGCCATGCCGGATGCGTGTTCGAGGAGAAAGTCCACACACACGTGTCCCCCTTCCCATGAGGTTACCGGAATTGCACATCCAATCACTACTGCCCCCCCCAAAAAGACGAGCTCATAGGTGCCGGTAATCGGTTTTTTAAAAAACCGCAAAACAACATCTGTCACCGTAATAAGCATCATGAGAGTGAGAACAGTGCCTCCCACCACTTCCATAATCTTGCTGAGCCGCAAAACTGAAGTCTCAAATAGCCGCATTTGGCCCCTCCTCGTATAGTGGACTCTCCTAATCGACTTAGAAATCGCTTGGAAGCGGCCCGCCTGTTGAAGGCAGGCCGCCCTGTTTCACTTTACTTTTTGTATGGTTTCAGATAATCGCGGACAAATTTCAGTGCCTCGTCGCCGGGCAGATTCTTTTCTTTCATTCTTTTTGAGTAATCTTCAAAAAGTGGTTGCGCCTTTGCTATCCACTTGGCTTCTTCTTCCTTGGTGAGACTAATAACCTTGTTGCCTCTCTTCAGGATGTAGTTCTTTCCACTTTTCTCGATCTCGTCCCACATGGCGGCAAATTTTTCTATATAATCCGGGCTCATGTCGTCGATAATCTTCTGAATGTCAGGAGGAAGGGAATTCCATTTCTTCTTGTTCATAACCACGACAAAGCACGCGGTGTAGGAGGTGCCGAAGTTCTCTGTCGAGTACTTAACCTGCTCCCCTATGCGGAAACCTTCGAGGGCCTCGTAGGCGGCCATTAATCCGTCTGCCACCCCTCTGGAAATGGAGTCATAGACATCAGTCATGGGCATTGCAACAGGAGTCCCGCCGAGGTACCCCATCAGTTTCGCATTTGAACCATAGGTTCTCATCTTCATGCCCTTCAGGTCTTCGAGCTTGTTAACTGGTTTTGATTTTGTGTGAATGATTCCAGGCGCCTGAGCGTGAAACCAGAGTATCTTTACATCATCGAACTCTTTTGGTTTAAATTTATTATAGAAGGCATTGGAAAGCTTGGTGGGAACCGTATTATTCGGATAACCATGGGGCAGGTCAATTACTTCAGTAAGAGGAAATTTACCTACCGTATAACCGAGGACATGGTTACCTACATCAGAGATGCCTTTTGTAACTGCATCATAACTCTGTGGGGCTGGAACAAGGGTGCCGCCCGCATAATAGTTTACCTTCACTCTTCCATTTGTCTTCTTTTCGACTTCCTTGCCCCAGCTATCCAGAAGGATACTCTGTTTGTGTGTAATCGGGAACCAGTTAGCGACCTTCAGCACGATCGCCTTGTCCTGTGCCGCACCCTGAACCGGAATAAGAAGTGGAACAAAAAACAGCACTGCTACAAAACACTTAACCATCCATCTTATACTTTTCATATAAAGCCTCCCCTTTGGATATATTTATTTGGCACGACTTCTTTGCTAAGAACATAAAATCATTTACTTAAGCTTTCAAGGTCAGGCCACGCCCGGGAATTCGAGCGTTCCCCGAACCGGAACATGTCGCGCGGATCCTTGGAAACCTCAGGTCCGCAGTCTGCATGGGATGAATGTAAGGACATATGCAAGTTCATAGCTTACCCAAGCCTTAATTTTGACTAACTAAACATTTTGACTAACTAAACGTTTAGTATATGTGATAGTCTATGGAAACTGAGAGCGCATGTCAATATTATTTTACAAAATGTTGTCTTCTTGATGTGAATTGTTTACATCAATCCTTGCCCTGATTGACTATTGTAGTGGATAGATATTATTGGTGCGCCCAGCAGGAATCGAACCTGCAACCTTTGGATTCGAAGTCCAACACTCTATCCAATTGAGCTATGGGCGCACGATATTGCGTATCGCAAAAGACTACCTTTTCTCTGCCCGGCGCAGAAAGTCACGGACCGTTTTCAGGTACTGTTCCGGTTTTTCAATATGATGTTCGTGGGATGCGTCCTCGAAGATTGCGATCTCCGATCCAGGCAGCATAGACTGGTAATAACTTGTAGTAGCAGGGGTTGCCTCATCATACTGGCCTGCGGTAAAGAGTACCGGGATTTTTATCTGTTTCAGTTTTTTTGCCCTTTCGTATTTTTTTAACGTTCCGGTCATGGTAAACTCGCTTGGCCCCCACATGTATTCGTATACGGAACGACCGGATTTCTTCAATGTTCTTTCCATGCAATCAGGCCAAGGGTCAAGCCTGCAGACATGTCGCTTGTAATACTTCATTTCCGCCTCATCGTACTGGGGGGAATCGTAATTACCCGATGCCTCGGCATCCCGGATGATTTTCTGCATATCCTCCGGAAACTCAAGGAGATACTTTCTCTGGTCGGCAATAAACCGCGAGGCGCTGAGGCATGGCGCAGAAAGCACGAGGCTCACGACCCCCCGGGGTTTTCTGGTAAGCATATAATCGACTGCAAGCATGGTTCCCCAGGACTGGCCAAGGATATGTATCTTCCCCAACCGGAGCGCACTCCGCACAAAATGAAGTTCTTCTACAAAACGCTTCACCCTCCAGAGGGACTTATTCTCCGGCTTGTCAGAATTGCCGCAACCGAGCTGATCGTAAAAAATTACCGGTCTTTCATCGCTTAATGCCTCCAGAGGCTCCAGATAATCATGGGGGGCTCCAGGGCCGCCATGGAGTGTGAGGAGGGGGATCCCCTTTTTGTCTGCTCCGACGATCTTAAACCATATATTACCTCCAGGTACGGAAATATATCCTTCCCGGATTTCTCCTGTATTTTTTGTCTCCTTAATGCGATATTTCGTGTCTCCGTAGCAGAATGATGCATACAGGATAATTGCCATTGATATAATACAGCGGACTAACATGGTGGTGTGCCCTCCCCGCATAATTACTGCGCGCTATGGTATTATTTATCGCAAAATTCATAAAGAAGCAACCGATAGTTTACATATCCCCATATCCCCACATTTTAATTGACAAAGATTGTGTGCCGGGATTAGGATTTAGGCGACTATAACGCGAAGAAAATAAGGAGTAATTGATCATGCCGGAAGCCGATGAATTTGAAAAAGAAAAACAGTTTTATGTAGATATTCCTGCCAAGAGCGAGCCTTTCTACTTGAAAGGGAGCAATTCCCTGGACTGGGGGATGAAGAACCGCCTATCTAAAATTTTTAACCCCAAGTCAGGGAAGGCGCTTATGCTGGCCATTGACCATGGATACTTTCAAGGCCCAACCACAGGCCTCGAACGGGTGGATGTGACTATCCTGCCCCTTTTACCCTATGCAGATACCCTGATGCTGACCAGGGGCATCCTCCGGACAACCATACCTCCCGCTTTTGACAAGGGGGTAGTACTGAGAGCCAGCGGAGGGCCCAGTATTTTGAGCGACCTCTCAAACGAGCAACTTGCCATTGATATCGATGAGGCCATACGTCTCAATGTTGCAGCCATGGCAGTACAGGTTTTTATCGGCGGCATAATGGAAACCCAGTCAGTACATAACATGACCCGTCTTGTGGATATGGGCAACCGCTATGGCATCCCCGTTCTCGGCGTCACTGCAGTAGGCAAAGAGATGAGCAGGGATGCGAAATATATGCGCCTTGCTTCACGAATCATCGCGGAACTCGGTGTTTCTTTTGTGAAAACCTATTATGTGCCGGAAGATTTTGATACGGTTGTTGCCTCCTGCCCGGTGCCGATAGTCATTGCAGGGGGTAAAAAGCTCCCTGAGCTTGATGCCCTGACCATGGCCTATAATGCCCTCCAGGATGGAGCAGCCGGGGTTGATATGGGCCGGAACATCTTTCAATCCGAATCGCCTGTTGCCATGATCAAAGCCCTGCGAAAGGTCGTTCACGAAGGAGAAAAGCCGAAAGCAGCCTATGACTTCTTTTTGACTGAGATGCATGAGGCGAGGCAGGGATAGACAGGCATGCGCGTAGGAATGTATTATAGCAACAGCAGGGTTGACCTGGAGGAAATGCCCCTTCCCAAAGTCGGTAAAGGGGATATTCTTGTTAAGGTTATGGCAAGCGGCATATGCGGCAGTGACGTCATGGAATGGTATCGCATAAAAAAGGCCCCCCTGGTTCTCGGCCATGAAGTTGCCGGCGAGGTTGTTGATGTTGGGGAAGAAGTAACGAGATTCAAAAGAGGTGACCGGGTGTTTACCACGCACCATGTTCCCTGCGGCGAATGCCACTGGTGTGTGACCGGCCATCAAACTGCCTGCCAGGTTTTTCAGACAACAAACAATTTTGCACCGGGAGGGTTTTCAGAGTATCTCAGGATCACCGGAAAAAGCGTCGATACAGGCACCCTCCTCCTCCCTGACGAAATGTCCTATGAGCAGGGATCATTTATTGAGCCCCTTGGCACCGTAGTCAGGGGGTTAAGGGCTGCTGACCTGAAGCCCTGCGATACCCTGCTGGTACTCGGCTGCGGGATTGCAGGCCTCCTTATGATCAAGCTTGCCCGTGCCCTGGGCGCAGGAAGGATCATTGCAACGGACATTGATGACTACAGACTGGCAGCGGCAAAAAGATTCGGCGCCGATAAGACAATTCCGGCTGATGGAGATATATCGGGTTCGATAAAAGAGGTAAATAACGGCCGGTTGGCCGATAAGGTAATAGTCTGTGCCGGGGTTTTGTCTGCTGCCCGGCAAGCACTGGAATCCGTTGACCGCGGCGGGGTAGTTCTCTTCTTTGCAGTGCCGAACCCCGGGGAGACCATCGATATGGATATTAATCCCTTCTGGAGAAACGACATAAGCCTTAAAACCTGTTATGGGGCTGCCCCCCTTGATAATATACAGGCCATGGAATTGATCAGGGCAGGGAGCGTTGACGTGACAGACATGATTACCCACAGATACAGTCTCGAAGAGATTGCACGGGGATTCAGGGCTGCAGGTGAAGGCAAAGGCTGCCTGAAGGTCATCATAACACCTCACAAGGAATAGTATATTCCGGAGAATCTAATACCAATTCGCAATCAAGTCGTTGCGAGGAGCGTAGCGACGCGGCAATCTAAGTCATTGAGATTGCCGCGTCGCTCGCAATGACAGAAAAGATTAGAGTCATTTTGAATGTGAATTAGAAGAAGGGTCCCCTGACAAAGGGTCTTCTATCCCTGCTTCCTGAAACCCCTTTGCCCTCAGAAGGCATGCATGGCACTTGCCGCAGGGCGGGAAAGCACCTTCGTAACAAGTATGACTGTACGCAAGGGCCTCCATGCAACCCGGCAAAGTTAAGGCAAGGAGGACCGTATCCTTTTTGCTCATTGAAATAAGCGGTACATGGATGGTTATGTCCATCTCAAGACCCTGACAGAGCGTATCCTCCATCCCCTTTATGAAACCAGGCCTGCAGTCAGGATAGCCTCCGTAATCCACGGCAGATACCCCGATAACCAGGTCTTTGATTCCCTTCACCACCGCACGGTTTGCCGCAACGGTTAAAAAGAGGATGTTGCGGCAAGGGATGAAGGTGGGCTCAATGCCGCCGGGCAGATCCTCAGCGCTTTTGTATTGACCTACAGGATGGGTGTGCTCTATGAGCGGGCTTGTGCTCTTCATAAGGCCCCGCATGTCTATGGTCTCGTGATCCAGGACGTGAGCATGGTGAGCAATTCTCTCTGCGGATTTCAGTTCGATTCTGTGTTTTTGCCCATAGTCAAAGGCAATGGTGTGGATTTCCTTAAAATGCCTTTTTGCCCAATGAAGGCAGGTGGTTGAATCCTGACCGCCACTCAGGATTACAAGGCAGGAGACATCCTTTTTGTTATCCGTGCTCATGGAGACCCCCTTCTCAATTCTTCCATCTTTTCTATTACCGGGCCTGTCCCGTATTCTTCCATATCATAGCTTTCTATGATGATCTTCCCTCCGTAACCCATTCCGTCAAGGCCGCGAATAATCTTTTTCAGGTCAATGCTGCCCTGGAGAAAGGTATGGTCATCCTTTACTCCAAGATTATTGTGAAGGTGCACATGGAAAAGGTGTTCAATGCCGATTTCCTTCAGATCTGCCAGTATGGCATCTTCGGGGCTGCTGACGCCTTGGGCGCATTTTGTAATAAAGGCATGTCCCACGTCGAGACACATCCCGACACCGGGTGCTGCCTCATGGATCTTCCTGAACTCATCAAGCTCATAAAAAAAGAAATATGACATATGGACATTCTCAAGGGCTATTGACAGACCCCTTTCCCGCGCATAAAGATAGATTTCACGTAAATCTTCCATAAAATTCTCTCTGGTTCGCTCTTCCACATCCTTTACCTTATCAACAAAGAAGGTGTAGCCCGGGTGAACAACCACAGGGTTAACCCCGATTATGCCTGCCAGATCAAGGGCCTTCTTGATCCTTTCCTTGGAGATAAGCCGTATGTCCTCAAAATAACTCCCCAGGTTTATCTCGAAAAAGGGGGCATGCATGGAGAACTCTATCCCTTCTTTTTTCAGGGCATCAATCTTCGCAACCGTTCTTTTATCCATATTCAGGGCGTGGGGGATCTGCTGGGACAGCTCAAAAACCCTGATGCCCAGGGGAGCGGCCTCTTCCACCACTTCCAAAGATTCCTTTTTTAAATAAAAATATGTTGAAAAACCGAATTTCATAGGCGTTAATCCCTTATCTCACACATTTGACATTTAATTAAACGGACAACAGATTTTTCAGGTAATTCAGGGAATCAGCCCCGGCTGCGGGTTTATGCCCGTAACCGGGGGGATCATCCAATTCTCTCTTGTGTGTCTATTTCTTCATGGCAGCGGTTATCTCGGCAACAATCTTGTCGCTGCTTAAGGAGCTTATTGTCTTCAGAAGGCCCTTCTTCTCATAGAAATTGATAAGGGGAGAAGTCTTCTCATTATAGGTTTCAAGGCGCACGGTAATTGCCTCAACGGTTTCATCAGCGCGCTGTACCGCAGGAGAACCGCATTTCATGCAGTTGCCCTCAGGTGTCGGCGGCTTGCTCTTAATGTTATAAATCTCCTGGCAGTCCGAGTTCGAGCAGGTCCTTCTCGTGGTAAGTCTGTCTAAAATCACATCTTTCGGGACATCAAGGTTGATGACCCCGTCAAGCTTGATTGAGAGTTTTGCAAGAAGCACTTCCAGTTCCTCAGCCTGTGGTATGGTTCTCGGAAAACCATCAAGAAGGAATCCTTTTGCGCAGTCAGGCTCCTGGAGCCGTGCTTCCATGATATCCATAATAAGCTTGTCAGGAACAAGCTCTCCCCGCTCCATATATCCCTTGGCCTCAAGACCGAGCTTCGTCTTGGCCTTGACTGCATTTCTCAGAATATCTCCTGTAGAGATCTGCACTGATCCGTCATAATTAGTCAACTGCTTTGCCACTGTACCCTTTCCCGCACCCGGGGGTCCCAATAATACGACTTTCATGATATATCCTCCTTTTTAGGAATTCTTATAGGTAAAAAACATGCTTATTATACACTTTTTTTCACAAATTGGAAATTTTTGGATAGTCTCCTAAATTGACATGAAATTAGGAGACTACCAATTTTTTGGGGCGTATTCCCTCCTTGACTTAAAATGGATCATACAGCATACTTTAACCCTGATGAAAAAATATACCCTTCACCGGGACGTGTCGAAAAAAACATTTCTTATCCCCTACGAAAAGGAGCTGAACGAAGAGCAGTTGCAGGTAGTATTGGCCGATCCTGGACCTGTACTTGTTATCGCGGGCGCGGGCAGCGGAAAGACGCGGGTTGTCACCTACCGGGTAGCGCGGCTTCTCGAACAGGGTGTCTCCCCGAACAACATTCTTCTCCTCACCTTTACGAACAAAGCGGCCCGGGAGATGCTCCACCGGGTGGAACACCTCATGAAGATAGATACCCGTTACATCTGGGGGGGTACATTTCACCATATCGGGAATATGATATTGAGACAGCACAGTGACCGCGTGGGCTTCAAGCGGAATTTTTCCATCCTTGATAATGAGGATGCGAAGGACCTTATCGAGGTTGTGATCAAGGAATCGAAGATTGACCGGAAGGCCCGGAGGTTCCCCAAAGGGAGCGTCATTAAAGACATTATAAGCTATGCGGTCAACACCATGACCGATATTCCAGAATCCATTGAGGAAAGGTCTCCTTTCTTCCTTGATATTGTTGATGAAATAGCAACTATCCAGACCCTCTATATGGAAAAAAAGAGGGCAACCAATGCCATGGATTTTGATGACCTCCTCTATTACTGGCACAAGCTGCTCGCGGAAAACGAGGACCTCAGGAAATTCTATGCCCTGTCCTTTTCCCATATCCTCGTGGACGAATATCAGGATACAAACAGAATCCAGGCGGAGGTTGTCGACTTCATGGGTTTTATTAACAGGCACGTCATGGTGGTCGGTGACGATGCCCAGAGCATCTACTCCTTCAGGGGGGCCGATTTCCAGAACATACTGGAATTCCCGAAAAAATATGAGGAGGCGCGGGTATTCAAACTTGAGACGAATTACAGGAGCACGCCGGAGATACTGGGTCTTGCCAACAGCTCCATCCTCCAGAACAAAAGGCAGTTTACAAAGGAGCTCCGGAGCGTCAAGAAAAGCGGCATCACCCCTGTAGTTGCCCCTTCAAGAGATGTGATGCAGCAGGCAGAGTTTGTGGCCCAGAGAATCCTTGAGTTGCGGGATGAGGGCACCCCTCTCAACCGCATCGCAGTCCTTTACCGGGCTCACTACCACTGCATGGAACTCCAGATGGAGCTGACCAGAAGGGACATTCCCTTTGAGATAAGGAGCGGTCTCCGTTTCTTTGAACAGGCCCATATCAAGGATGTGGTCTCCTTCCTGAGGGTGATTGTCAATCCTGAAGATGAGGTCTCATGGAAAAGGATGTTCCAGCTCTTCCCCCGCATCGGAAAAAGAACGGCCGAACGCATATTCGACCATCTGAAAACAGTAAGCAACCCCATTGACCTCATCATTTCAAAGAAGATAGGGGAGGTATTCAAGGGCATACAAAAAGAAAGCATCGACACATGGTCAAAGCTCTTTGGCGTACTCTCCGGGCTCCATGCCCTGGAAGCACCGGCAGACATGATCTCCGCCGTACTTGAGCATGGATATATAGACTACCTGAAATATAATTTCCCGAACCACACAGCACGACTCGAAGATATCAACCAGCTTATCAGCTTTTCATCCCAGTATCAATCGCTCGAGACCTTCCTGAGCGAGCTTTCCCTTATGGGCGGCCTGAGCGGCGAAGAAGTCGTCAGCGCAGACAGAGAGGACGAACGGGTTGTTTTAAGCACCATCCACCAGGCAAAAGGGCTCGAATGGAAGGCGGTCTTTATCATCTGGTGCGCGGAAGGAAGATTCCCCAACCCGAAGGCCGTGGAGGAGGAAGGGGGCCTTGAAGAGGAGAGAAGACTCTTCTACGTTGCCGCAACCAGGGCCATGGATGAACTCTACCTCTGCTACCCCATGCTCATCTTCGACAAGCAGATCGGCCATCTAATCCTGAAGCCCTCCCGGTTTATCGCAGAGTTAAGCAGCATCCATTATGAGGAGTGGCAGATTTCGGATATCATGTAGGGTCGGTAATGCCGATCCCTTATGGTTTCATGATCAAGCCGCATAAACGATTTCACCGTCACTTGCATAGTCGACGATGGATGATCTCTTGTTTTTCCACTCCTCCGGGGTCATTGCAACAGCCTCGATCGGCTCAAAAACTTCATAGATTGCATCGGAAAGGATGTCTATACGCTCCCAATAGCTTTTGCCTTTGAAATCATTTGAGATAACAACAACATCAATGTCGCTGCCTTCATGATAGGTGCCCCTGGCATATGAACCGTAAAGGATCAATAGATTTATTTTAACATTTTTTGATTCTACTGCCTTTTGAAAGCGTGAAATGATATTTAAAACTGTGTCTTTATCCATTTCAGTGCCTCTTTACTGCTTTTTATAATTCCTTTCACTATGGGCTGCGTATAGCTTTTTGAGAGTTCCTTAATTTCTTCGGGGTATCGCGTTGCAACGCTTGCTTCATTGAGTTTCACGATAAATCTCCCAATATCGTCAGGCGGCTTAATGCTTACTGCGTTGAGGAGATAAACAAGATTATGCGTTTTGGGCGGCAGGGCAGTCAACTTTTCCTGATATAGCCCTTTCAATGCCTTTTCGATTGAAAGGTGACACATAAAGACAGCGTAAAAATATCGTTTGTTTTTGAACATAACATCCGCTGTTCCCATATCATAGGCCGCCTGCTTCAACCACTCTTTTTGATTTATCGCCACTTAATCCTTCCCTTGTCTTCTTGTTATTGCTTTAATTATAATAATTTCCCACTCATTAAGTCCATAGAGAATATTATCCATAAAACACTCTTGGACGCTGCGGCTTGAGCCCGTGTAGCGCCCATATGGCTCGGCTTCTCGTCTGCGCCTTTTCAATTGTCTCCAATGCCTCGTGGAGTTTCTGCTCGGTGCCCTGCGCCAGTTTATCCAATCTCTCCCCAAATGCAACAAGCCCCTTGCTTTGAGACTTCGACATCTCCCCAATGGTCAGGGTAAGGGTGTCTCCAACACCTTTCAGGGTATTTCCCAATTCCTCACGAGACTGTCGCGCTGCATTTGTAATCTCCTCCCTATTTACCGTAATCTCGTCTCTTACCACACGCTCAGCACGCTCATAGGATTTCTCGATAGACTCGAAATTCTGCTGAAAAGACCCATGGTCAACAGAGACCTTTCTACGGAGAAGAAAAATCTGGAGAACCAGTATAACCAGTAGAAATAATATGGGGACAATAACAAGAAGGGTATCGTTCATCAATATCACAGCTCCAGTTTGTAGATGCTTTTCACTTTTACCACAATTTTATATAAATCAAGCCGCTTACTATATTCGATCCAGTTAAATCTCACTATTGGCTACTTGCAGGGCCTGACTTTTTTGCCCTCAGACATATATTTCCAGATACTATGGTCAAAAACTGTTCTATTTAAACCCCTTAAATCAGCAGTCCCATTGATTATTCCCTTTGCTTCAAAATAGTCTTTGGTAAAAATACCGGCAAGCTCAAGAAAACGAAACAGGTGTATATCTACGGCAGCAGTAGGAATTCCGGAGAGCCATTTCAAATAATCAACAGTTTTGTTTCCGATTCCTTTTATCTGCTCCAGTTTCTGAATATTTGTGTGGTTCCCAAGCCATGCTTTTAAGTCAACTTCATTTTCGACGCCTTCTTTCAAGAACAATTCAGTCAACCTCATAATACGATTCGGCTTTTCAGAGTCCTTCCAGTTGATAAGAACTTTGATACCCGCTTTTTCTATGATTTTATTGAAACCATCTGTCGTTATTGCTTCTGGATAATCTTTTTTTAGCCTATCAAGGCGTGGTTTCACTACTGAACTCCATTTTAAACCCGCCTGTAAAATTGAATCGGTGATCGTAGCGCCCATATGATTGTATGGAACGTTGGGTATTACTATTTCAAAGTCTTCGAGAGTATCGACGAAAACGTTAAGTTGTTTTACCTCTATGCTTGAATTCTCTTTTGAGGTTTTCAAAGTCTTGTTCCTGCGACTTCTATTTCATCTATAAGATCAAATGCTGCCGATTCTGGCTGAAAATCTTTCCATATTTCATCGTGAAGTATCTCGCTTAAAAGTTTAACAATAGTTTCTTCCCCGATTGGGCCGCTGTCAAGGCCGACATCATACTGGATTCCTCCACATTCGGTAAGGATAAACCGGGGGTGCAACTTTTTGCCTTGAGAACATTTTTTCCATCTAAACACCCGAATTGAACTACCCTCAGGAATAAGCTTTGATAGCCTGCTAAAGCAATCATTTTCCCATCTTTGCAAAGATTGTTTTTTATCCTTGTTGGGATCATTAGTATGCTTGACGTGGAGCTTGATGCTTTTCGGAGGTTTGCCCCTGAAAGAACAGTCAATTAATTCTTTAAGAGTATCAGTGAATCTGAAAATAGGCTTACCGTAGTTTTCGCTTTTAATATCTTTATTCACAAATTCGAAATATGGATCAATAATAACAATCTCACCGCTTATTTCCAAAAGTGGGGCAGCACACTGAGCCAGTTTCTTGGGATTTCTTTCAATAGTAATCTCTGTTCTAACCTTCCATAATGGATTGCTATCATCGATCTCGTCAGAAAGAACAATATGCGGATGTTTATTAGGGTTAGATGTTGCGATTATTGCATGAAACGGTTTGAATCGATGTTGATATTCGGCATTTTCAATCCAAGGCATGGCCGAATTATACTCTCTACCTGAACTCATCATTTTCTTGTCAATATATTCAGGGTCTTTCAGTTTTTCAATAATTCTCAACAGATTAAGTTCACCAGGTTCTTTACGTGCCCGCTCTTCGCACTTCTTAAAAACCGTTAATTTCCATTTACGCGGAAATTTTGATATGAGCCTTCCATGTTCTACACCAAATTGTTCAACAAAATATCGAAAATTTGACCAAGTGGAGATAACTTTCGGTTCAAGAGCAAATTCCTGAATCATTTAGAATAATTCCTTTGCTCTTTCGGCAAAGAAGCCGTCCGGCCATTTGTCCTCAAAATCACCATCATCGGTAACTCGCAATTCTAAAAGCTTTGTGCCTTGTGCCGTAGGTTTGGCATAAATAACAGCAATGTCTTGCGGCTTGAGAGGGTGAGCCCCATCCTCCAATCTTCCTTCTGATGTTTCCCGTATTCTTCGTAACAACCGTAGGATCAGGTGCTCACTATGAGTTTCTATAAGAAAAGTATTTTTGTTCTCTCCGAGGGCGGCTTCGATGAACATATCCCCAAGTTCTGCCTGTTGTGCAGGATGAAGGTGAAGCTCAGGCTGTTCGATGAGGATGGTTTTATCTTTGGAGAGCACGCTTTGGACAATGATCGGAAGAACCTGGCTTACACCAACCCCAACATCTGTTAGACTTATGGCGATTTTTAAAGTTTTATCTAACAACCGCATTGCATATAAATCATGAATATCCCCAGCATCGCTTGCCAGTGGGATAATTTTCAGTTCATATGTCAGGTGAAGCCGCTCAAGATAATGATTAATATTGTGAAGAAGTTCTGAATTGTTGATAAGAATGTCTGTCATGTATTTGCCTGTCTGACCAACATATTCAGAAGTGACACCGCTAAATGTGAAAAATCTTTCAGGATAGCTTCTTAGTGGTCCAATATGAATAATACTGTTTAAGAAGGTATGGAATATATTAGCCATTGATAAAGTAATTAGCGAAATATTATCTGCATTTTCATCATCGCTATGCATTTCAGAAAGAATTTCATAAACCTCTTGAAGGTCTATAGTTTTAGGGAGAAAATTGTTTAAAGTTATTTTGTTGTCTTTCCAAGAATTTTTGTATTTCTCCAGAATACTATAACTTTTGCTTTTTGTTGTTTTATTGTCGATTACAATATTATTACCAACATCAGATTCGTTTAATTTCAGTTTTTCTATAATGTCTTTTTTTTCTTTGTCCGACATTTTTTTAAATGCTTCTTCAACATTAGAAAACGCAATAGCATCTTCATCATATTCCTCCAGTAATTCGCAATACTTAATCCAATATGAATGATTATCGTCTATTTCAGCAATGTTCAGTGTAGGAAACAGCAACAAACGATCAACATTAAGTTCTTTGATGGCATTTGCCATTTCTTCCGGGTATCCATCCAAACTTCTTCTCTCTGGATAATTACAGAGGTATGTTATTATTGGGTTTGAATTTATTCCAATAAAAAGGCTTGTTTTTGATAATGAGGTTATGCCGTTTGCAAGATTATGAAAAGTAACAGAAAATCCAACTTCTTCTCCAGTTATACTATTTATTATAATTTTACTTCTCTGATGCTGATTATCAGAGAATATGACATCGGGAGAATCATAATTTAAATCTGCTGGATGCGTAGTCACTATTTTAAATGTAAACTCACGGTTTACATCATGACCAAATATAAATTCTCTGTAACTCCCTAAATCAACAAGGCCACCCTTAGCCAACAGGCTTTGCCTTTTATCTGGAGACTCTTCTATAGTCTGTTTCAGCATCAACAACGACTGGAATATTGAACTTTTCCCGGAAGAATTCGGCCCGAATATAAGAGTGATCGGCTTGATGGGCACTGTTGCTGGCCCCCCAAAGGCTTTGAAATTTTCTATGGTATATTCTTTTATCATCTGCTGCTCCTGTATTGGGTCATGCTAATCAGTTGCCAAAACAAAAGTAATGGTCTCTCTGGCGGAATTCATCATGGGATAGTCAGCCTCGGCATCCGTGTTTATGTGTTTGTTTTCTTCTATTGGCTCCATTGCCTAACCATATAGCAAGAGATGTGCCAATTATAAGGGCATCGTATAAGTGATCTTTATTATTGAATTTAGCTGAATAATCCAACCTTCCCCCTTTGCTTTATCTTCAACCAGGATTAAGGTATTTTAAACCTTAGTTGAAACTTTGTCACTCTTTCTTTAAAAACTTATGCACTGCCTGCGGGGAAATATTCAAAAGTCGTGCTGCCTCGCTCTGATTCCCCTTTGCCAGTTCCAGCGCGCTTTTTATTAAATGTCTGCGCGTATCTGAAATGTATTTTTCAAGTGAAAACCCTATTTCGGGCACCGGTAAGATCGGTATAATATCCTCAGAATCTGTCGGTTCAGTCATCAGCAGGTCTTCCGGCTCCAGCACGGTTTTCTTTGATAGCCTCATAGAACGTTCAATAAGGTTCCCAAGATCACGAGCATTCCCAGGCCAGGAATACGTCTGTAGCTTCTTCAGCGCATCGGTTGACAGGCGTTTCGGGGCTTTCAGGGAATTATTAATCTGCTCAAGCACATAGAGGGCAATTTTCGGGATATCGGTTCTCCTTTCCCGGAGAGGTGGGAGATGTATCTCGCCGATATTAAGACGATAATACAGGTCCTGACGGAACTTCCCTGTTTTAATAGCCTCTTTAATCTTTTGGTTTGTGGCAGCTATGATCCTTACATTAACCTTGTGGGATTTATTGTGGCCCAATGGCTCGACCATACCATCTTGAAGCACCCGCAAAAACTTTGACTGAATGGAAACCGGTAACTCCGCTAATTCATCGAGAAAGAGGGTGCCGTTGTTGGCTAAATCAAACTTACCGGCTTGATCCGTAACAGCCCCGGTAAAAGAGCCTCTTTTATGACCAAAAAGTATGCTCTCCACAAGTTCTTTGGGTATTGCTGCGCAGTTAACCGGAATAAAGGGGCCTGTTGCCCTATCGCTCAGCCTGTGAATCAGCTTTGCAAATAACTCCTTGCCTGTTCCCGTTTCTCCAAGCACCAGAATCGGTACATCTGTGGGGGCTAATATCGCTGAAATCTCAACGGCTTTTTTCATCGACGGGTGATCCCCGACTATACCTATTTCCCTCAGCGCCAAGTTTATATCGTTGCTCGTGGCTTCATATTCCCCGTCTGAAAAAATATTCGCTTTAACGATGGGGAAATCCTTTGAAGTTAAATCAATTTCTGATACGAGCGGTTTTTCTTTGGTCACAAAACGAGGGGGCCTTATGTGGAGTATACGGGCTGGAATTTCTCCGCTTGCCGTAAGCAACAGCCAACATGCATGCATCTGCGGTGTGCCGGAGGCAACCGAAATGAAAAAATCTGCACCAGGGTGCTCGTGACTGATATTGATGAAGCTTTTTCGTAGTCCTCCCAGGATTTGAATATAGTCTGTCGGGTCGCCAAGAGGCATGTCAATTACATCCGTTTCTATAGATAAGGCATTAAGGGCATCCCTTGTCTGCGCGGTATGCGTTTGGGTGTTTGGCGTCGAGATCAGTATTGTTTTATTAAAAGATACCGCTTTGACTAAAGAGAGGATAGGACCCGGTAATTCTTCGTCACCGATGAGCCCGACAGTATAGGGGTCATGGAATCCAACAAAAGTAAGTAATATTTTCATGATTTATGCAGAATTATAAAACCTTGGTCTCCCTTTATGCAAGGACGAAAAGCATTTATGCACGAATATTGTTTTATAGAATGCGTTTAATAGATGGTACTGGTTATGGGCGATCCTATCGCCCCTCAGCGAATATCTTGCAACCGCCGCTAATTTTGCCAATATACCAAATATAGATTGACAACTCACCTAATGAGTTGTACAGCTTAGTATATGGAAACAGTAGCTGATGCAAGCACGTTTCTCGCTGTTGTCCTTGACGAAGCCAACCGTAAATGGGTTATTGAGAAAACATCGGGCGTGGTTCTTGTATCGCCAGAGGTTCTTCCCTACGAAATTGCAAATACACTGACAGCCATGAAGAAAAAGGGACGTTTATCGGACCGAGAAGCCCTTAGGGCCTTTAACATCTCGCAGAGAATCCCAGTAAGACTTGTGCCTATAAGGATACAGGATGCTTTGAAAGTAGCTATTAAATTCAATATCTATGCGTATGACGCATTCTACATGCAGTGTTGCCTTGAGACGAAGCTACCCCTCATCAGCCTTGATAACCGCATGTGCGAAGTGGCGAAAAGTATTTCAATAAAGGTGGTGACGTAATCTTATGAAGGTTTATACATATTCCGAGGCCAGAGAAAAACTATCGAGCCTCCTCGAAGAATCCAAGACTGAAGAGGTCGTTATAAAGCGTCGTAGGGGCGATATGTACGCCATTGTTCCACAGTATGCCCGCCCTCACCGTTCTCCATTTGATGTACCAGGCTTGGGGAAAAGTATCAGCAGACAAGAGATCCTGGAGGCAATCGCTGAATCAAGAGAGAGAACCGGGAGCCATCATTGACACATGACAAAGATCCTATGAACACTGAAAAACGGGACTTCGACAAAGAGGCTGCCACCTGGGATGAGAATCCGGCAAGGGTCAGACTGGCAAAGGATATTGCTGATGCCATATCAAAACAGATCGCATTAAAGTCCGACATAAATGCCCTGGACTTCGGCTGCGGCACAGGGCTGTTAACTATCCAGCTACAGCCGTTGGTTCAATCTATTGTTGGCATAGACAGTTCGCGGGGAATGCTCGATATCTTTAATGCAAAGATCGCCAAACTGAACCTGACCAATGTGAGCGCTCTGCTTGTCGATCTTGACAAGGGAGATACTCTAACTGGCAATTATCATCTGGTTGTAAGCAGTATGACCCTTCATCATGTCAAGGAAATAAAGCCTCTTTTCGATCAATTTTATAATATCCTGGCACCCTCCGGATTTCTGTGTGTTGCTGATCTGGATTTGGATGACGGTCAATTTCATGAGGACAATACCGGCATATTCCACTTCGGTTTTGATCGGGCAACACTGCGCAATACTTTTATAGAAGCGGGGTTTGATAATGTTCAGGATATATCCGCCACAGAAGTGATGAAGCCATCTCCCAGCGGAGAAACGAGGCGGTTTACCGTGTTTCTTATGACCGGCCAGAAGAGATCAGATAACGCATAATCGAGGGTCTTGGGGACGACAGTAGATAAGTCTTCTTGCCCATCTCCTCCCCGCGATAACATTTTTCCGTGAATCTTGTAGCAGTGCTCCCGTCTTAACAACTTCAATTAACTGGGGTTTTCAGCCTGATCAAGTTTGGGCTTTCCAACAAACTGCGCTGCAAAACCTTTTTGTTTGGCCCTCCAGAAGCCTTTTAGCCCTTCTTCCTGGGTCACAAAGTCCGCGGCGGTAGTCACAATTGGACCCTTGTCAACAGATTCAAGTTTCCATAGGTATGAGGAGAGATAGCTGTTGGCCCTGTCCATGGCATTTTCCGGGGATGAATCCACAATCCAGAAATAGACACGGGCGGCTTCGAACTTCGTGATGAGCGGATTGTCTGGTAATGGGGTAACTTGCACTCCAATAAAATAGGTTTCCACGTGATGGCTCCTTTTGTACCTGCCACAGGCAGTGTGGAGGGTATTACACAGCGAGTTGTCAGGCATGTATCGGTTATCTTCGATGGTAATTATAGCACAGGACGATTTTCGCGTCTACCCCGCTTATTTTCCCTTGACAAAGCTTTTCCACTGTTATAGATAATATATATAGGTCTGACCAATATCTTCTTTAAGGAGAACCTCTATGAAAGGGTATACCCGCATTGACCCGGAACCTTTCCCATCACACACGTTAACAAGGGTCGAACGACCTACCACAACCATCCACGATGACAAGGTCCAAAGGGTGCGGGAGAAAGATGCCGGTTTTATCAAGGCAGCTACGGGAGACTATGGCCCTGTTCTCGAAAGGGAGTTCAAACGTTTTATACGCAAACATCCTCTGGGTGGCGCATTATCATCTATCAGAACCGCCATGATGCCGCTTCAGGATGGGGCGGTTGCACCCAATAAGGCGCCTCTGCCAGGCGACCTGGAGACGTTGACCCGCCACATCAAGGAAACTGCATATTTCCTGCGGGCAGACCAGGTTGGGGTCTGCAGGCTGCCCCCTTATGCGGTCTACTCGGACACAGTTGAGATGTTCAACCTCGATGCCGGTGAAAAACCGGTAGAACTCCCCCATAAGTATGCCATCGCCATTCTTGTGGACCAGGACTGGAGAACAGCAGACGCCTCATCGGGCCACGATTGGATTAGCGGTTCAATGAGTATGCTGGCCTATGCCAACTCAGGATTCATCGCCAATATCCTTGCAGATTACATAAGAAGACTCGGTTATCCAGCCCAGGCCCACCATGCGCCAAGCTACCGGGTGGTGGTCCCCCCCATTCTTCTCTGGGCAGGTCTCGGGGAGATGAGCAGGATAGGCGACTGTGTGGTAAATCCATTTCTCGGGCCACGCTTTAAAGCAGCCGTGGTGACCACGGATCTACCCCTTCTTCCCGACAAGCCTATCGACTTCGGTCTTCAGGATTTTTGTTCCAAGTGTAAGAAGTGCGCCCGGGAATGCCCGTCAGGGGCTCTAAGCGACGGGGGGAAGGAGATGCACAACGGTTATGAGAAATGGCCGACAGATGTGAAGAAATGTACGTCCATGCGAGTGGGGAATCAAAAGGGTTCATGCTGCGGCACATGCATTACGGTCTGCCCCTGGAACAAACCGTACACCCCCCTCCACAGGGCAGTGGGGTGGGCAATGAGACATTCAGGCCTTGCCAGAAGCCTCGCGATACGGGGAGACGACCTCATGGGATACGGGAGACCGGATTCCCGCAAGAAGTGGTGGCTCGATTTAGAGGATGTTGATGGAGAACTGCAGGTGCCCGTAGCAGGGAAGGAGTGAAGAGAATGCATATGTTGGGACAATCTTTTAATAGATTTGAAGCAAAAAGATACTCCGAGCAGGTTGCACAGATGATCCAGAGCAAGATCATAAAAGACGAGATCAAGATTGGGTCCAGACTTCCCACGGAACGGCAGCTTGCGGATGACCTCAAGGTGAGCCGGTCAGTGCTGAGAGAGGCCTTGAGGCTCCTTGAAGCATCGGGCTATATAGATGTAAAAAAAGGGCCGAAAGGTGGCATTTTTGTGAACAATGTGTTTCACAAACCCATAAGCGTCCTGTGGAAAAACCTCGCAGACAACGGGCATATAACTATTGACCACATCTTCGATGTCCGTATGCAGTTCGAGCCTTACGTGATGATGGAAGCGACAAAAAACGCTACCGAAAAAGATATCCAGAGGCTCCGTGACCTCTACGTCGATGTTGACGCTCACTTTGACGACCCTGTGTATCTGAAGAACAGAAACTTCGAGTTCCACGTCATCCTCGCCGGTATTTCAGGCAACCCCATATTGTCAACTTTTACAAAGGCACTTCTGGAGATTCTTGCCGAGGCCGCTCACAACTTCCTGGATCTCCCTTTTGAGCAGGAACTTTCCCGTATCCACCGGGAGATCATAGAGTTGATGGCCCAACGAAAACTGACTGCCGTAAAGAAAATGTTCAAACATGACATTCTCTTCTTGAAGAATACCCTCAAGAAGACCGTGGAGAGAGATGAAACACACAAGCAATCAAAAGGGGGTGAAAGGTGACGTAGACGTTCACAGAAAGGGCTTCATGGCGACTTGGAAAAACGAATGAAGAAATAAACAATCGTCTTTGAAAGAAGGACAAGTACAAAAAGGGGGTGTTTATGAAACGTTATGTGTTAATGCTTGGTATTGGTCTACTTTTTCTTGTTGGGCTTTGCTTTCTCACAGCGCCGGCCCATGCCCAGGAAAAGGTGTTTTCCCTCAATTATGCGCATTTTATGCCCATGACCACGCAGCAGGCCCAGTTGGCGGAGCAATGGTGCAAGGAAGTGACAAAGAGAACAAACGGAAGGGTAAAAATTACCTTTTTCCCGGCAGGCACCCTGGCGCAAGCGCCACTCATTTATGACGGTGTGGCAAAGGGTATAGCCGATGTAGGCTGGTCATTCTTGAGTTATACGAGGGGGAAATTCCCGCTCACCGAAGTGATTGACCTTCCCCTTGGATACAAGAGCGGGTATGTAGCCACCAAGATGGCAAACGAGTACTACAGGAAGTTTAAGCCAAAGGAACTGGATGAGGTAAAGGTTATGTATCTTCATGCCCATGGACCCGGCCTTCTCTCCACAAAGAAGCCGGTCTATAAACTCGAAGACCTGAATGGAATGAAGATCAGGTCAACGGGGTTGAGCGCAAAGATTGTGCGGGCCCTTGGAGGTGTGCCGGTAGGAATGTCTATTGGCGAGGCATACGATGCCCTGAGAACGGGTGTAGTAGAGGGCATCCAGATTCCTGTTGAAGCCCTGCAACAGTGGAAGTTTGCAGACTTGACCAGGTATACAACGGAAAATTACAGTTCCGCGTACGAGTCCGCAGGGTTTTGCGTCATGAATAAGGCCAGATGGAATAGTCTCCCCACTGATATCCAGAGCATAATCGAAAAAATCAATGAAGAGTGGATCGAAAAGACCGGCCGACTATGGGATCAGATGGATAAGGACGGCAAGGTCTACGCACAGGGCAAAGGGATAAAATTCATAACCCTCTCTAAAACCGAAGACGCTAGGTGGGCAGCTAAAATGACGCCTATTATCAACGAATATGTGGCGTCCATGAAGGCAAAGAACCTTCCGGGCGAGGAGGCGCTAAACTTTTCCATGGGATATCTGAAAGAGAACCAACTCAGCCTTCAGTGAGCATGATTTTTATTGGAAGGATGGAATGAAAATCTATTTTGCCGGATCGATCCGGGGGGGACGGGATGATGCCGCGGTCTATGAGGCCATGATCACATGGCTGCGGTCTTTCGGGGAAGTATTGACCGAACATGTGGGGAATCCCGCCCTTTCAGAGAAAGGCGATGACGGACCCAGCGACCGCCCATATCCATGACCGGGACATGGCATGGCTCTCGGCCTGCGATTGTGTGGTGGCCGAAGTCTCAGTGCCCTCCCTGGGGGTGGGGTATGAGCTTGGAAGGGCCACTACCTTAAGCAAACCTGTATTATGCCTCCATCGCACAATATCCGGGCGACCCATCTCCGCCATGATCGCCGGCAGCCCCGGGATACAAGCAGCAGCCTATGTCTCCATTGAAGAAGCCGAAACCATCATGGGGGAATTTATTAGAAAGACCGTTGGACACATCAGCACATCTATTGGCTGATTCGGCTCTTCAAGGGGAGGATGGATGGTCACACTACTCGAACTGCTTGCACCGGCTGGAAACGCGGACATCGGCATAGCCGCCATTGATCATGGGGCAGATGCCGTCTATATCGGGGCCCCGAGATTCAGCGCCAGGGCCGACGCCAGCACCAGCGTCGCGGACATCGCCCGCCTGATTCAGCACGCCCACCTCTATTACGCCAGGGTGTATGTGGCGCTTAATACCATCATGACGGACCTGGAACTCCCTGAGGCCCTTGAGATCATCCAGGAGGTCTTTCAAATGGGGGCCGATGGCCTGATTCTCCAGGATTTGGGTTTGCTTGAGCTGGACTTACCGCCGATCCCCCTCATTGCGAGTACCCAGATGCACAACAACACCCCTGAAAAGGTGCAATTCCTTGAAGCCGTGGGTTTCAAGCGGGTCATCCTGGCGAGGGAACTCTCCCTTGACGAGATTGCCATTATCCGACAAAATACCCGAGTAGAGCTGGAAGCCTTTGTGTACGGGGCCTTGTGCGTATCCTACAGCGGACAATGTTATATGAGTCAAGCTGCCACGGGCCGGAGCGGCAATCGTGGAGTCTGTGCCCAGCCGTGCCGGTCCCCCTACACCTTGATTGATGGCAACGGCAAGGTTATCCAACAGGATAAATTTCTGCTCTCCCTCAAGGACCTGAACCTGATAAGCGCCATTCCGGACCTTATTGCAGCCGGGGTCACCTCCTTTAAGATCGAAGGAAGATACAAGGGGATCGACTATGTAAAAAACGTTACCGCCGCTTTCCGGCAAGCTATTGACCAGTTCATAAGCGGGCATTCAGACTATTGCCGCAGCAGTTCAGGCAGCAGCACCTTTACCTTTTCACCGGAACCCTCCAGAACCTTTAACCGGGGGTATACCCGATACTTCATCACCGGCAGGAAAGAAAAGGTCGCCTCCATAGACACGCAGAAGGCCATCGGACAGTATGTAGGGACCGTCACCAGCGTGGGAAAGACCTATTTCCGCATGGACCGTCATGACCTGCAAAACGGAGACGGGATATGCTTTTTCACAAAGCAAAAAAACCTGGCCGGGTTCCGTATCGACCGGGTGGATAAGGATAAAATTTACCCCAACAATATGACCGGCCTCAATGTCGGTATCCCCCTCTATCGCAACCATGACATGGCCTTTACCCGAATTCTGAAAAAAACCTCGGCCCATCGCCGGATAGCCGTGGAAATGGTTTTTATACAAGAAGATGCCATAATACGCCTGACTGTCAGAGACGAAGACGGTAATGAGGTGGAAACGATCAGAGAGGTCTTGTGTGAACCTCCCAGGGACCCATCCCGCGCCCTGAAACAGATTGAGACACACCTTTTGAGCATTGGCAACAGCCCCTACCAGGTGATAGTGCTGACCATTCACCCCCAACAGCCGGGCTTTCTTCCTGTCAGCACCTTAAACGGCATCCGGCGGGATGTTCTGGAGACGCTCACCCGAATCAGGCTCGAAAAATACCCCCGCCAATTTGTCCGTCTTACACCCAACAATGCCCCCTTTCCTGAAATAAGGCTGGATTTCCGGGCCAACGTCCTGAACGACCATGCCCGGCGATTCTATGAACGCCATGGTGCGGAAATCATTGAACCTGCCTTTGAAACCCTTTCCAGCATAGCCGGAAAAACGGTCATGACTACCCGCTACTGCATCCGCCATCAACTGGACCTATGCCCCACCAAGCACAACCGATCGACTCGCCCCCTCAAAGAGCCCCTCAAGATCAGGGACAGGCATCACACCTATTGCCTCGAATTTGACTGCCAACAGTGCCGGATGTTTGTGATTCTGGAAGGGAGCGGGGTAAACAGGAAACAGCATAAGGGAGGCTGCATTGTCTAACGAAAAGCTTGCCAATAACTCTTTAAAAAAGATAGACTGATTAATCAATACAACAAGAGAGGAGAGGGTCAATATGATTAAACACAGCACCTATTTTTATGGTAAAGTACAGAGCCTGGGAATAAACACCGCAGAAGGATATGCGACCGTGGGTGTGATGGCCCCCGGCACATATACATTCTCTACCGCATCCGAAGAACATATGGTGATTATTGAAGGATCGATGAAGGTAAGGCTGCCGGGCAAAGAGTGGCAGGAAGTAAAGAAAAATGAAAAGTTCATTGTCGGGAAAGATGCATCTTTTGATATAGATGCTGCAATTGAAGTGGGTTATATCTGTTACTATAAATAAGGAAGCAAGGGGAAAGAAAAACAGAGTCCTTCAGGGGCAATGATCTATCGGTGTATCCGGCAAAATCATCCATGTTTCATCCTGCAATCCGTTGTTATTCCTGAAATGCCATACTCGAAAACTCGTTTTTATGATAAAAGCTATGAGGGCATTATGGCAGAGATCGATGTGGCAGTGGCTACACTGAAAAAGCATGGAGCAAAGAAAATCTTTATTGCAGGGCATAGGGGCTAATGTTGCGCTTTATTATGCAACAACAGCCACCGTCGACGGGGTATTGGCTCTCGCTCCAGGTCATACACCAGAGTTAAAAGGATTTCAGGCAAGAATCGGCGATAGTGTCAACCGTGCAAGAAAAATGTTGAAAGAAGAAAAAGGTGATGAACGTTATTGTTTTAACGATGTAAATCAGGGAAAGATTTCCGCAGTCTGCCTCACAGCAAAGACCTATTTGAGCTGGTTTGACCCTGAAGGCCAGGCGGTTATACCTAAGAATGCTGCTGCAATCAAACCGGGAACAGCGCTATTATGGGTTGTCGGCACAAAAGACCAGATGTATGAAAGAGGCCCCTCTTATGCCTTTGATAAGGCGCCGCCAAATACACATAATAAATATGTTGTCGTAAAAAGTGACCACATGAATACCCCGGCAGATGCAGCAGAAGAAATC
>PNOM01000012.1 GCA_013824835.1 Syntrophus sp. (in: bacteria) | reverse complement strand
ATAGTGTTACTCAAGTAACGAAGTAATGATCAAAGGCCGCGTGAGAGATTTATCAAACAATTTGTCCAGAACGTTTTCATAACGAGATAATATCCGGTCATATTCTGCTTTAGCTACTAATCTACCTCAATAAAGAAGGTGCCATGGGTTTTAGTTCATTCAAGTTTCATCCACAAATAGCGGCTGGCGTCAAGGCGCTCGGCTACCAGGTTCCGACTCCTATCCAGGTACAGGCAATCCCCCCTGTCCTCGCAGGCAAAGATGTTATGGGTCTTGCCCAGACCGGAACGGGAAAAACAGCGGCGTTCGTGCTGCCGATTCTGGAGCATCTGCTCCCGGGTCCACGGGGTGCGGTACGCTCCCTGATCATCGCGCCCACACGTGAACTGGCAGAGCAGATCCATATATCGATCGGAGAACTGGGGCGCAATACACATCTGACAAGCTGCACGATTTACGGCGGCGTGGGCGTGAAACCACAAATACAGAAATTGCGGGCCGGCGTCGACATTGTCGTTGCCTGTCCCGGCCGGTTGCTTGATCACCTTAACCAGAGGACCATCAGCCTTACGAACCTGGAAGTCCTTGTTCTTGACGAGGCGGACCGGATGTTCGATATGGGCTTCCTGCCCGACATCAGGCGGATTGTCAAGCAATTGCCCACCAAGCGGCAGACGCTGATGTTCTCAGCCACCATGGCCGACAGCATCCGAAAGCTGACGGACGAAGTGCTCCGTAATCCGGTTACGGTAAAGATCGGCCATACGGCCCCGGCAAACACGGTTTCCCATGCCCTTTATCCTGTTGCACAGGAACTGAAGACCGGACTTCTCATGGAACTCCTCAAACAGACCGATACAGAATCGATCCTGATTTTCACACGTACCAAGCACAGGGCAAAACGCGTTGGTCAGGAACTGCAGAAGGCAGGATACAGGGCTGCCTCGCTCCAGGGGAACCTGTCGCAGAATAAACGTCAGGATGCCCTCGACGGTTTCCGCAGCGGTTCATACCAGATACTGGTGGCAACGGATATCGCGGCCCGAGGCATTGATGTACTAAGCATATCTCATGTCATCAACTATGATATGCCGGATACAACAGATGCGTACACGCATCGCATTGGCCGGACCGGCCGCGCCGCAAAGACCGGAGACGCCTTCACCTTTGTGAGCCAGGAAGACGAGCCCCAGGTCAAGGGCATTGAGCGTGTGCTGGGCAAGAAGATTGAGCGGCGCATTCTGGAAGGTTTTGATTATACAAAAACCAACTGTCCCGCGGCAAGCCACGGGACATCAAAGGCAAGACAGCAGCATGGAATGAATCACCCCGCAGCAAGTCGCAGGGCAACCATCCCGAAACAGGCTTCAGGGCATGGACCAGCGGGGCAATCAGCGCCAATAAAGAATATTGAATTCGCGCGACCGCCGCAGCCCCGCAGGATGCAGCCAAAACCAGGACAGGCGGCTGTACGCACAAATGGGGGAGCCAGGCCCAGCACAGGTCCCACCCAGCCGACCCGCGCTGCTGCTTCTGGAACCAAAACCACAGCATCACCTCCCTCAGGAAGGCGATGGAACAGGAACGAAACAGGCAAATCGTCGAAGCGCTAATTCCAATTCTAAATCAAAAATGATATTGAGGCGACAAGGAAGAGGCGACGGAGGTGCGAGCAAAGCGAGTTGAGGGGGTGGCATCTTGCCGCAAACAAATTATTAATGCCGTAAGCGGCGGCGCGCTGATCCGGATATGGATTCCACTGTCCGTTTTTCAAAGGTTTTTCTTACATTCGCAGGATCGAGAAACCTGCAGAGATTTCCCTTAGAGCGCTCATTTATACCCTTTTTAAGGTAGAAACTGAGGAATATTTCTTCCTTTGCCCGCGTGACTGCCACGTAGAAGAGCCTCTTCTCCTCCTCGATATCGCCCTCTTCAGCATCGATAAAAGACCTGCTTGACGGGAACACGCCATCCACCAGGCCGATAAGGAAGACCCTGCCCCATTCAAGCCCCTTTGCTGAATGTACCGTGGAAAGGGTAAGGTATTCGAAATCGTTATCCTTGGCATCCTTGTCAGGATCAACGGCAACATCGGCAAGAAAGTCCTTCAGGGTGCGGTACCTTTGGGCCATCTGTACAAGCATGACCAGTTCCTTCACCCTGGTGGAGTCCTTCTTGTATTTCATCTTCATGATAGGACCGTAATGTTCCATAACAAGCTCCAGTTGACGGGCAGGAAGCATGGATGGACCGGATATTGTCTCAAGAAGTGTTTTCAGGGAGGCAAAGACCTCCGAGTTTTTCTGACCTGCGCAAAAGGGCGCAAAAACCTTATCGATAATATCCGCCAGGGTGGTGTAATGGATAATCAGTTCAAGAAGTCTTTCAACAGTCCTGACGCCAATGCCGGGAAGGAGCATCAGGACCCGGTGCCACGCGAGCTCGTCAGTAGGGTTTGCAACGAGCCTCAGATAGGAGACCGCGTCGCGGACATTGGCCATCTCGTAGAATTTCCGGCCCCCGAAGAGTTTAAACCGTATTCCCCGCTTTACCAGTTCCGCCTGGAGGGGCATGGAGGTAAAAGCGGTCCTGAAGAGAACCGCCATCTCTCCCAGGACAATGCCTGTGGATTTCAAAACCTGGACCTTCTGTGCTACCCATGCCGCCTCCTCGTACACATCATCAAAACGTGACACCACAGGCTTTTCACCAATGACGCCCATAGCTGACACAAGGCGTTTATCAAATTTATGAGACATATTGTTGAGGACTGCATTGCCTACATCAAGGATAGACTGGGTGCTGCGATAGTTTTCCTGGAGCTTTATCACCTTGCAGCCCTTGAATTCCCTGGGGAATTGAAGGATATTCAGGTGATTGGCGCCCCTGAAGCCGTAGATGCTCTGTGCATCGTCCCCTACCACCATCACATTGTTGTGCTTCATTGAGAGAAAACGGACGATATCTGCCTGAACACCGTTTGTGTCCTGGAACTCATCAACCATAATATACCGGTACCTTGACGAGAGCCTCTCCCTTACTTCGTCGATTCCGAGCACAACCCTGAGATAGACCAGAAGGTCATCATAATCAACACAGTTATTCCTGAGCTTATACTCGGCATACTCCTTTTGCACGGTCTTGATCTCCCCGAGCCGGTCCTCATAATCCACATAGGTCTTCAGGACTGCATCGTCAACATTCATTCCCTTATTGATGCAGAGACTGAAGACATTCTTCAGTTCGTTCTTTTTGGGAAACTCCTTATCCTGGTCGTATCCCATTTTATTGCAGCACCGCCGGATTGCCTCCTCTGCATCGCCTTCATCATATATAGTGAAAGAATTTGATAAGCCAAGGTTTTTGCTGTAAATCCTTAAGATCTTGCTTGCAAAGGAGTGAAAGGTCCCGCCGTCTATCTTCGAGCACCGGGAATCATTCCGGGACGCCCGCTCGATCATCTCCTGGGCGCTCCTACGGGTGAAAGTGAGGAGCAAAATAGATTCCGGATCAATGTCTTTCTGGACAAGGTACAGGGAACGGTATTCGATAACCCTGGTCTTGCCGCTTCCTGCCCCTGCAATGACAAGGACCGGGCCTTCCGTGGTAGTAACCGCCTCATACTGGGAGGCATTGAGCTGTGCCTTGAGATCCTGTATAACGTAATTTTTGCCTTTTACCACGCTTTCCTCCGAAGATGTTCTTACACTGGTTGTGCTGAAGGGGATATTAAAGTACAAAAGAGAGGTCTTTGTCCAGACCTCTCTGGCGGGTCACATGCAAATGCGAAGAACTCCCCTTGCCCACCCTGATCCATTAATTGTTTTGCAGATATTCTCAACCATCCAACCCATGCCCCCTTAAGAAATTCCCCTTTTAATCGATAATATTGATTATCATTATGGTGATCCATGGTAATGTTTAACATGAAGACAAAAGAGAATAGAGGAGCGACATCATGAGATTGCAAAATGTACGGATAGGAAAAAGACTGGCAGGAGGTTATATTGTTTTCATCGCCATAATAATCGCCCTCTGCATTATAAGTTTCAAAAATATGAGAGATACAGACATCAGGGCAAACGAGATCACCAATATAAACTTCCAGAAGGCAATGATGGCAAATGCCATACTCACAAATCTCCAGTTTATCAATAAGGAGACAGGCAAAGCCGTATACACGAAGGACAAGGCCCCCCTGCAATCAATCGGGGAAAAACGAAAACTCTATCTGGCTGCCCTGGAAAACCTCGAAAAATTGGAGACCGACAAAGAGGGGAAGGCCCTTCTCGAAAAATTCAAGGCAACTATCGCTGAAGCGCGGGGGAACAATATAAAACTTGCTGAAACCATAGAAGCAGGCAATTTTGATGAGGCATCGACCCTTTACAGCACCTCCGTTGATCCAGCGGTCTATAAATTCATCGAGATCGTCACAGAAATCGTCAAATACCAGCAAAACGGGGTCCAGACAAAGTACAACGAAATCATAAAGAGCAACTATACCGTCAAGGTGATGCTGATCATCTTTGGCATAGTCTCCCTCATCTTAGGCGTCTGCGTCAGCATCGTTATCACCCGGAGTATCACTATACCGATTCAGCAGAATATCGCGGTAGCTCAAACACTGGCGGAGGGCAACCTGTCTGTCCGTGTCGAGACAGAGAGAAGGGACGAGTTGGGCGATGAAATGCGGGCCTTTGCGACAATGGTTGAGAAATGGAAAAGACTGATTGCAGAAGTCAAATCATCTGCTGCCAGCGTTGCCTCTGCAAGTCATGAATTAAGCGCCAGCGCCGAACAGCTTGCCAGGGGGGGAGAAGCACAGGTAGAACGGACTATCCAGGTCTCTACAGCCTCAGAAGAGATGTCTCAGGCTTCACTCGACATTGCAAAAAATGCGAACAACATATCCGACTCGGCAAAAGACATGGTAAACATCGCTGAAAACGGCAACGGCATTGTAAATAAATCGGTAGATGAGGTCAAAGAAATCGCAAAAACAGTTCATAAATCCTCTGAACTTGTAAAAAATCTTGGAAATCAGTCGGAAAAGATCGGCGAGATCGTGAGCGTCATTAATGACATAGCCGACCAGACCAATCTGCTCGCCTTAAATGCTGCTATCGAGGCTGCCCGGGCAGGGGAGGCAGGAAGAGGTTTCGCTGTCGTTGCTGATGAAGTGAAAAAGCTCGCAGAAAGGACCAGTAAATCGACCCAGGAAATCGGCAGTATGATTGGCTCCATAACATCAGGGGTCGACAGGGCAGTGGAATCGATGGATGAAGCCTCAAAAAGCGTACAGGCAGGGGTCGAGTTCTCCAATGAAGCCGGCACTGCATTAATAGAAATTGTGAGCAGCGCTTCCAATCTCCAGTCCATGGTACAGCAGATCGCAACGGCAATTGAAGAGATGAATTCAACTACCGATGAGATTGCGAAGGATATCGAGCAGGTGGCATCCGTCACAAAAGATGCCTCGAACTCTGCGGAACAGGTAACCCAGGCTGCCCTCGAACTGAGCACCCTCGCTGTAAGCCTGGAGAACTCTGTGAAGGGATTTAAGATTTAGCAGGCGGAAAGCTTAGTTCATAAATATAAAAAACAACAGACACGCACTCAGTATGCATATACCCGCAACAATGAGGCGTGGACAAATGTATTTCAGGAAATGTCTCTTTCCGGTTTCTACTACAATAACCGATACATTGTCCGGAGCACCCCCTTCAAGCGCACTATTGACAAGGGCTTCACATTTCTCTTGTGCCGAGAGCCTCTTCATCATTACTTCTGTAACTTCCACTTTATTTAAAACCCTGAAAAGACCATCTGACGTGAGAAGAAAAGAATCCCCCTCCTGAATATCACAGACGATAAAATCAGGCTCAACGTGCTCAATTGCGCCTAAGGCCATGGTCAGAATGTGGCTCAGACCGTGGTTCTCTGCTTCCTCTTCACCAATAGCACCCATGTCAACAAGGCGCTGTATTTCAGTATGATCCTTCGTAAGCTTCTCTAAGTTGCCTTTTCTTAACCTGTATATCCTGCTGTCGCCCGCATGAGCAATGTAGGCCTTGCCATTCCTGAAAAGCACGGCGGAAACAGTAGTCCCCATAGTTTCTTTTTCCGGCAGACTTTGCGAGTACTCATAAATATCACGATGAGCATTCTGCACTGCCTCTTTTAAAATCCCGATAATAAACTCGTCTTCCCTGAGAGATTCATCATTGCTGTTTAATATACTCTCTTTCACAAAATCATTTATGATAGTGACTGCTTTCCGGCTTGCCACCTCTCCGAATACATGCCCACCCATACCATCGGCAACAACATAGAACATCAGGCTCCTGTCCGGACGATGCATCTCTTTGAACTCCTGTTCAGACGGATAAATGCTGTCCTGATTATTCTCCCTTTTTTTTCCTCTATCTGTTATGCCAAAAGCATCCATGGATAAATCCTTTTTCCAATGAGCAATACAATAAAACAACAAGGGTTCAGGTGTCAGCTTTTGAATCGCGAATGCCCCCTGGATGATCGCTAATTTTAAGACTGGCAGCTGATCCTATTATTCAATTTTCATCAAATAGTTGTAAAGACTTATTTCATAACCAGGGAGGATTATTCTCTCCCCTATACCGATAGGCTTATTGTTTATCCTCACCGAGTCTTCGAGCACATTCTTAAAAAAACAATTTCCATTTCTGAGGAAGATTTCCCCGATAAATGGAGGTATGCCCAGGCCCTTAAGGGGGATGTCGCACCCCGTGGCCCTTCCGATAAGGTAATGGTTTTTCTCGACAGGCATACTAAGAAACGGAAAGCCATTTCTCATTATTCTCAAGAAAAACTCTGCCCTCTGGGCTGGCGAAGACCTTTTCGCCCTATCGGAAGCAAGGCTCCGGTAAAGGAGCCAGAGCGTGACTACCCCAAAAGAGAAGACAAACGCTGCATTCAGGAGTTTTATCGTCCAAAGGGAAAGTGCCATTTATGCCACCTTTAACAACGCTTTCCCTGCAGCAATGATGTCTCCCTTTTTCAATTCAGCCTCCTCGATTTCAATTTCGTTGACCTTTGTTCCATTGAGACTGCCGAGATCCTTTATCCTTATGTGGCCGTCTTTTACAATGAGCTTGAAGTGTACCCTGGAGACCATTTCTTCCTTGTCTTTGATTAAAAGCTGGGCATTCCTTCCTCTGCCGAAGGTATACTCGCCCTCCTGAAGTGCGATTACATCACCGCTCTCTTCTCCACCCACAATTTCAAGCCTTGCCCTTGCATTGTCGATAAATCTGGTCTTTTTATCTTCGATGATTTTTGTAAAACCCTTTTCTTTTAATGGCTCAGGTGCACTCTCTTCCGTGCATGTACCACCTTCCCTTACATCCTGTTCTGTTTCAACACCATGCGGCGGGAAAGCAGGAGAATCCTTCCTGTTCATGATTTCTCTTACCCTCGGACTTATCGTGTGTCGCTCTATCCCTTTCTCTTTTTGCCCTTTTTCCGAAGAGGCTGACACATTATCCTTTACCATTGTCACAGGCGTCTTCTCCTTTAGAAAGGATGACTCTACAACCACCTGGTTCCTCAATAAACCTGAGTCTTCACGAATATCAATGCTAATCGATGAAGAAAGCAGCTTGTAGCCTTTCCGCCTGGCCTTTTCCATAATCCTGTTTTTAAGCTGCTCCTTAATGCCTGAAAGCAGAGGGGACATCTCCTCATAATCAAAGGAGTTGAGATACACGGCATAGACATTCGGGACAAAAGCCTTCTCTTCGATACCATATTTCTTTCTCTTTTCAAGCTCACAGAGCATCATCACAAGGATTTCTCTCGGCTGTAGCCCCCTGTTTTTTTCGTAAAACATATTTTTCATGCCCCTGAATAGATTTCGTATCGAGTCCATATAACCCATCGCGTCCTCCTCTGGTGTGGTAGTTTCCATGCTATGACTGCACACTATAAGACGAATGGAACAAATTTTTTATGCGTAGAAGTAGAAAGAAAAAATACTATGAGGTACTCAGGGGACGGACAGGCAGTTTATTCCTTCCCTTTAAAGTCCATCCGTATGTCGCCGATTACTATCTCCGCATGTGTGCCAAGGGGCATCTCTCTTCCTGATTCAATTTTTTCAGCGTTTACCCATGTCCCATGCCTTGAATTGAGGTCTTCTATCCAGTAATGACCATCACGGTAGAAAAGCTGTGCGTGGATATCGGAAACCCGTGCTCCATCGATAATGATCCCGTTATAGAGACTTCTGCCGATCGTAATCTTGCGAATAAGGATAATGTACTCCTCCCCTTCAGAGAAGTTGCTCGTCCGGACAATCTTTATTGCATTTACATCCCCTTTTACATCTATTCCGAAACAGCTTTTCGAGACACTGCCGAGAACGGTAAAACAACTGTCCTGCCTGTCTCTTTCGGTTTTCCCCTTTTTATCATTATATATAAAATTGCATTCAAGACCCAAGGCCCCCGCAATGTCAATCTTTGCTTTATCCGTGAGGGGATATCCATAAAGGGGCGGCGCCAGCCTCTTCCTGTCAAGAAATGTTCCGTTCTTGCTCCCTTTGTTCTCTTTTCCCCTGTCCCTTATGAAAACATCCCCTGTCTTACTTAAAAATATCTCTGCGTGAAGCCCGCTGATCTGAAGGTTCTTTCTGTAGTTTTCAGGATACGTTTCCTCGGGTAGGCAGGGAAGGACCCTTAAAATCATGTCGTTTGTACTAAGCCTGCCGATAGTTATTGTCTCTTTGGAATAGAGATAGATATACTTTTGCGGATTACCAAGGGTCAAAAGGGCGGATGTCAGGTTTATCGACGGCATCTTCTCTCGTATCCTTAATACACCGATACGTTTCTCCAATTCTGAAATAACCCCCTCAATATCTTTCGCCTTTTTCAGAGACCCCTCATGTTCCGGATCTACATCCAGAACCTTTTCAAAACAAGCCTTGGCAGCCTCAAGGAGGCTTACTGAATTATCAAGGATCTTCTTGGCGTTTTTCGGGTCTTTTGAGTGGAAGGGGTAGGCGCGCTCTTTTAATGTCAAGCCTTTGTGGTAATTGTCTTCCCCCTCTTTAAATCTTTTCTGGATGAAAATCTGATTTCTTTTTTCTTTTGTTTTTTCCTCATCAAAAAATAGCGGGAGCCTTCTCCACACCTTCTCCGACTCGTTATAAAAAGATTTCTTTGAAGAACCCTCCTCTTTCTGGGCATCCCGACCAGCCATCTCTGCAAGGCTTGAAAGGTCATTTCCCATGATTTTCTCTGCTGTTATCGATATGTTAATGCTTTTATCACCCTCTCTTTTTTCCATTCCCTTTTCAATAACCCTGAATTCGAGTTCTGTTTCATAGACTGAGGGGTTGCCTTTCGGGTCCAGATACTCAACGGATATATGGGCCACCTCGATACCGCTGTAAAGACGCATAAACCGGAGGTGAAATATTTTGTTCTGCTGAGGGGGCAGTTTTTTTGGGTCGTCCTTCGCATCGCTCTGAAGATGCTTGAATCTGCCCATAACAAACACATTATCGAGCAACCCATCGGAAATATTTGTTATGCGGAAATCGATAAAGTCACCCTCTCCTGCCCAGTAGGTCTTATTCTCATCGATCTCCATGACAATGTCATTGACGTTGGGATCGCTCTCTTCATCAACGGTCAGGCCCAGTTCTCCCGCAACCTCCATCTGAAGTCGTATGGCCTCTTTTTTATCAAGGTTGAGTTCTTTTTTCTTTCTGGCAAGGACCAGTATTTCATTTAGATTTATGCGACCATCGGAAAGAGCGCCCCGCAGAACATTCTTATATTCTTCTTCGACCCTGATTTTTAGATCGTGCAGCATCGTGCCGTCTGCGCCTTTCTGGACATCAACGCGCAAACCTTTTGGAACAGCACGGCCCTCCATTCCTTCAACAGGGGTGTCAAGATTTAACCGTATCTGTTTTTTGAACTCATCGGTAAATTTTGCCCCGCATTCAGGACAATAATTATCCGTTTCCCACAGGGTTTGAATGCTGCTTTTACATGAAGGACACTTCATCCTTTCCTCCAGTCGGCTTCTCTCAAAAACCATTCCCCCATACTCCAAGAAAAAGCTTGTTACTCATCGCTATAAATGCCACTGAATTAATGATAAATATCATAAAAAGAAATAAATCACTATACTATTATGCCCATCGCACCCCTTAACCTTCATGGATAGTGAACAATAATTCCGTGTTTCCAATTACAATTTTATCACCACTCCTCAGAAATATCCTGTCTATTCGTTTATGGTTAACCCATGTACCGTTTTTACTGCCACAATCCTCAACGCTGCACTTTCCGTGGATTATGTGCACACGAAGATGCTTCATGGAGACCGTTTCATCATGAATCATTATATGACAGCCCTCATCCCTGCCAAGGGTGACATCGTGGCTCATGATTTTATGCACTTCACCGGTACGCTGATCAGTAAGTTGAGCGTTATACTGACTTATTGCGGGGCTTTCTTTGTCTCCTTCATTTTTTGACCTGTATCCGTTATGGGCCAGTTTATCAAAGGTGAGGTTTCCCTTTAAGGATAGCCCGTTGTGAGATTTCCCGGTCGGGATCAAGGCAGTACTGCATTCCCCTGCCTTGTTATGGCAGGAATGACTGTCATCTTTTCCTTTTGGCGAGAAAAAGACATCAAATTTGTTTTTATCCAGGAGCCCCTTCATGAATTCAATGTTTATTTCCTCAACCGTTTCGTAGCCTTTTTCATTGAACCATGCACTCAATCTGTGAACGACCTGTTTTTTAAAGGTATCGAAAAAGGGCTCATATTCGCCATAGATTGATTCGTCAACAACAACAGCGTAGCAGGTTGGAACAAAAAGCGCGCCAAGGATATTCGTCCGATGTTTATCGGTGAGCCTTTTAAGGGCTATTTCAATGCTCGCCGAGTCAAGAACCCTTTTGCACTGAAAAGGCGACTCAACAATATTTTCAAGCCCTTCTTCTATTCTCGTAGCAATTCCCATTTGGTAATTAAAGACTGTTCCCGGTTCAATTATTATGCAAGTATTTGGGCACATCCGAAAACAGGCGTTTTGAATTCACGGGTAATGTTTTCTACGGTTTTTGCTTTGGTTTTATGATATAGTTTTTTACCAAACACGTGCGCCCGTAGCTCAGTTGGATAGAGCGTTGGCCTCCGGAGCCAAAGGCCACAGGTTCAAATCCTGTCGGGCGCGCCAATAGTTACACTATGTCCAATAGAATCCTATTGCCATCCCGAACAAAGGGGAGTTTTCCTGCCCACAGCATTTTTCTCGCAGCCCAGTCAGACCGGCCCGGATAAACAGAAGCCTCCTTAACAGAATAGAGTCTTTTTTGGATATTATTGCTTGCCACCACATTTGACATCCGTCATGACTTGGCCTTCCCCTGTTTCTTCTTCTTTTCTCCTCTTCCTTCCCAAGGCTCTCCGGGAATCAGCACTGCCAGCCGGTTCAATACGCAGTCGGCAGCACTGATTATATCACAGGCGCAGTCAGGGGCCAGCAGCGGTCCTATGTCATTCAGAAAGCGGGGGTCTTCGAGTTTTAGAAGAAGATTCTCTTCAAACTCTGCCCGTGACACCCGTCGGCCCTCATACTCCATGTACCTTAAGAAACATTCAATCACCCGGTCAGGGCTGGCATTGGTGATATTAAAGGCCTTCCACAGGTCGAAGAGGTCCCGCCCTTTCTTGCGCTGGTATAATGCCCGCACCTTCGTGCCCAGAAGTTCATCTATGTGATAGGTCAATACGGAAGCACTGCCGGAAAACCAGCGGGAATCAACGCGAAGGAGGCGCTCTTCGAGACCGAACACCGAAAAATGCTCCCGCGAGTTGATTTCAACTTTCAACCTTAACGGCGTCCCCCGTTCGGACTGCATCCGGTAGAGAAAGGTAACCCGCCCCTGTGACTGGCTCCGCTTTGGTTTTCCAAGCCAGTTGTTAAGTCTCTCCTGCAGTGCGTCCATCACAGGGCCTATTGGTCCGGGATGCACCTGAACCAGATCAATGTCCTCAGAATAGCGTGCTTGCGGGAGGTGGAGCTTGAAAAGGGCCGTTCCTCCTCGAAAGGCAAGATTCTTTGCCAGATCGGGGTGACTGAATATCTCAACCAAAGCCCTGCACACGATCAAGTCCTGTTCAACCTGTGCATCCTGCGTCCAGGGCGCCCATTGTCGCCACTCACGTATATAGGCCGAAGATATCAAATGTCTGCCTCGATGGTCTTGTTAACAAGCAGTTTCCACCGCCTGTTTGATTTGGATCCCTTCGTCGTCAGTGCCGGTACCAGCGGTATGCGGGTCGGCTCTTTCTCATCTATGTATTCCGCAAGTATGCTTGCCATTTTCTCTTCCCCCAGTGTGTCAAGGAGGTAGCCCAACCTCTGCATCCAGGCAATCGGAGAGAATGAGGCTATTTCGAGCAGTCCCCTGGCATCTATTTTTTCCGCAAGTTCCGACAAGACGGTGACCACATTATCCAGACCCCCGCTGCGCCTCTCATACCCCACCAGATCGAGCGCGGTGGCTTCGGGGGTCGACACAACTATTGTTCCGGCAGGCGCATTTCTTTCTTTGGTGGGAACATCGACAACATTCTTTCGATAGATGAATTCAACCAGTACCCTTCCGCACCTTATCTTTCTCCGTGCTTTTGACACCATAACCTGAAAAACCTGAGGCCGATGATGGGCTGCTCCGTGGTACTCGGCAGCACTCAGAAGCCCCACGTAGTAAAGCTCCCCCAAGTGCTTCATCAGATCATCTATGAATTGTTCCGCAGGCAGGCAGCCTATAACACGATACTCAGGAGGAACAATAACGTAAAACCCACGGTAAGGCGTAGCTATCCGGCCTTTCTTTTGCAGCCTTCCAATAGCAGCCTTTATAGCTACAGGCGATGAATTTCTCAGTGCCTCAACTTCTTTTAAAGTAAAGCTGGATCGCCCCTTTGCAGAAAACTCGTCAATTATACTGGCAAGCATATAAATTCCCTTGTAGTTATCATTCGCATTAAATAACATTTTACGCTATAGTTCGCAAACAATCAATACAAATTCTTGTTTAACTGTTGTTTCTCTTCCATGTCTGTGGTATTTTTTTCTGTAACTTTTTTACTATATATGCTGTTTGTCCTGAAGGGCACATGATACGGATAGTAAAGGATACCACGTCCTATGCCGCAGCGATCTCCCGGGTCGCGATAGATTCCTTTATGCTTGCAGTGGCACCGGTTTTTCATCCCCAGGGCATTGCCGAATTCATAGTTTATGCCTGTCCGGTCTCAATTGCCGGGAGAATGGCCCTTGGGAACAGCTTTTATATGGCCCTTGACGGCAACGCAATCATTGGCATGGCAGAGTTGATACACCCGAACCACCTTGCCATGCTCTTTATCGCAAAGGAACGGCAACGGCAGGGCATAGGAAGAATGCTGGTCTCCTCTATCAGGGAAGATATTCTCGCAGATCATGGGGCTTTTCCCATTATCACCGTAGATGCAGCGCCCAATTCAGTCGGCGCCTATGAGCGCTTCAGGTTTACCTATAGAGGCAGTCTCCGTGAATTAAATGGTGTAAGGTTTTTCCCTATGAGCCTCACCCTCACGGGCGCAGCAGTCGCATAGGCAGGTACAGGCCCCGCGCTTCCCTTTTCAGAAATCCTCATAGAGCTCGCCGAACCGCACTCCCCCGATGATTTTACCCCTGTACTGCTCCAGGAAGGTCTTCTTCGCCCCAAGGAGTTCCTTTGAATTGACCCCGTTTTCAAGGGCTACGTGTGCCTCTACAAAGGCGGCAAGGTGATCAACGGCACGGACTATCTCCCCGTCTCTGGGGTTATAGGTATCGTCATTGTAGGCGGCTGTAATAGTATCGGAGTCAGCAGGCCGTATCTTCTTGTCCAGGGTCACAATGCTGCTGAACTCGTTCTCCGTATACATCTGCATATCCTCGTGCCAGGCAGGGGGTATGAGATTAAAGACCTCTTTCTCCATCAGCTCCCGTTCATAGGTCTTGAGCAGCTCCTCGAGCCCCTCTATAGACCTCTTTACCGGGGAGATAATATCCCTTGTGAGCACTTCAGGCAGGTCATGGAAAAGCCCGGTAAAATAGTTGTTCACACTCCTTTTCGGACATGCATCAATCTCCCTTGAGAAAAGATAGGAAAGGAGGGCAACAACGAGCATGTGGCCGAGCACTGAGGTGCGGGGAATCATGTTTACGTGCCCCCATCGGAGTTGAAACCGGAGCTGACCGCAGAGATCGATGAAATTCCTGTATTTTCCATAGAGGGCAAGGTGCTGGATACCCTTGAGGTCGTAATAACGCTCCTGCCTTTCCTGAAGGAGGACCTTGATCTCCGGCATTTCATATCCCCCGGGGTTTGCCCGTTCTATGATGTTGAATTCCCATTGTGTCGCGTAGAAATGGGCGGCGCTTAAGACCCGTTTATTGATGGTATCATCACTCTGATCAAAATACCCCCTGAACCGTTCATTCAGGCCCGTTCCAAGGGGTGATAAAATCGGTTCCAGGCGCTCGAATACCCATTCATTGAGCTGCTTGTATCTGGCCTGGTCCCCCTTGATCCTGTCAAAGACCTGGGGCTTCAGGTCCGTGATGACAAGGCGGTGGAGAAACTCAAAGAGTCCACCCTCTATCACTTCTCCCCAGTCAAATCCTTCTTTCCCTTCCTCAAATTTTCCAAGGAACCAGGCAATAATCATCTTGTGGGCCTGTTTATCGAGCTCCCGTAATTCCACAGGGCGGATCTTGTCATTCCACCGCTGCATGGTCGCACCATCGTAAATCTTCAGGATAAACGCCTTTCTCATAATTTTCCTCTCCCCCTCAGCCGCTTTTTTTGCCTTCGCGGATGTATAATACACCGAGAAGACCACAGACGAGCCCGATAACCAGCAAGACAAAGCCGCCGGTTGACCCGCCTGAATATATCATGTACGCAAAGGAGAGTAACGCGATGCATATAAGGACGATCGCCTTAATTCTGTTTATCATCTTCTGTCCTGATCTGTCACGGACCTGCTGGATATTCTTCTTTCTGTTCTTTTTCGCCCTGGATGTGACTGAAGAAGGAGAATTGAGGCCACGGGGTTGTGACCGTGATTCTTTCACTGGATTGCCTTTTCTTTTCACTTTAGTAGACATGTCTTGTTTATTATACGTGATTACGCACTATTTACAACCTGAAAACAATCCTGTGGAGAAGTTTCCCCATCAGGTGTATTGTCGGGCCATACGTGGTTCACCTTGAAATGGAATCTACCTCGTGGGGCGTTCAGTAATGGAGGCTGATCGTCAGATCCAGGTTTTTCCCATCGAAGGAGAAGCTGGCTGCAGAGAATGAAGGCGCGCGAAGCCATGCCTTTGCATCGTTTGAAAAACCGTAACCTTCCGTTGGCGCCCCCAGCCAATTAGCGTCAAGTTTGCCGTTCATGTTTTCATCGTGAGCAACGACAAGGGCATATGTTCCAGGCGCGATGTCCTGAAAATCACAACGGGCCTGCTTATCGCGAATTTTTGTTGCTATAATACTGGCTGCAAAACGGTGATAATCATCAGGGAAGCCATCCGGAGATTCAAAGAGCGCACATGCTATGGTTCCAGTATTATTTCTAATGTCCAAAATCTTTACGTGAATTCCGTTGCATGATGATTGGGCAAAGGCACTGACATGAAAATTCACAAGGAACAACATTGCACACAATGCTACCCGTAGAGGCCTCAAAGGAGCCCGCATCTCCGGACCCTTGACTGTGGGGGCCACCGTGGACCGCCGAATGGTTAATGCTTTAATGGTCTTCATCGCGGCTCCAACCTGTATAGCCTGAGCAGATCAGGAATGATTACTAAATCGCGCAAATCATTCCTGTGTACCTATTCCTTCCTGATGCCTTCAACTTCATTTTCCCCCATCCGTCCGCTAATTTCAAGGAGAAAGTCATCGGTTCAACAGACGAATATTACTTCAAATCTTGGCAGCTTAGCGTCTGACTGTGCCTCAATAGCTCATTCATGCCGCCAAAGGTATTTCAGCAACGATACGTTCCCACGGCACAGAGAATCCCTTGTCTCCCCGAACCACCAAGCCGATCGCTTCAAGGGCTTTTATGTCCTGATAAACGTTTTTGTAGTCCCGTTTAACAAGCCCGGCAAGGGCACGGATGCTCGTAACGCCAGTCTTGTGGAGCATCTTCAACAGCCCGATGCGACGGGCAGTCAGCGTTCGAAGCAACGCCTCCAAGTCCGGGAAATAGAGCCGGTCCACAGGTTCTTCAGTTGGCTCGCCCCGCTCAGCGCGATGCCAGGCATCAACAAATTCCTGTGCCGACTGTTTCGCCTCTTTGATTTCTATTTTTACATCATCATTCATTGTAAGCCCCCTCGTGCCCGCTCAATGTCGGACAAAAAATCAGCGACAAGAGACTCAACATCAATAAATTGATATAACTCTTCATCGCCACCGATGTGTTTATGATGACTCTTGCCTTTCTCATTATCGTAACGTATTACCGTTCTTCCATCGGGATACCCGTAATGAAGTCTGTATTTGAGGCCAAAGGGGTTGTCTGCTGTTTTTTCGGGCAGCCTCCATAGCACCATCTCCCTGATAGCCCCGTCAGGGTATACAAACTTCGATCTAAATATGAGTTCTGCCACCATATGGTATATTATACCATAACTTATTACACAAAAGAAGTTCAGATACAACTACTTTCCTCATCTGGTCTATTTTCCGGCATCCAATATACGAAAAGACACCTATTGATGCCGGGTGTAGTGGCCCCTGTGCCACCCGTGAACAAAACTTATCTCATGCGGGCATATTGCGCACGGGTCCCCGGCTAAATCAGAAAAGGCTGTGAAGCCTTGTAGGCAGGCGTATAGCGATTCGTCGGAGGACCAAAGGCAAGCAGAGCGATGCAGATCAAGTTTTCGCCCCGTGCCAGGGGCCGTCCAGGAACATCATCTTTTTCGCTTCAGTTAACTGAAGGTTACTCGGTTCAACAGACGAATATTGCTAAAACCACACCCGCGCCTCCAGGGGATTGAAATTGCCGCCCGGAAGATATAATGTAATATATGCCAATTCAGGGTATATGGAGAAGGCAATGAATCGGATTGCTTTTATCGCAGTACTCGCTGTAATCCTCGGATTCTCAGCTATTTCTTATTCCATTTCTAATTCAAGTCATTGCGAGGAGCGTAGCGACGTGGCAATCTAAGGCTTTGAGATTGCTTCGCTTTGCGCGCAATGACATCTGACATAAAATAGACTATTGATTTAGAAATGGAATTACACAGCCGATGTTGATGTTGGCAAAGGCGCTCCTCCTTATCGGCTACGTTTGCCTGCTCAAGAAACAGTTCGGTCAAAACAGGGTGGGCTGGTAATACCAAAAGGCACCGCTCCTGTCGACAACAATAAAACCGGCTCATTTTATCTGATAATCCCGGAGACGATTCGTTCCGCTCCATTGGGTCCAGTGGCGCCTGGCAGTCCTCCCTGGATAAGCATACTGGGTGTCCCGCATACTGTTCCTGCATCAGGCAATGAAGATATGGATTTTCTCCTCAGTGGAGGAAAACTCACTCCGGCATTAATAAAAAGGATAGCAGAACCTTTTGAGGATGAAAAATGGTTAAAAGGAAAATAGATTACCCGCACGAGTCAATCACAACTACATTATTTTCTTGATAAATTATCAGTAATTAGCCAGAATAGAAGCATGGGGGAATACGCCGGAAGCCAAGTGTGGATCACCCTTTTACTTCCGATGATTTCTTACCGGTTAACACTGGCAACTTACAGAATCTAATCACCATAAGAGTGTAACCATGTTCGATGATATCCGTAATCACCGCCCGTTTATGTGTTTTGTGTGCCTTTCGTTATATTTCCTCATAGACCTCATGTTTTGAGATTCTTCGCGATAATCCGAATAAGGTTGTTAGGTATTTTAGCTTCGCATTCCCATATCACACACGCGCGCCACCCTAGGTTTTCAAGCTCTTTTTGGACCAGATCATCCCGCTCTTTGTTCTGGCGAAACTTTTCCTGCCATTCAGTCTTTCTTGTCTCTGGAATAGTCGCCCTTTTGCAGCCCGGATGCTGATGCCAGAAGCACCCATGCACGAATATGCAGAGTCGATACTTGGAAAGTACTATGTCTGGTTTGCCGGGGAGGTCTTTTCGGTGAAGACGAAACCGGTAGCCCATAGCATGAAGCATTCGACGAACTCGTAACTCCGGGGAGGTATTTTTTCCGCGCACGGCCGACATATTACTTGACCGCTGTTCTGGAGATAGGTTGTCCATGCGTTTCTCTATGCTTGACGACTCTTGAAGTTAATGCCTAGCCCGGGTCGAGAGAGAAAAACACCGATGCGCTGCAGCAAGTTTAGCGCGTATTCAGAACGCAGTTGGGCCACAGTGGAGACCTCGCTCCAACTTATACTTAACTCGCCGTCCCTTTGGGCTATCCAGCCGACATTCAGCTTGCTGTCCCCGTGAAATCTCCCATTGGCGCGCGCAAACATCTGCTTCCAAACAGGATTTGCCGTCATGTCACCCCTTTTGTGTATGCTGAACGCCTCCAATTCTCCATTGATTCTGAGAAACAGAAAGATGTTCTTAGTAGCATTTTTTAACGCCATAGCTTTGTCAATTCGGTTGAGTTGCACTGCCACAAATGGACGACAGTCAGTCAAGCCCGGCGGTAATGGCCGATCTGGAACCATGTCGCAAGCAGGGGTAAGACAGGCCCAAAGGGATTGTTCCTCACCGGAAATACTGAATATATGGCCTGTAGTCAGATGTGATCTATCGATAGGCTTGGTACTCGTAAAACAGTTGAACGACATCAAAGCGTCGGTGGAACCAACATCGGTATTACTAAAACCACACCCATTCATAACGTCATCTTTGTCCAACGAGGCAAAATACTGATATAACCGTTCAGCAAAACTGCTGAGAGCCGATCTCAATTGATCACCGAGGGCCTCCCAGTGCTGGTCTATCGTGTTGTAAATGACGCCTTTCGGGTCGACCGGATCTGGATTCAGAAAATCGCTCAGCCATTCTGCCTGTATGTGCCGATTCCCGAGGATTGCTGCCTCAGCGACTACCCCTCGCTGATCGATTTCACTCCTCATTTTGGCGAGCAGAAGGCGGTGGGGAGAAGGACAAGATGTCCTTATCGCCTCCAGCAGTTTGGATTCGAATGAATCAGGGGAACACCTTTTAGACAAAACGGTGATGAACAGTCGATCAGTCCGTATCCAGTTAATGGCGTCTGAATGGCCGACCTGAACGTTTCCAAAATCTTCCGGGGATAACTGTTTTGTCAGGCTCACCTGCTTTCTGAATAGGAGCAATTTAGCGAGCTGCTTTGTGTCGAGTTGAACTTGTTTTGGCCTATTTTTCCAAAGGTCAATAATTCTTTTCCCCTCCGTCGCCCCGAGTATCCCCGCGTAATTGTCCGTGTACTTGGTTCTTGCTTGTAGATACGTCTCCTCCGAGATTTCGTTGTCAAGCTGCAATGTAATCCCTTCGGCTTCGTCTTCCCATTGCTCCAAATCTTCACCCAGTGATTTCTCCTCCTCGTCGGCGAAACATAGTGCAGGATCAGGATAAGAGAGGCCTAACGCGATTCCACGAATGACCGTTTCAAGGTTGTTCTCATTTGTATGAACGATAACCAAGTTGAAATGGTCATTTTGTGCAAGTCTTCTCAATATATTAATTGCAGCGCCACCCTTGACCCCGATGCTATCCAAATTGTAATCCAACACCAACAAATCTGAATGGTGAAGGTACGGAGCGATCACCTCCTCCGTGGCAGCACCGATCTTCTTGCCATCATGAACGTCTACAAGCCACGGCCTATCCTTTGTTCTTGCGAATTCCAGAAGATCACGAACACGCTGAACATCCTTTTCTTCTCCCTTCCAGCCGCCTTCTACGCTCAGTTCCTTAGCTGTCAGACTGTCCAACGTCGGATATTCGTCGTCGACCACTATCACGGTGCGTATCGGGTCAATGAAAACTTCTCGGATGAGTTCGTCATGATTTGGTATTTCTATCGCGATATCAGTCATACTTCGCCCCTTTGAAGTCAATGATGAAGTTCGCCCCTGAAAGCCTGCGCAGACGGTTTTCTGTCGCATAGCTAATCGTATGGCCACCCGCTGCCAGGTTAGCGCGGCAGAGATAAAGACCGACTCCTCGCCCACCGCGTATCTTCCTGGTAAAAAAAAGAGTGAAAAGACTCTTCACGTCATCTTTCTCTACACCGGGACCATCATCGGCAACAACCACCTTCCCATCAACGATATCGAGAAAAATTGTTTTAGAGTTTGTTGGCGACTGACTGACCCAATAGGCAGCATTGTTGATTAGGTTGATGAACACAGGAAATATCCTGGATGCCTGTTCGTACACACTGAAACGGGCAAATTCCGGACTGACGTTAAGTGTAATGCCACGCCGTCCAAGGGATTCACCCATGAACCCCTTTACATAATCGACAATATTCTCCCCGCCGATCCAAGTTCTGACCTTTTCACCGGAAAGTTTTAGGGGGGAAAGGAATCGAAGCCGATCCACAAGCGCACCATGCGCCGCACGAATCGTGGCGAATAGCGGTGTATCTTTTGCTACATTCGGTAAATGTTCCAGGCCTTGCGATATCGTCATCTCCAGCCCTTCAATTTCATGGCCAATGATCTCCACTGTTATGCCGAGTTGCGCCAGGGCATTCAATCGATCAAGCTCCTGACGCAAGTCTGCTGCTTCCTCCATTGTGAAACTTACCATCGTTTCAATATCTATGCTATCCTGCAAGCTCTTCAGTGTTGAAATGTAGGGCTCAAAAAGCTCCGAATTCTCGCGGTCCTGCCGATCCCGTTCAAGCTCAAGTTGATCAAGAACTCCTGCAAGCGTCGTTCGACCATGCTCCAAATCATCCAGTAGGGGCAACGTTTCGCTGTGGTACCGCTTGTTCCTTTCGTCAGTCAAGTCAGAAATCCGCTTGATCTCCCCACTGAGAATTTCCTTCGTTTCTGCAGACCACTTGCGAAGCCTATGCTGCAAATATGCGGCATTGCGACTGATCTCAGAATATGCCACTTCTTTTGAAGACTTTGGTTTGATTCTTTCGAGATGATGAGAGATCGACGCACCGAGCCGAACAATGAGCTCAGCGGCACTATTGTCGCAACTCCGAAAGGCTCTATAATCCGATTCCAATGCACCCAGTACGTTTGGTGCAGGGCCGAGCGCGAGACGGATTCGTTGCTCCTTGAGTTCTGAGAGGCGTTCTCTCACTGTCAACAACTCTGTTTCGGTCGTGGGTAGAGAATCACTTCGAGCCGTCACTGCCAATTTGATCAATTCTTCTTCCAGTAGCCGCATCTGGGGCAAATTTGTCATCAGCCTACTGCGAAACTCTCTTCTTTTCCTTGCTTTAATCCGCTTTTGTGCTTCCTCAGCCTTCTGCTTCGCATAGTTCTCCTTAATATCCGGAAGAGCTTGGGCACGGATATCTGAATCAGTGCCATAGAACCGTCTGGCGCTCTCCATAAGAATGTTGATAACGATGTCACGAAAAGTCTTCGCTGCCTTGTTATCGATAATTCCTTCGCGCCCGGCTTTGTCGCGTAGATTCGGATTCTCGAGGCGCGTGAGCGCTACGCGCCCGAAGAGCCGCCTGTACGACCAGAATTCACGGCCGAAGTGCTTCGTTCGTCGCAACTCAATTTCAAAGAAATCATTATCCTCACGTCCATAGGGCATGACGCGAAGACCGTTTCTATACACCATGAAACCGCCGTATTTGCCAGCCTGTTCCATAAGCTTCGAGTGTAGTTCCGCCGGATGGGTCGTCTTCTCTCTAGTCTGCTCAAATGTTCCAATTCGTAAATGAAACGAGCCAACGCGGGAGTCTGAGCGGGTGGGGACAGCAGAAATGGGATTAATGATTACCTCACCCCCAAGCCATTTACCGAAAGCTCTGACCTTCCCCCTGAAAATTCCACTCACGTCAATTTCGCCATCAAGGACGTGCTCCAGCTCCTCAAGGTTTCCGTAGTCAAATTCACGCTCATCTGAAATGATTGGGCGACTTAATGCACCCTCCCAAGCCGTAACCGAATACTTGAAATCATCGGCCCCTAAGCCACTCTCGACTTCATGGGGATCAACAAAAGGGTCCGTAAAGTTCGATAGAGTCTGAAACAGTTTGTCTTTTGCGCTCTGGAGTGCATCGCTTTCGCTCGTCGTTCCAGCGCTGTAAAGCTGGGCTTCCAGATCGTAGGTGATATTGGCCATCAACATCGCGGTTCCGTGTGGAGATGTATTCGCCCATACTGGCCAGTTTTCAATATGTCGTTCAGTGAAGGTCGTCCCTATCAAGGTTTCTTCGATCGCTGCCTTAGTGGAGGTTCGGCCTTCTTCCCTTTCAAGAGCATTATATGTCGCCCACGCTGCAACCACACGTTCATCACGAGCACTGTCATTACCGTCGCCCCAAACATTGCCCATCATCCTGTCGAATAAGGAGGCAATTTGCATCCAAAAGTCGACCTTGTTATCGAATTCCACGACGGGTATTTCGACGTCCTGCAGGTAGAGAAACGGGTTCTCAAACAGGCGCCAATCGATAAGTGTAGCGACGAAAGAATTCGTCTTTCTTTTTGAAATCAGAAGAAGTAAGGAGCCAAGGTAGGCCGAAGAAAGACGCCCGATACCTTTTTGACCTTGTTTCTCTCGATAAGGTAGATCATTCCGATCATCTTCCGGTACTTCCATGGCGGATGCCTTTGATTCCGTACCAACAACGAGCCACTTCTCTATGAATTCTTCGTGGCTCATTCCGTGGCCATTATCAAAAACCGCGGCTACAGGCACATCTCCGTCGAAGATATGTAGAGACACTTCCCGTGCATATGCGTCGTAGGAGTTTTTCCAAAGCTCGGAAATGGCAGTGGGGCAGTCCGCTATTTGCTCTCGACCGAGGTGATCAATCGTTCTTGCCCTGGTTTTGAATGCTATCGATTTAACCATTTTGCTCCTCTATTGTAATGTCAACCATCATCGTCGCTTACTTCCTGAGTCCTTCCAAAATAGTTTGCAGCAAAATCTCTCCCAGTTTGATCGGCACCGCGTTACCTATCTGCTCTCCAGCGGCAATCAATCCACCCTTGAAAGTGAACCATTCCGGGAAGGTTTGAAAGCGCGCTGCATGCCGGATTGTAATTCCATGATGTTCTGTGGGATGGACAAATCGCCCTTTAGATGGATTTATACAGGCCGTCGTCATGGTGGGACCCGGCCGTGAAGAATCTATTCTCCCGTACACGTCCTTATGGCCATTATGATTTTTATGGCAAGGCAATACCCGTATTGATTGAAAACGGCTCCCTCCATTCAATGGAGTAGATTCAAATACTTCGAGCATTTCACGGGTATGGTTCATGTGGTAATTATTCTCATCACTGCAAGATGGGGGGCTCGCGAAAACTTCTTCTGCAATACGCCAAGGCTTTAACTTGGGGTTCTTTTTTCTGAACTTTTTACTCCCATGTGTCGGTGTTGGCGGCCAGAGTGTATTGAATGAAACTTCATTTCTTACACCGAGAATGAAAACACGCTTCCGTCGCTGGGGTACTCCAAAATCCCTTGCGTCCAAAACAACCGGCTGGTGAATGAAGTAGCCGGTATTCTTCCCTTTCTCGTAAAATTTACTCAAATAGTCTTGGTGACGTTTCCAGAGAATACCGGGAACGTTCTCCATCAAGAACGCTTTGGGCTTTAGTGCGTCTACAAATTCAAAATATCTCAATATCAATTCATTTCTTGGATCATCGACGCCAGCATCATTAAGTCGATGAACAGAAAAACCTTGACACGGCGGGCCACCTAAAACGATATCGCAGCAACTGTTTCCAGAAAAATGTGTATCTGCAATAACAACTGGAGAGACTTTAAGAATATCGGCGTTGTACAAATATGGTTCTCTATCTGTTATTATTAAATTATGTCGATATGTGTTGCAGGCATGCTTATTCTTTTCAATTGCGACCTTCACCTTCAGTCCAATATTCATTGCAGCAAGCGATAGCCCGCCTGCCCCTGCAAAGAGATCAATACAGGTAAACGGCTGAGGCGATTGATGTTGAGGCACATCAGATCGAACCACATCTCTCTGCTGCCTATTATACTGACACGTCATTACTCCCATCCTAAAGATGCAGTGAATAGTAAAATCATTGAACCTGCATTCTCGCATTTGCCGCTTGTGGCCACCATGCGTCTTTCTGACCAAAAATATTGAATTGAATATTCTATTTTCCGAATTATGCTGTGTTATTGCAAGTGTTTTCTTATAAATCCATATTGGTTATTGATATATTTCTCTTCTGTGACCTATTTTATGGATATAGAGCGTTTTACCTTTGCGGTCCATCTCATAGATTATGCGCCAGTCCCCTACATGGAATTTGAAAAAACCCGACAGCCTGCTTTTCAAGGGAAGAGGGATTATTGCTTCGATGTGTTCAGAAAGCCATTCTATACGTTCAATTATCCGCTTTGCTGTTGTTTTATCGAGTTTTTCTTAATCATCGAGCTCTTTCGGGAGGATAACTACGTGGTACATCATGGAAGGCCAAGTTGTTTTTTCGCTGCATCCAGAGTGCTTCCTTCCCCTTTTTTCCGTTGTTTTCTTGATTCTTTAAGTTCCTTTTCAATATCTGGCCTCAACAACAGACCGTAATCAGGGTCAATAAACTCATGCATGGTATCCCTTATGATACTTTGCAGCTCATCAACAGTCATATCACCTATTCTTTTTGCTTTTGTTGTAGTGGTCATTTTCTGTTACCTCCCTGTGATAAAAAAGATTAACACACATCAGCAAATCCGTCTATAAGGAAGAACAACCGTGCCGAGAGGTTTTCTGACGGATGGCACGAAGGGTCGGAAATATACACTGGCGAGCAGAAGCAGAAATGGGGGTCATCTTTCGTTTCTACCGGCATCCTTCATACAACAAAAATAGAGTGATTCATCGGATGGCAGTTGTATCACTCCCAGGAAACACTCGCCTCATCTGGTCTATTTTCCGGCATCCACTATATGAAAAGACACCTATTGATGCCGGATGGAGTGGCTCCTGGCACGGGACGGGGACTTCAGGTGTATCGGGCTGTGAAGCCTCGTAGACCGGAGACGTATCGGGATACGTTGCAGGACCGAGGCAAGCAGAGCGATACAGATCAAGTTTTCGTCCCGTGCCGGGAGCCGTCCAAGAATATCAACTTTCTCACCATAGCGTGTGGGTGGCAAACGTCAGAGGACGCGAGCGGCGCAGATGGAGTTTTCACCCCATGCCATTGGCCGTCACAAGAGCAATCTCAGTAACTCGGACCCCATACAGGACCACTTCCTTGCCATTTTTACCCCTTTTACTGTCGGAACTGCTGAATTTTATGGCTATAAGCCGGGCTTTTATGATATAGAAACGTTGGAGATAATTGAGGTTACCATGTATTTTCAGGACTTGATATTCGCGTTACAAAAATTCTGGGCCGATAAAGGCTGCATCATACAGCAGCCCTATGACATGGAAGTCGGCGCCGGCACATTCCATCCTACTACCTTTTTAAGGTCCCTCGGACCTGAACCCTGGAATACCGCCTATGTTCAGCCATCCCGAAGACCCGCTGACGGAAGATACGGCGAGAACCCGAACAGGCTTCAGCACTACTATCAGTTTCAGGTTATCATGAAGCCCTCCCCCAAAAATATTCAGAATATGTATATCGACAGCCTCCGGAGCTTCGGCATAGACCCTGCAAATCACGACATCAGGTTTGTTGAAGATGACTGGGAATCACCGACCCTCGGGGCATGGGGTCTTGGCTGGGAGGTCTGGCTCGACGGCATGGAAATCACCCAGTTTACCTATTTTCAGCAGGTGGGCGGCATAAACCTCTCCCCCATTACCGTGGAAATCACCTACGGGATTGAAAGGATCGCCATGTACCTCCAGGACGTGGATAACGTATACAACATCAATTGGAATAAAAACGTCCTCTATGGGGACGTTTTTCTTGAGCCTGAAAAGGAATATTCCATATATAATTTTGAAGAGTCCGATGCATCCATGCTTAGAGACATGTTTGTCGTATACGAGAAAGAAGGGGAAAGGCTTGCAAAGGGCAGGGAGCTTGTCTATCCTTCCTATGATTTCTGCCTGAAGTGTTCACACATATTTAATCTCCTTGATGCAAGGGGCGCCATCAGCGTGACTGAGCGGGCCAACTACATCGGGAGGGTACGAAACCTCGCCAAGTTGTGCGCAGAACTCTATTTGAAAAAAAGGGAAGAGATGGGTTTTCCCCTTCTAAATAATGCTGAGCCCGGAGTTCGGAGTGAAAGTGCCGAGCGCGGTTAAGAAGCAGGGCTGCCTACTATCATCCATTAAATTATTCTTTATCAGAACGGAGCATCACAATTGAAAACATTACTCCTGGAAATAGGTACCGAAGAGATCCCTGCACGCTTCCTTGAGCCTGCAAAAGAGGGCCTTTACAAGCTCCTGAAGGATGGCCTTGCAGGCTTACAAATTGCTTCCAATAAGATGGAGGTTTATGCCACACCGAGGAGAATCGCCGTTATTATACAGGATGTAGTAGAAACCCAGGAAGAACGGGTTTCTGTAAAATACGGCCCCCCTTATAACAGGGCCTTTGATCCCCAGGGCAAACCCACCCCCGCGGCAACCGGATTTGCAAAGTCTCAGGGAGTCTCCCTTGAAGACTTGAAAAAAGGCACAAAGGACGGGGTTGATTTTGTTGTTGTTGAGAAGAACGAAGGGGGCAGGCAGACCATGGATGTCCTTCCCGATCTCCTCCGTGACGCAATCGCCCGTATCCCCTTTCAGAAAAGGATGCGATGGGGCAGGGAAAGCTTTGAATTTGCCCGTCCGATCCAGTGGGTTGTTGCTCTTTTCGGTAATGATATCATAGGGTTTTCCGTTGCCGATGTACAAAGCGGCAATATCACCTATGGCCATCGTTTTTTGTCAAAAGGCATGATTGTAATCAATGACCCGTCCGACTACATCGAGACGCTGAGGGCCAATTATATAATCGTCAAAGAAGAAGAGAGAATGGCCATAATCCTTGAGGGCATCCGGAAAATAGAAGAGGAAACCGGGGGCACAGCCATCAGGGATGCGGACCTCATTAAAGAGATCTGTTACATCACGGAATATCCCTACCCACTCCGGGGCGCCTTTGATGAGGCATTCCTTGAAATTCCCAAGGAAGTGCTCGTCAACGTCATGAAGTCCCATCAGAGGTATATTCCCATAGAGAAAAAGATTAATCCCCCCGCTCCCCCCTTTGAAAAAGGGGGGCAGGAAACTCAACACGCCAACGGGGGGCTCATGCCCTATTTTATCTTCTTTGCGAACACGATCCCCCTGGAAGACAAAAACGTAATAAAGGGCAATGAAAAGGTCCTGAGGGCGCGCCTTGCCGATGCCCGATTTTTCTTTGATGAGGACCGGAAGAATACACTCTATGATCTTTATGACCGCCTTTCCTCCATTGTGTGGCACGTAAAGCTCGGCACCTTGAAGGAAAAGACGGATAGGATAGAAAAAAGCGCCCTTTATCTCGCAACGATTCTCAATTATCACCAGGAAGAGCGGATAAAACGGGCAGTCAGATTAATAAAATCCGACCTCCTTACCCACATGGTAGGTGAATTCGCCGAACTCCAGGGCGTAATGGGCAGGATCTATGCTGAGGCCCAGGGAGAAGACAGGGAAACTGCGCGGGCCATAGAGGAGCACTACCTCCCCACAGGGGGGAGCGGTGCCTTGCCGGAAACCACCCTCGGCGCAATCCTCGGTATTGCAGACAAGTGCGACAGCCTTGTCTCCTTTTTCTCCGTAGGGATTACCCCCACGGGAACGCTGGATCCCTTTGCCCTTCGAAGACAAACCCTCGGCATTATAAGGATCATTATTGACAAGACCCTTCATATTCCATTGGAAAGGCTTGTTGAGAAGGCATACGAGAGCGGTTCGGGGATCAAAAAACGGATTACCCTGGAAGAGACAAAGACTTCTCTCAATGATTTCATCATTGCCCGCTTCAAGTTCTCCATGATTGAGGAAAGCCATAATCAGGAGTTTGTGGAGAGCGTATTGCCCTTTGTCCCTCAAGATATCTATGATGCCTTCTTGAGGCTTCGCGCCCTTGAAACGCAGAACGCGCTCCAGGACTTCCAGAGGCTGATGGTAGGGTTTAAAAGGGTATACAATATCACAAAATCCCTTGCGGAAGACCTTGACGTAGACAGAACCCTCTTCAAGGAAGCAGAGGAAGAGGCCCTCTTTGACCTCTATGAGTCGACAAAAACCGCCCTTTTTCTGTCCGTGGAAGAGAAACGATATGCGGACAGCCTCACTCTCCTTGTAGGCTTTAAGGAAACAATCGACAATTTCTTTGAAAAGGTATTTGTCATGGATAAGGATGAGGCCATAAAAAACAACAGGCTTGCCCTGTTAAAGAAGATAAAGGATATGTTCCTGACGTATGGTGACTTTTCAAAAATCCGCATAGAATGAGGAGGCAATTATGACAAAACACGTATACTTCTTCGGCGGCAAAAAGGCTGAAGCAGGGGAAAAGCTGAAAAATCTTGTGGGTGGTAAAGGTGCAGGCCTTGCTGATATGGTCAACCTTGGCATTCCTGTTCCTCCGGGCTTTACCATCACTACTGAAGCCTGTGTATATTTCTACAAACACGGGATGACCTTCCCTGACGGCTTAAAAGAACAGGTAATGGCAAACATGAAGCGGGTTGAGGAGACCATGGCCATGAAATTCGGGGACACGAAAAACCCCCTTCTCTTTTCAGTCCGGTCAGGCGCCCGGGTCAGCATGCCCGGCATGATGGATACGGTGCTGAACCTCGGGTTAAACGAAAAGACCGTAAAAGGCCTTGCAAAACTGACGAAGAACGAACGCTTTGCCTATGACTGCTACCGGCGGTTTGTCCAGATGTACGGTGATGTAGTCCTCGGTCTCAAACCGGAGAACAAGGAAGAATCCGACCCCTTTGAAGAAGTCATCGAGGCAAAGAAGAAGGAAAAGAAGGTCAAGCTCGATACAGACCTCACCGTAGACGATCTGAAGGACCTTGTCGTCCGTTTCAAAAAGCTGATAAAGACACGACTGAAGGTTGATTTTCCTGAAGATCCGTGGGAACAGCTCTGGGGTTCAATCGGCGCGGTCTTCAAATCCTGGAATACGGAAAGAGCCATTGCATACAGAGAGCTTAACAACATTCCCGATACGTGGGGCACAGCAGTAAACGTCCAGTGCATGGTCTTCGGGAATATGGGTGAAGGCTCAGGCACAGGCGTTGCCTTTACAAGAAGCCCGACCACAGGGGTAGATGAATTCTACGGAGAATATCTTCTGAATGCCCAGGGCGAAGATGTGGTTGCCGGTATCAGAACCCCCCTCCCTATCAACAAAAAACAGAAAACCGACGATTCTGTCCAGTCCCTCGAAGAGGTCATGCCCGATATCTACGCCCAGATCATGCAGATCAGGGGAAACCTGGAGAAGCATTACAGGGATATGCAGGATGTGGAGTTTACCATTCAGAAAGGCAAGCTCTGGATGCTCCAGACAAGGAATGGAAAGAGAACGGCTTTTGCAGAATTCAAGATTGCCGTGGATATGGTTAAAGAGGGCCTGATCACAAAAGAAGAGGCCCTTATGCGGGTAAAGCCGGAACAGCTTGACCAGCTCATGAGACCGATCTTTGACCCCAATGACAAGGCAAAGGCCCTGAAATCAGGGAATATGGCAGCAAGGGGGCTCAATGCCGGTCCGGGCGCAGCCACAGGGCGGGTCGTATTTAATGCAGAGGATGCAGAGGCATGGGCAGGCCGCGGCGAAAAGGTGATCCTCGTAAGAGTGGAAACATCCCCGGAAGACTTGAGAGGGATGAACGCAGCCCAGGGCATCCTTACCTCTACAGGCGGCGTATCAAGCCATGCGGCCCTTGTGGCACGACAGATGGGCAAGATATGCGTTGCCGGATGCGGCGAACTCGATATAGATTACAAGAAAAAGACGATCAAGGTTAAAGGCAAGGTCATTAAGGAAGGGGATTATATCTCCCTTGACGGCACTACCGGAGAGGTCTTTGTGGGAGAGATCAAGACCATACCTTCCGAGATATTACAGGTTCTCGTGGACAAGACACTGAAACCGAAAGACTCCCCCGTGTACAAGGATTTTGAACTCCTGATGAAATGGGCTGACAGCGCCAGAAAGCTGGGTATCAGAACAAACGCCGATGAACCGAAACAGGCGGAAGTAGCGGTTGCCTTCGGTGCAGAAGGTATCGGCCTCTGCAGAACAGAGCATATGTTCTTCGAGGGCGATCGTATCGATGCAGTTCGGGAGATGATCGTTGCCAATGATCTGAAGGGCAGGGTTAAGGCCCTTAAAAAGATCCTCCCCATGCAGAAGAAGGATTTCATGGGCATCTTCAGGGTCATGAACGGCCTTCCCGTTACCATAAGGACACTTGATCCACCTTTGCATGAATTTCTCCCTCATACGGAAAAGGAGATAAAGGACCTGGCAAAGAAAACAGGGACCACTTTTGAGGCCCTTTCTGCAAAAATTCAGAGTCTCCATGAGGCGAATCCCATGCTCGGTCACAGGGGCTGCAGGCTCGGGATTGTCTATCCGGAAATCACCGAAATGCAGGCACAGGCCATTATTGAGGCCGCATGTGAGGTAAAAAAGGAAGGCATCAAGGTCATTCCTGAGATCATGATACCCCTTGTGGGCTATGTAAACGAGTTTGTACTCCAGAAAGAGGTCGTGGACAAGGCTGCAAAGGAAGTAATGGCCCGATACAAGATGGATATAGAATATAAGGTAGGAACCATGATCGAGATACCAAGGGCAGCGATCACTGCCGACGAGATCGGAAAGGTTGCTGAATTCTTCTCTTTCGGCACCAATGACCTTACTCAGACCGCTATGGGCATGAGCAGGGACGACGCGGTAAAGTTTCTCAGGTTCTATCTGGACAACAACATCCTCGCCTACGACCCCTTCCAGAGGATAGATGAGGACGGCGTTGGAAAACTGATGAAGATTGCCGTTGATCTCGGCAGAAAAGCGAAGAAAAATTTAAAGATGGGTATATGCGGTGAGCACGGCGGAGAGCCGAATTCAGTGGAGTTCTGTCACTCACTCGGTCTCAATTATGTAAGCTGTTCACCCTACAGAGTAACGGTTGCCAAGCTCGCTGCAGCCCGGGCGGCAATTAAAGATAAGAGCAAGAAAAAAGCCAAATAGGTGATGTTGCAATGAAGGTCCTTTTGCATATATGCTGCGCTCCCTGCAGCATATATGTCATAAGGCAGTTGAGAAATGAGGGGGCGGATGTTTCGGGGTACTTTTATAACCCCAACATCCACCCTTACAGGGAGTTCCAGAAAAGACTTACCACCCTTGAAGATTACGCAAAGACTTCCCTCCTCCCTTTAACCATTGACAAGGAGTATTGCCTTGAGGACTTTCTTCGGGGAGCCCTTGACTACGGGAAGGACAGATGTCTTTTTTGCTACCGCATGAGGCTCGAAAGGGTATTCAAACAAGCGGCGCAGGGTGGATTTGACGGGGTCACCACTACACTTCTCTACAGCAGGTATCAGAGACACGATGACATAAAATCCCTGGGCGAAGAGATCGCCCATAAAGCAGATATCTCCTTTATTTACAGAGACTTCCGTAAAGGCTGGCAGGAAGGGATAGAAGAATCGAAGGCGCTCAATATGTACCGCCAGCCTTACTGCGGCTGCGTCTTCAGCGAAAAGGAGAGGTTCGAGAAGAAGTAATGAATGGCATAGGGAAAATCCTTATCATCCTCGGCATCATATTCGTTGTCGTAGGCCTTGCCTTCATCTTTGGGGACAGAATTCCCTACATAGGGCGGCTTCCAGGTGATATTTATGTAAAGAAGGAGCGATTCAGCTTCTATTTCCCTATTACAACCAGTATAATAATAAGCATTATATTAACGGTACTTTTTTCAATATTTAAAAAGTAACGGATTTGCAGGAACCTTATAAAGCCTTTTTACGGGGCAATCAACTGCTGAACAGGGGGTATAATGGGAAAAAAGAGCGCGCTGTTTTTATTAGCAGGCATATTCCTTCTGGGCATTACTTTCACTGCTTTTGCTCAGTCCGCAGAGGAATCTTTCAAAAAGGTCTTCCCGGCCTTGAAGTTTGATGCCTTTAACAGTACAGGTATAAAGGGCATTTACGAAGTGGTTATCGACGGCACTAATATCATTTATTTTGCCGCTGAGCCCGGCTATCTGTTCGTTGGCGAGATATGGGATCGAAACCGTATTAATATTACTGCGAACAGGATAAGTGAGATCATTCTTTCAAAAGCCAAGGCCCTTCCCCTTGATAAGGCGATTAAAATCGGTACGGGCAAGAATATCGCCATAGAGTTTACTGACCCCGATTGTCCATACTGCAGAAAGGCGTCCTTATTCTTCAGCCAGAAAACAGATGTAACACGTTATGTTTTTTTTCTGCCTTTACCCATGCATAAGGATGCAGAAAACAAGGTTAAGTATGTCTTTTGCGCACAGGATAAGGCCCAGGCATACGAAGAGGCCATGACTGGCAAGCTGGACAGCATGAAATACGAGGCATGCACAAAGCCTGAAGCCAACGACCTCCTGAAGGCTCACAAGGAGATTGCGGAAAAAATGGGGATAAGCGGCACTCCTTTTTTCATTGTAAACAACAAGGCCATATCCGGAGCAAATTTCGCACAGATCGAGGCTGCCCTTAAGTCAAAAGATGATGCCGCTCAACAGAAATAAACTTCCCTGCCGCAAGCAGCGGGGTATTCGGATCAGGTCCGGGGCAGGCTTGATGACGGGCTCGCGGCAAGCCGCGGGGAATGTGCCCGTAGTGATTTAAAAAAGAAATGGGTAAGGAGTGGACCTATGATTACCAAGATTCTTTTAGCCGATGACCACAAGATCATAAGAGAGGGGCTTCGTTCGCTCCTCGAAAAACAGCCTGATATGGAGGTTATCGCCGAGGCTCAAGACGGACTTACCACGGTGCGCCTTGCCCAGAAGCTGCTTCCCCATGTAGTCATTATGGATATCGGCATGCCTGAGATGAACGGCATTGATGCAACGCGGCAGATTGTTGCAGAGAAGACTCATGATGTTAAGGTGATCGCCCTTTCCATGCACTCAGACAGGCGCTTTGTACTGCAGATGCTTAAAGCCGGCGCCTCAGGATATCTCTTAAAGGACAGCGCCTTCGAAGAACTGATCACGGCAATCCATACGGTAATGATGAACCAGCCCTATTTAAGCCCGAAAGTGATGGATGTGGTGGTAAAAGAGTATCTCCATGGTCTTGCAAAAAACGAGACAACCGTATTTACTGCCCTTACGGCAAGGGAGCGGGAGGTACTACAGCTCCTCGCAGAAGGAAAGGCTACAAAACAGATCGCATCCGTCCTCAATGTCAGTGTTAAAACGATTGAGACGCACCGTCAACAACTTATGGAAAAGCTTGGTATTCACAGCATAGCAGAGTTAACCAAGTATGCCATACGGGAAGGCCTGACCTCTTTGGAGCCCTGAGTAAACTATAATGGAGGTATCTCATGTGCATTAACACCAATACACATCCCTTGATAAACCCTGCGAATTGCCTTCTTGTAATCATTGATGTCCAGGAAAAGCTTATCCCTGTTATATCCGGGAAGGAAGAGGTTGTGAATAACATAACCCGCCTTGCCAGGTTTTCCCGGATTGCAAACATCCCTGTCATTATTACCGAGCAGGAAAAGCTTGGCCCCACCTTGCCTGAGGTGAAAGCCCTCCTCCCTGACATACATCCTGTGAAAAAAATTCACTTTAACTGTTTTCGCTGTCATGATTTCGCGGATCAGGCCCTCGCTTTGGGAAGAAAAACCCTTATACTCACAGGAGTCGAGGCCCATATCTGTGTATCTCAGACTGCGCTTCACGCCTCCCCCGACTATACTGTCCATGTTGTCGCCGATGCCGTATCATCCCGCACCCCTGACAATAAGCAAATCGCTCTCCAGAGGATGCTCCACAGTGGCTCAATCATAACATCGACAGAGATGTGTATTTATGAGCTTCTTGGAAAAGCAGGGACTGATGAGTTCAAGGCGGCCCTTCAGCTCGTTAAATAGATGTGATGAATAATACCCGGGCCCTCACCCTCTTTCTTTCCTTTCTAAGGCTCGGAATCACTGCCTTCGGCGGTCCCGCAATGGTTGTATATATAAAAGATCTTTCTGTGCGACGCAACCAATGGCTTGACGAAAAAGGCTTTAATGATGGTGTTGCCCTATGTCAGTCCATACCAGGAGCCACCGCGATGCAGATGGCGGCCTTTGTAGGCCTGAAGACAGGAGGTTTTGCCGGTGCCCTTTCCGCATACATAGGCTTCGGCTTGCCTGCCTTTTTACTGATGGTCGTCCTTTCCGCCCTCTATACACAGTATCATGCCCTCGCTATAGCGACATCCCTTTTCTCTGTGCTGCAGGTTATTGTTGTATCTCTTGTTGCCAATGCAACCATTTCTCTCGGCAGGGATATTATCAGGAAGCCCCGAAGTATTCTTATAGCCCTTTTCTCAGCCCTTCTCTTTGCCATCGGTTCGAGTCCCTTCCCCGTGATTCTCTGCGGTGCCTTATCAGGAGCTCTTCTTCTCAGCCGGTCAAAGGCCGATATCCCCCTGGACAGGATGGGGACGGGTATGTTTCACGTGAAACATATTATTTGTATGCTTTTATTTGTTCTCGTGGGCCTTGTTCTGCTCTACATGAGGGATCAGCGGCTCTTCAGCCTCGCCGTTGTAATGCTTAAGGTTGACCTCTTTGCCTTTGGCGGCGGCTTTGCCTCCCTGCCTCTTATGCTCCACGAAATCGTACAAGTAAAAGGATGGCTGAGCCTTGCCACCTTTATGGACGGCATTGCCCTCGGTCAGATTACCCCGGGACCAATCGTGATTACGGCAACGTTCATCGGCTATATGGTAGAAGGGTTTATCGGATCCGTGATTAGCACCCTTGCCATATTTACACCTTCCTTTGTAGCTCTCCTTTTTGCCGCTCCTTTATTTGACCGTTTTAAAAGCAATCCCTATTTTATGGGCGCTACAAAAGGGCTTTTTGCGACATTTCTCGGTCTCCTTCTTTTTATGACATTTAAGTTTTCATCCCTTGTTCCATGGGACCTTTTGCGGATTTCTGTTGGACTCGCATCTTTCGCTGCCCTTCTGAAAAAGGTTGATATATTTTATGTGATCTTGTCAGGGGCTTTACTCGCTTTTCTTATTTCAAAATAAAACTTCTTGTGTGAGTTTCAGGTCTCGGCCGATCAGCTTATTTGCACTCAACATCCAGAACTTTATTGTGCTGACTGCCTTACAAGCGACCTCGTAGAATGCGTCAGGCTGCACATAAGAGGCTCACTGAGACTCATAACCTTCATAGAGGGAACGGCTGCATCACAGGCGCTTGAAATGCATTTTAGCGGAAATTAAGATTATGTATTATTCCAATTCAAAATCATAGATGATATCAAGGCGACAAGGAAGAGGCGACGAAGGTGTGCTTTAGCAGTACATCAAGGATCTGATGACGAAGGCAACGAAGATAGGGCTTTGAGTTAGAATTGGAATTATGATGCACTTCATCATTCATGGGCCAATCAAAATCAGGATAAGGGCGGCGCTCTTCTTGGCATTGTAGAAGGAATAAATAAACTATATATGCGTGCTCTTTTTTATGATTGCGGCGTAGTTTTTTAAATGGTATTTACTTTCGCGAAAATTATTTTCTTCATTAATTGATACGCAATATTTGACCATAACCGCGACCCTTTTCAGCGGCCGCGGTTTATATATAAGATTTTTAAATGAGGATCAGAAATTATGGATGATCAGTCTTTTTTCAAATATACGAGGTCTGAAGGGGAAAAAACAGTTCCCTTGACAGGCTTCGCCCATGACGCATCAACACCGAAAAGTTCTTCTACCTTCAACTCCCCTACATAGCGACCCTTCACTCTTCCAAGAGGAGCGTTCGTTTTTGAATCAACTACCTGTTCGCCTGTTGAATATACCTCGAGTGTTCCACCTTTTTCGAGACCGGAAAGTCTTCCTGCATTAATATACACTTTGCCGTTTTCTGCTGAAGCTACCCGTGCATGCCAGTCAATGGCAAGAATACTCTTGAGCAGGTCATCGGCGATAATCTCAATGGAAAGGTCTATAGCCTTGACTTTTGCCTTTTCCGAACTCAGATCACCCTTTTCACGGGAAAGAAAAACAGGATTTCTCCCTGAAAGGTTCTTAAGCACCGTTCCTGTTTCTGTGTTAAATATTTCAAGACTCATTTTTGATATGGCAAAAGACGTTTCCCGATCGTCTTTTCCTTCAATTTTGGACGTACTGGTAAAAATATCAGAGACTGACCCTTTTATAATCGCTTGAACGCCGTAGACTTCATTCAGTGTTTTCATATTCATGGGCTCTGTAAGAGATCCCTTAATATTTGTGGTATTCGGGTCAATACAAATAATGGCATTTGTGTTTTCAAGCCTTGACACAAGCCTCCTTGTAGACAGCTCGCCAAGATGTTCTTCTTTGTAGTTTGTCTGATCTTCCATTGGAAGGACAATAACCCGTCTTTTCATTTTTGGCGACGGGTAACTGAATGTTATCATAGACTGCATATACATGCCTCCGGGGAAAGAACCCATACCGGGCGGCAGCGCCACCATCTGTTGCGGGTATCCCATCTGAGGGGCAATGCCTTTCTTTTTGTTTTCTTCCTCAAGTTTTGCAAGACGCGCCTCAAGTTCACTTCTCGTCTTCTTGTCTCCCCCGCTGAAGGCAGACGCTACCGTCTCGCCAAGACCGGGAGTGTACTGATCCTTTCGAACCCACACATACTCCGGTTCGTAAGGTGTGAGCATAAATTTTTTGTTCTTTGTATATATATATTCGATACCATCCAGGAGCTGAATATCCCCCGGCTTAGGGTCGACTACTTCTCTAATCTCTTCTCCCTTGTCCGCTTTTTGCGGCTTTGCCTTGTCTGTCGTCTTGGCTGTGTCAGCAGGCTTACCTGTTTTCTTCCCCATAAAGGGTATGTAACTGCACGAGAACATAGTGAATACTATTAAGAGGGCTATATATTTTTTCATGCTGTGATTATAATCTATATATTATTTGAAAGTCAAATAGCATTTAACACGCGTATTTCCGAATATGGAGGTGGCGGGAATTGAACCCGCGGCCCTCTCGTTGCGAACGAGATGCTCTCCCTCTGAGCTACACCCCCGATGCTCTATAATATGATTTTATATACCTCAATATCAAGGTTTTTCTGCGAATTGCACGACACCAGGAAAATGTTTTCTCTTTTCCGTTTACACTTCTTATGCAGACAAAGGTATACATATAAATGAGGTGCGGCCTCTGGCGGACTTAGAGACTGAGTATATTTTTTATCGTCTGTTTCAACTCTCCCGTATCTGCCGATTTTACCACATACTCGTCAGACACCCAGCTTGAGAAATCCTGTTTGAACTCACCATAGGCCGAACAGAGGATCACGGGCTGGTCCTTATTAATGTTCTTAATCTCGTTCAAGACCTGTATCCCATCCATACCGGGCATCTTTATGTCCAGCACTATCAGATCAAATGTGCCTTTCCTGAATTTTTCCAGAGCCGTAAACCCGTTCGAGGCCGTTTCCACTTCATATCCCTCGTCCTCGAGCTCCTCTTTAAAAAGGATTCTTATGTTCTCCTCATCATCAACAATCAACAGTTTTATCTTTTTCATACAAACCCCTCTCCTGTTTTATTTTCTAAGGGAAGATACACAATAAACGTTGCCCCCTTGCCTACCATATTCTTTATCTCCAGACGGCCGTTGTTGTTTGTTACGATCTTGTTCGATATGGCAAGACCCAACCCTGTTCCTTTTTCCTTTGTCGTGAAAAAAGGATTAAAAATATTCTCCATAATCGATGGGTCTATGCCTCCGCCGGTGTCGGAAATGGCAGCCGACATAAACATCTTCCCATTCACTACAGACTGTTCTGTCTTTACCTCTATTGTTCCCCTCCCGTCCATGGCCTCGAAGGCATTCATGAGTATGTTAATAAAAACCTGCTTAATCTGCTGGCTGTCACAGATTACAGGATCCAGCTTATTATCAAACATTTTCTCAATTTTAATATCTTTCCACGTACTGTCAGGCGCAAAAAGTGATATAATCTCGTCTATACAGCTGTTTATATCGCATGCCCCCGTCAATGTCGGCCCTTCTTTTACATAATTAAGAACCTCGTTAAGAATCGATTCGAGACGGGTTACTTCTTTTAAGATAATATCTATATATCTGTTTTCAGTCTGGTCCAGATGGGTCTTTTTTGCAAGCCTCTTTGCAAAACCGCCTATTATTACAAGAGGGTTTTTGATCTCATGGGCAATGTTTGCAGTCATCTCTCCAAGACTCTTCAGTTTTTCCTGCTCGATAAGTCTTTTCTGGGCATCGTTCAGCTCTCTCACCACATCCCTGAGTCGCCTGTTCAGCAGGGTATTTTCAAGCCCGTTGGACATATAGTTGGATATTGTATTAATAAGGGACCGGCCGTCTTCTTCAGCAATAAAATACTGAGCCTTTGAAGCACCCATTGTGATCGCCCCGATAATGCGGTTCTTCGACATCATGGGTGAAGTATGGAGAGAAAACCTGAGATGACCCTCTTCTGCCTCAGAGATATGATCTTTTAACGACATCGACCTTTTGTTTTTTATTGACTCGATTTCCATTTCATTCACATATTGCATCATTAAGGGCTCAATGGTCCCATTGGTAAATCTCTGGGATCCGATGCGGAGAAAGGGATATTCCAGTTTAATGGTAACAAATTGTGCGCTCAGGGCTTTTGCAACTATAAGAGCAATGTTCTTCAGGAGTTCTTCGGGCTCCACATCTGACGCGAGCACCCTTCCAAGCTCCGACAGGGTGGCAAGCTCGCTGATTCGCTTCTTTGATTCAATGATAAGGGAATAGGTGCGCAGAATACCCCCTATTTCCCTTGAAAGCATGGAAAGAAGGATTTTTTCGGAATCCTGTATTGCCTCCCTTGTTGAAATTGCAACGAGAACACCGTAAAGATAACTGTCGTCCGACAGGGGAAGAAAGGCAAAAGACTTAAATCGTTCAATCTGCCCGTCTAATTCAGGGTAAAAAAGACATCCGAATCGGGGCGGAATATCCCTTGATGTGAAATGCTGAGGGGCTCTCTTCTGGGCTACACCTCCCGCAATTCCCTCGCCTACGCGACATCTGTACTTGTTCAGTATGGGGAATAAGGTGCTCCTGTCATTCAAATACCGGCATGTAAGCCTTTTGTCCTGATCAAGGGTATAGGCCATGACCTCTTCATAGTGAAGATCCTGGCTTATAATGTTGAGGATTGATTTTATGCGAGACGATATCTCCAGATTTGAGTGAGATATCTCGATAATCTTTCCGAATAATTCAATGGGGTTCATGCTTGTTGACTGCTTTTCCATATAAGTCAAGGTATTCCTGTGCAGAACGCTTCCAGGAGAAATCGGCCTTCATGCACTGTGCGGTGAGAGAGCGCCATACATCTTTGTTCTCATAGGCTGTGCCCGCCCTATGCAGGGCATCAAGCATCGCTTCTTTTGTATAATCATAGAATTTAAAACCGGTTCCCTTATCGGGGGTTAACGTGTAGTCTACGATAGTATCCTCAAGGCCTCCTACACCCCTTACTACCGGAACCGTTCCATACTTGAGGCTATAGAGCTGGTTGAGACCGCATGGCTCATATCTTGAAGGCATGAGGAATATGTCCGCACCTGCTTCGATCAGATGGGCAAGGGCGTTGTCGTAGGCAATCCTCACAGAAAATGACCTGGGGAATGTCTTTGCCAGCTCTGTGAAAAGCTCGTGATATTTTCTTTCCCCGGTTCCGAGAATCACATATTGTACCCCCATGGCGGTTATCTCCTCAAGGCTTGAAGAAATAAGATCAAAACCCTTCTGATCAGCAAACCTCGATATGGTTGCCACGAGAGGAACCTTTTTGTCTACCGGCAACCCGAAGGCCTCCTGCAGGGCAGCCTTGCAAAGAACCTTTTTCTTCATATCGGTCATACTATATCGTGCAGGAAGAAACAGGTCCGTCTCCGGATTCCAGTCTTCGTAGTCTATCCCGTTTACAATGCCATAGAGATCGTTTTTTCTTGTACGCAATATACCTTCAAGACCACAGCCGAACTCCGGCGTCTGCATCTCCTCGCTGTATCTCTTGCTCACCGTGTTAATAACATCAGAAAATGTAATCCCGCCTTTTAAGAAATTGATGTTGCCGAAAAATTCAAGGTAATCAGGGGTAAAATATTCCCAGCCTATATTAAGGAGGTGCATGTCGTGGTGCCAGAAAATGCCCTGATAACCGAGGTTGTGGATGGTAAAAATGGTTGCTATGTCTCTGAGTACAGGATCGTCCTTATAGGCGGTTTTGAGGAATACCGGGGCAAGGGCCGTTTCCCAGTCATTGCAGTGGAGGACATCGGGCACAAAGCCTGTTACCTTGATGGCCTCAAGGATGCTTTTTGCAAAAAAGATGAATCTTTCTGCATTGTCAAGGTAGTCGCCATCGGGCGTGCTGTAGAGATAATCCCTGAAGTAATACTCATCTTGTTCCACGAGATAGGCAGTAACGCCGTCGTACTCGCTCTCCACAATTTCTCCCTCGACTGAGGACTGTGATATTTGACATGATATCTTAAGGTTTTTATAGTTCATAGGGAATTTCTGTTCCTCAATCCCCTTGTGCTTCGGCAGTATAACCCGAACATCGGCCCCTAACTTTTTTAATGCCTTTGGCAACGCACCCGTAACATCCGCAAGACCGCCTGTTTTCACAAAAGGAAATATTTCAGGAGATGCGACCAGCACCTTCATATAAACCCCCTATATACTCGTTTCTCTGAGATACTCTGTAGCCTCCTCGGGCGGGGTAGGGTTTATATAAAAACCGGTTCCCCATTCAAATCCTGCCATTTTCGTAAGCCTTGGTATAATCTCTATGTGCCAGTGATAATGGTGCATTTCGCCGTTTCCGAAGGGTGCGCTGTGAATCATAAAGTTATAGGGTGGTGAATTGAGGACCTTGTTATATTTTTTCAGAATTACGGAGAGCGCTTCTGCTGCTGAATAGAAATTGTCTTCCTTGTCTCTTGATACAAAACAGGCTTCATGCTTTTTCGGCATTATCCAGGTCTCAAAGGGAAACCGGGACGCATAAGGAGAAACCGCGATAAAATGCTCGTTCTCAAACACGACCCTCACCCCCTCTTCCTTTTCCTGGGCGATTATGTCGCAGAAGATGCATCTGTCTTTATACCGGTAATAGGCAAGACCTCCCTCTATCTCCTCTATTACCCTCCTCGGCACTATAGGAAGAGCGATAAGCTGGGTATGGGAATGCTCAAGGGAAGCGCCTGCAATTGATCCATGGTTTTTAAACACCATGACATACTTGAATCTTTTATCTTTTGCCAGATCCAGACACCGTTCTTTACAGGCAATGAATACATTCTCAATATCCTCTACCTCCATATGGGACAACATCTCTGAATGGTGCGGGGTTTCAATGACAACCTCGTGGGCGCCGACACCATTCATCCTGTCGTAAAGACCCACGCCTTCTTTGTTCAATGCACCCTCAATCCTGAGGGCAGGGAACTTGTTGGGCACAACCCGGAGCATCCAGTCCGGGCTGTTGGGCGGCGACAGGTCTCTTCTTATGGCATACACCTCAGGGGGAGTCATGTTTTCATTGCCCGCACAAAGAGGGCACATACCGGCCTTTGATGGGGCCGCCTCCTCTACAAAAAAAACAGGTCTTTTCCCTCTTTCTGTGGAAATGATAACCCACCGGTCAATAATCGGGTCTTTTCTCAACTCTGGCATAGGCTGCTCCATTATCCATATTTTGACATGGTACAATGCACATGGTAAGACATTCACGATGATACCCATCAAAGGCACCATACCAAAACGCGCTTTTCCAATTATAACAACAAGTATTATTTTTGTAAACATGTTACTTTTTTTATGGCAGAAGCTCTTCCTCCGCGGGGCAGAGGAAGAGCTTCTCTGTAAGCAGTTCGGCCTGATCCCCAGGGAGCTTCTTTCCATAGCCTCTCAATGGAACCTCATGCCTCACAATGTACTCACGATCTTTACCTCCATGTTCCTCCACGAGGGCGCTCTGCACCTCATCGGGAACATGCTCTATCTGTGGATCTTCGGCGGCAACGTGGAGGATACCATGGGCCGCAAACGCTTTCTCTTTTTCTATTTATTGTCAGGCATCGCGGCTGCCCTGTTTCAGCTTTCCTACGATCCCTCTTCTGATATTCCCATGATAGGGGCAAGCGGCGCAGTATCCGGCATCCTTGGCGCCTATCTCGTTCTCTTCCCTCTCGCCCGGGTAAAAACCATTCTCATCATCATTGTTCTTATCAAAATTGTCGAGGTGCCTGCTGTTCTGCTTCTCACCATCTGGTTTCTTATGCAGATCTTCTTTTCCTACAGCGCGGGTGTTGCGTGGTATGCCCATATCGGGGGATTTATTTTCGGTCTTATCTTCGTCAAAATCTTCACATTAAAAAAACGGCGCAAATAGGATGGGGCGTTTCACGTGAAACAATTATCTGTTTTCCTAATAAATCCGTATATATACGATTATTCTGCCTATAGTTTCTGGTCAAGTCCTCTGGGCCTGCTTTATGTAGGGGCCATCCTGCGAAAGAATAATATGGATATCCGCCTCATTGACTGCATGAGGACCGTGGAAGAAAAAAGAAAGGCCGATGGAAGGGGCCCGTTCATAAAGGAAAAGGTGGGTCACCTGCTGCCGCTGAGAGGGATACATAAACGCCTCAAGCGTTACGGCATATCTAAAGAACAGCTTGCCGCGGAACTCTCCATCCTGGAACCCCCTGATCTCATCCTGGTTACCTCTATCATGACATACTGGTATCCGGGCACTCAGGAAGTGGTGGAAATCGCACGGGAACTCTTTCCTTCCTCTAAGATCATCGTCGGGGGCATTTATCCGACCCTCTGCTATGATCAGGCCATAATCCGGATGTCAAAGGCAGACCTTGTTGTTCGCCATAATGAGATAGAGCGGCTCTATGCATTTATAGAAAACAGATTCTCCCTGGCGCTCTCTTTTAAACCCTCGCCCTATGATCTCCATGATATTCCTTACCCTGCATACGATCTGTACAACGACATTCCCTTTGTCCCCCTCCTGACCTCCTACGGATGCGCATTCGCCTGTACATACTGTGCAACCCCCTACATGCACCCCCGTATCGTCCGAAGGGATGCGGGACACGTAGTCGATGAGATATGCTACTGGCACGAATACGGGGTAAAAAGATACATCATCTACGACGATAGCCTCCTCTACAAAAGCGCCCTTTTTGCAAAACCCCTGCTGAAAAAGGTTTCCACGCTCCCCTTCCCCATCGAAATATATAATCCGAATGCCATAAACGCTGCATTTATAGATGAGGAGCTCGCCTGTCTGCTTTTCTCTGCCGGGTTTCAGGAGGTGCGAATCGGCCTCGAGACCATCGACGCAGGCCTTCAGGTATCCACAGGGGGAAAGGTTAATCTTAAGGTCTTTGAACGGGCACTGGGCCATCTTTCGAAGGGGGGATTCTCCATGGATCAAATCAGCGCCTACATACTATCCGGCCTTCCTTTCCAGAAATGGCAGGACGTAAAGGCCTCCATAGACTACCTTTCGGGCCTCGGAGTAAGAACCCACATTGCCGAATATACCCCCATACCCCATACCCCGCTTTTTGACACATACCATATGCATGCCCGCTACCCCATTTCAGAAGACGCGATCTACCAGAACAACGCTCTTTTCCCCTTTGCATGGGAAGGGTTTACCGACGAGGACCTGGCGTTTTTAAAACAATACGTACAAGATAAAAGCAGTCGTTAGTCGTTAGTAAACAGCTAAAGACAGAGGCCTAAAAACCTTCAACCCTTAACATAGAGCGTTGAACATAGAACTGTTCCACAATTCACAGTTCCACAATTCACATTCCACAATTCACTGGTTGATAAATTACCTTAAATGATGTTAAATAGATAGCAAACAGGCGAGAGTGGCGGAACTGGCAGACGCACTGGACTTAGGATCCAGCGGGTTAAACCGTAGGGGTTCAAATCCCCTCTTTCGCATTTAATTGATTTTCTTGCAAGCCCATACCACGAAGCTCGCTTCACCATGGAAGTGAGCAATTCTTTCGCAACCCTTCTCACGGTCATTCTCATGTATAATTTTATTCCTCACCTTGGCGGAAGGCCGTGCTCAATAACTTGTCGGATATTTCATCATTTTGACCTGGATTCAGAGATTGGCCGGAACGGAAAAATGAACCTCCCCGCCGCAAGCAGCGGGGTATCTAAAAGCACTGTACTCAGCAATTGTATACGCCCCAAGGGGCGGGGAACTGACCCCGCAGTGATTAGAGGATATCCATCAAGCGGCGGGCTGCTTTCTTATGCCCTGCACGGGTCGGGTGTCCATCAATCCGATAGTAGTCATTCCGCTCAAGATCCAGGTCAACAAACACAACATTAGGCAATTGACGGTCTTTACCCACCGGAAAAGAGCGGAGCTTGTCTCCATGCGCGTTGCTGTAAAAGACGATAATGCGCTTGGTTTTTAATACATCATGTTTGCCAAGGGCGGCGATAAAAGGCTGGTAGTGGCGTGAAAAATCATCTGGCGCCCTGGTGAACAATTTCTTTTTAAGGCTGGAATAGGGTGTCCTGAAAGTGAACCGGTAACCTTTGCTGAGATGTTTGAGCTTGCTGGATAAAGATGCTTGACGGGCGTGGATAATGGTTGAGAATTTTTGCTGGTTGGCCTGAGGGGAGGCAGGCCGGAATTCCATATTTTCCTCCAGGTCGTTATCGCAGTACTGGATAACAATGGTATCAATCTTGTCAAGGAGGCCGGATTTTTCCAGCCGCATCAGCTCCCTGACCGTGCCATAGCTTGAAACCGCCAGGTTGTAAACAGGGCGACCGCTTAGCCTTTGTAGCTCCGCCGCAAAAGTCTCCTCATCTCCTACCCCCCAGCCCACGGCATGGGAATCCCCAAGCACGGCAATGCCCATCCCGTCTGGCTTGGGGCCTGTATAGCGGCCTTCAGGAGAGAACCTCTGGACTGTTTTGAATTCAACGTTGTCAAACTGGCATGCGCCGTCTTTGGGCTTGTAGATCAAATCCTGGTCGAATACAACGCAGCCTGGTTGTGCCTGCCAGATATTTCTTGCCCCGCTGAAGTACAAATGTTCTTGCACGGCGGCGATCCACGGCAAATTGGGGGTGATTCCTTTTTGCAATAAAACCTGACTGACGAGGAAAACAACGGCGCTGATCGCCGAATACATGATGAACGCCAATATCGTCCAGCCAAGAAATCTCGCTATTTGAAGGGAACTGTTCGAACTCACTGATAGGAATTTGCTTTTCAGCATGATATATTCAATATGAATAACACAATAAGAGCATCCTATCAACACCTTGGGTTTCCAAGGTTTTATAGCTCCATGAAGCCGAACGCTGCTTGCCCCCTGCTCAACTGTGCGCGCTTTATCCGGCAGCTTGAACAGATATTATAAGGAAAACCGGGGAAACTCAGGGTAAGTTTCCCCTTGACGAAATCTATATATAGTGGTTATAGTGATTATTCATACTACATATAGTACTGTTATTTATATAAATGTGTTGTTGCCGTATTAAGAGGGGGTAGCATAATGAACGCTCATCAATCCATAATTCCGCGGTTATCAAAAAACGCCGTAACGGTTCTGGAGCGGCGCTATTTACAAAAAGACCAGCATGGCCGCGTCATTGAAACGCCTGCCGATATGTTCCGCCGTGTTGCAGATGCAATTGCCCATGCTGATAAAAAGTTTGATAATAATACTGACACCTCAGCCCTGGCACACCGGTTTTATACTATCATGGCCAATCTTGAGTTCCTGCCCAATTCTCCCACCCTCATGAATGCAGGCCGCGAATTGGGTCAGTTGTCTGCATGTTTTGTGCTCCCTGTCGGGGATTCCATGGAAGAGATATTCGACGCGGTAAAACAGACCGCCCTTATTCACAAATCAGGGGGAGGGACAGGCTTTTCCTTTTCCAATCTCCGCCCCAAAAATGATGTTGTCCAGTCAACAGCAGGTATTTCGAGCGGACCCATATCCTTCATGCGGGTCTTTGATATTGCCACAGAGACGGTCAAACAGGGCGGTACGAGGCGGGGCGCAAATATGGGTCTAATGCGGGTTGATCATCCGGATATCCTGGAGTTCATCGGATGCAAAACCGATCAGAATCAGTTGAATAATTTCAACATCTCCGTGGGTTTGACCGAGGCCTTTATGGAGGCACTGGAACAGGATGAATCCTATCCCCTGATCAATCCCCGGAACAGGGAAATTGCCGGAACATTGAAGGCCATAGATGTCTTTGACCTTATCGTTAAACATGCATGGGAGAATGGAGAGCCTGGCATCATTTTCCTTGATCGCTTGAACCGGGACAATCCCACCCCTCATATCGGCGCGATCGAATCGACAAACCCCTGCGGCGAGCAGCCCTTGCTCCCCTATGAATCCTGCAACCTGGGATCAATCAACCTGGGCTTAATGGTAAAAGATGGTCATGTCGACTGGCAGCGGCTCAAAGAAACCATCCATCTGGCCGTACATTTTCTGGACAATGTGATTGAACTTAATCGATATCCCCTGCCGCAGATTGCCCGGATGACCTATGGCAACAGAAAGGTCGGCCTCGGCGTCATGGGGTGGGCCGATATGCTCATCACCCTGGGGATTCCCTATAGCTCCGGGGATGCGATCGAATTAGGTGAAAAGGTAATGGCCTTTGTCAATGACGAAGGACACGATGCTTCCAGGGGTTTGGCCAGGGATAGGGGTGCATTTCCTAATTTCGAAGGCTCGCTCTTTTCTCAGCAAGGAAAACCTCTGATCAGGAACGCCACGGTGACCACCATTGCCCCCACAGGAACGATCTCCATTATTGCGAATGCCTCATCCGGGATCGAACCGATTTTTGCAGTCTCCTTTGTGCGGCAGGTACTGGATAACAATATTCTGGTCGAAGTCCACCCCCTCTTTGAAGATATGGCCAAAAAAGGGGGCGTTTATTCAAAGGCCCTCATGGAGAAGATTGCCGAGCATGGTACGATTCAGGATATCGAGGAGATTCCTTCTGATATTCGCAATATTTTCGTTACAGCCCACGACATCACCCCGGAGGATCATATCCGGATGCAGGCAGCATTCCAGAAGAACACGGATAATGCAGTAAGCAAAACAGTCAATTTTCCCAAAACCGCTACTGTAGAGGATGTCAGGAAGGTATACGAACTTGCCTATAAGCTGGATTGCAAGGGCGTTACAATATATCGTGACGGATCAAGGGAGAATCAGGTCCTTTCTACTGGAAAAACACCACAGGAACAGGATGAAAGGGCGGAAAAAATCGTTCGCGACCGCCCTCTGTCCCTCAAAGGCTGGACATACCGGATGGAGACCGGTTGCGGACCTCTCTACGTTACCATAAATGAAGATGAAGGCGGACTGTTCGAGCTCTTTACCACCATGGGCAAAGCCGGCGGCTGTGCCGCTTCTCAAAGCGAGGCCATTGGTCGGATGGTTTCGCTCGCCTGGAGGAGCGGGGTTCAGCCCGACCAAGTCATAAAGCAGCTCATGGACATCTCCTGCCATTCCCATTCCGGATTCGGTGTAAACAAGGTCCTTTCCTGCGCCGATGCAGTAGCCAAAGCCATTCGGAATCATGTGTCTTCTGCTGGTCATGGAGAGAAAATGGAAAAGAGAACGCTCTTTAAGGGGGCATGCCGCGAGTGCGGCGGAAAGATCGAGCATGAAGGAGGCTGTTCCGTGTGTCATTCATGCGGATTCAGCGAATGTGCCTGAATTGTCTTTAACTTCCTATCCTCTCTGAAGGTTCGCCAAAGCTCTCAAGATAGCGTTAAGCACTTCGTCGAGATGTGTGCCTACATCTTCTGCAAGAAACGGCTCCGGAAGACCTTATGGCAAAATAATTAATTGAATCAAGCGCGGATAATAGACATACAATATACAAAGGAGTTATTTTATTGTGGAGAAAATACTGGTCTCCCTGCCTAACGACCTTGTGAAACGAATGAAATCTGTTATTCCTGCGAGAAGACGGAGCCAGGTCGTCAAGGACCTCCTGGAACAGGAGATCAACCGCAGGGAAGAAGCGCTTTTTCAATGTGCGCTGGCAGTCGAGAAGGATGAAGCCTTAAATAAGGACATGGCGGAGTGGGACATTACCGCAGGAGACGGCATTGAGCCTGAAGCGTGGTGATATATATTGGGTTAATCTCGATCCCACGGTAGGCTCAGAGATAAAAAAACAAAGACCCTGTGTTCTCATCGGTGCAACCCCCATTAATGATGCCCGGAGGACCGTTCTTGCGCTCCCCCTCTCTTCATCGGGCACACCAAGGCCCCCATTAGCAATAGAAGTGGAGTGCCTCGGACGGAATGTCGTCGTCGTATGCGATCAGCTCCGCGCAATAGACAAGAGCAGGCTCCATCAAAAGGTGGGAAGCCTGAAACCAAGTGATCTCGATAAAATAGAAGACGGCCTGCGCCAGGCGCTCTCGCTCTGACAAGCCTTTTCATCGTCTCTTTCGCGTCAAGCAAAGTAGCCCCAAACAAATTAACGCTTTATATCCTGAACGTAAACACCACACGAAAGGAGTGCACCCAGAACACCGGTCGTAATGGCAAACATCCGGCGTGTTCTTGCGGATATCCCTAAGGAAGACGCACGTTGACGGGGCTTTGCCGGTAAAATCAAGCGGGACAATCTCCAGCGGCCAGCCTTCCAGGAAAAATTCGCCGGGTGGCGAACACTCTAAATGGCGATTTCAAGGGCAATCCTATCATAACCGATGAACGGGACAACTTCCCTGCGGTCTCCCCGCTTCTCGATAAGCCCTATCTGTTCAAGGTACTTCACATCCTCTGACACGTTTTTAATGTCCCTTTTAGTGATCTCAGCCAACTCGTGAAGGGACTTGGGCTTAGAGGTTTTTATGACATGCAGTAGGGCAAGCCGCTTCGGCGTCAGCGCCTTACGAAAAGCCTCAAAGCTGGCAAAATACACCCCGGCCTCTTTCTGCACGTGCTCTCCCCGTTCAAGTATTTTCATCGTCTCTTTCGCATCGTCAAGAACGCTCTCAACGCTTCTGATACCAACCCGGACTTTCTTTACCTTCATTTTTTGTACCTCCTCACATCCTCAAGAAAATCATCAAAAAGCCTGTCTATGCTTTCGAAGAAATAGGGCTCTTCTTTCCTCCCATAATGCCTGTGGTCGCCCTTGCCTTCCCCATTGTCATAGCCAACAACCCGCTCGCCATCGACAATATACGCCAAGGAATAGCGGTAACCATGTGGCTTGTCTTCCTTCGGCTCCGACAATCTCCATACTTTAACCTCGATAGTATTCCCTTGCTCATCGGTAACCTTTTGATGTGTAACGAGGATTGCTTTCATGCTATTGGTGTATTATACCATGAAAGACAGAAATGGAAAAGAGAAACTTTGTGGGCCAACTTGTCTTTTCCTCGCGATTCGCCGAGCCCTATGCTTGTGTACATCCGTGCGAGTGATGGCCGAAGCACGACAAAGCAGATCGGCTTTATTCAATTCGGCGCTTCAGGGCCACCACATTTGAAGCGTTTTCGAAAACCCGTGCTCAAAGCGCCTTGGAGCCTCCCCTAACTCATTGCGACAAAAGGTGTTTACCTACGTTCGCAAGCAGGCCTGTAGGAAACGTCGAAACTCGATTTTCGGCATTTCTTCTGTCGTCGGCAATGAATTGATATTATAGTATGTTTCCGATTGGCGTTGGCGGTTCGTTTCTTAAACCTCAATAAATACGAGGATTTCTTATAACACCAATTCTAGGAAGTTGCAATACAAAATAGGGGATAGATAAACTTATTCACGCTATCATTAAATATTTCAGTAAAATCTATATACCGATACCTCAATCTTCTTCCCTTCTTCTGCTGCCACATATATGTAACCAGGCTTGTCGTCGACGTCAATAACTATTTCTGTTATTCCTGTCTTTTTTTCCCAAGAACCATTTGCGATCATATATGATTCTCCTTTAAAAATCAACTTATCGCCTTTTTTATAC
>PNOM01000011.1 GCA_013824835.1 Syntrophus sp. (in: bacteria) | reverse complement strand
CCTGCGAAAGAGGACGGACAGGAGTGGACTATCCCTATCAGTTAACCTTAATCTATCATATGGTTAACAGAAGAGAATTGAGGTAAACAACTATCATGATTGTCCTTCTGGTTAACTATAAAGGTTTGAAGCCTGTTTTAGTGAAAGGCAATACCTGAGCCCCTCGTTTCAGTCCGTCAAGGTAGTTCGCCCATAACTGCATCATCTCCCGGCGCTCTACAAGGTGCGCTGTTCGATTGTAGGCCCTGCCATTCGGGTCTCTCACAGCATGGGCAAGTTGATGCTCTATGAAATCAGGTCTTACTTGCAGGACTTCATCAAGAATAGTTCGTGCCATTGCCCGGAATCCGTGTCCCGTCATAGTCTCCTTGTCATACCCCATGCGTCGAAGTGCTGCAAGAATCGCATTATTGCTCATCGGTCTTGCAAACGATCTGCCAGATGGAAAGACATATTTGCTTGCCCCGGTCAGTTGTTGCAGTTCTTTCAATATCTCTACAGCCTGAGAGCATAAAGGCACTATATGTGCTTGCTTCATTTTCATTTTGTGTGCAGGGATGCTCCAGGCCGCTTCATCAAGATCAACCTCTTCCCATTCTGCGTTCCTTAGTTCTCCAGGACGCACAAAGAACATGGGCGCAAGTCTCAAGGCACACTTCACGACAAAATGCCCCTGATAGCCGTCTATTGTCCTGAGAAGGGGTGCAACCTCTTTCGGGTCTGTAATCGCTGCATGATGCTTTTCTCCAGGTTGAGGCAAGGCCCCTTTAAGATCACCGGAACAGTCACGCTCCGCCCTTCCTGTTGCTACTGCGTATCTGAAAACCTGCCCGGCAATGGTCCTGATCCTGTGCGCCGTCTCCAATGCGCCCCGGCTTTCTACCCTACGGATAACTGCGAGAAGTTCAGGGGCTTTTATTTCATTAATCGGGCGCGTTCCTATCCAGGGAAAAATATCACGCTCAAGGCGGCTAAGCATAGTAACAACATATCCAGGTGTCCATGTAGGCGTGAATTTTGTATGCCATTCACGGGCTATCACCTCAAAAGTCTCTGTTTCTGCGGTCTCTGCCTGCTTCATGGCTTTACGGACGGCTCCAGGGTCAATGTTATGTGCTATCTGTCTCCGGGCTTCGTCTCTTCGCTGTCTGGCATCTGCAAGGCTAATTTCTGGATATGTCCCCAGGGAAAGAAGTTTTTCTTTTCCATCGAAGCGATACTTGAACCGCCATAACTTTCCCCCGGAAGGAGTCACGAGAAGAAATAAGCCGCCCCCGTCAAATAACGTGACCTGTTTTTCCTGAGACTTCGCTTTCAAAACCTTCATGTCCGTTAACGGGACAATACGCTTTGGCATGGTCAACCTCCTTTTTGGGTATACGGCATTTCTCTTGGGTATACGCGACCCCTCAACATATACCCATAATCATCGGATTCTAATAAATCTTATAGCACCTTCTCGGACTAACAACAACAAAAAACCCGCTATTTCTAACGGGTTTTGTACTTCCTTGCACTGTCTCGTATTCTTAAATGGTGGAGGCGGCGGGAATTGAACCCGCGTCCAAAGAAGAAGATCTTAAAAAGCCTACATGCTTAGTCAGCGATTTAATCTCGGAAGAAGAAACACCCACTGACAGGTTTTCCTCCACCCACGCCTATAGAGTTTCGTCTTTTCCGTATAGGTGTCTGGAAAGACTATCCCGCTTGAATGACGCCAGGTCCGGACTTAAAGCAGGAGCAAAGCCCGGTTGACGTAGCAGCTCTAGGCTGCTAGTGCGTACTCGTAAGAGTCTGCAGTTATGTTTAGTTCCGCCTTTTTTACGGGTCGGCAGAAAACCCGGCATGCCTCTTTAACCCTTACATCCCTGTCGAAACCAATCGCCCCCGTCATCGTAGCCTCAATTCCCGTTCGGTAACCCTTTTCGCATCTTTCCGCTTTATGGATTCCCGTTTGTCATAAAGGGTTTTGCCCTTTGCAAGGGCAAACTCCAGTTTTGCCTTGTTCTTGCTGTTAAAGTATATGGACAAGGGCACAAGACTGTAGCCCCGTTCCCTCACCTTGCCGAAAAGCTTATGAATCTCCCTCCTGTGCATGAGGAGCTTTCGTATCCTTTTCGGCTCATGGTTAAACATATTGCCGCATGAATAAGGGCTTATGTGGGCATTCATAAGAAAAAGCTCGCCATCCTTGATCTTAGCATAGCTCTCTTTCAGATTTGCCCTGCCCTCTCTCAGCGATTTCACCTCTGTCCCTGTAAGGGCAATGCCGGCTTCAAACTTTTCTTCGATGTGGTAATCGTGAAAAGCCTTTTTGTTTGTAGCCGCGTTTTTTCTTGCATCCATAAACAGAGTATACCATAAATCAGGTCAAATTAGTATGATTTGCATTATTCGTAGAAAACGTAAATTTAACAAAAAAACATTGCTTAATTTGAGGGGTCTGATATTCCGGGTGATATTGGAAAGGGGTCAGACGAATCTGACCCCTTTTTGTGGTCTAGAGTTTTACTACGTTTGCAGCGCTTGGACCCTTCTGACCGCTTACGAGGTCGAAGGTTACCTGGTCGCCTTCTGATAAGGTTTTGAAGCCTGAGCTGTTAATTGCTGAAAAATGAACAAATACATCTCCGCCGTCTTCTTTTGTGATAAAACCAAAACCTTTAGACTCATTAAACCACTTTACAGTTCCTTTTGCCATGAATAAAGCCTCCGTTTAGGAAAATTAGGAGTACGGAACTGTGTTAATGGGGGTATTACAAAATAAATTTTGTGACTACTACCATAAACCATACTTCCGAAACTTCCAATTATAATTATCCCACAATGATTTTTAGAATGCAACACATTTATTTATTATTTATTTCTTTTGCCCCTTCTGCCATGGATATCTCATGGAAGGTCTCCTTTACGCCTTTGTTTTAACACTTGGGCTTTTTAAATTGGCACATTCTCATCAGAATATGGTACCTTGAACAACGGAACAATCAGGATGCACATCCTCAGGCTATTTGATGAAATTCATCGGGCACGCTTTATTGCCCGCCCCAACCGGTTTATCGTTACATGCGAACTGAAAGGAAGGGTAATTAATGCATTCCTCCCAAACCCGGGGAGACTCCAGGAACTTCTCTTTACGGACTCTACAATCTACCTGACTCGGGAAAAAACTTCCGGACAGAGAAAAACACTTTACACCGCTGTGGCGGTTGAGCGGGACCATATCCCTGTCATGCTCCATACCCATCGTACCAATGATGTGGCTCGCTATATCCTTGAACAGGGCAAAGTCCCCGGACTTGAAAAGGCCCTCATTAAAAGGGCCGAGGTGCGCGTCGGTCATAGCAGGTTTGATTTTCTCCTCCATGATGACCAGGGCGACATCTATCTGGAGGTAAAATCCTGCACCCTCGTTGGCAGGAGGGTGGCCATGTTTCCCGATGCAATTACTGCCCGCGGTGCCCGGCACCTGCAGGAACTTGAAGCGCTCTCGAAACAGGGCACAAGGGCAGCGGTTCTGATTGTTGTCCACTGGCCTTGTGCTGAAATCTTTATGCCTGATTATCACACGGACCTCTTTTTTGCCCAAACCATCCTCGCAGCCCGCAGGCATGTCCGGATAATCCCTGTGGCCGTGGAATGGCAGCATGATCTTTCCTTGAAGGATGATTTCAGACCACTTCATGTACCCTGGAGTTATATTGAAAAGGAGGCCCGGGACAGGGGAAGCTATCTCCTTATCCTCTATCTTGAAGAGGGAATTGCAATTTCTGTGGGGAGTCTGGGGAAGATCTATTTCAGGGAAGGGTTTTACATCTATGCTGGATCAGCCATGGCAAACCTCAGCAAGCGGATGGAACGACACCGGAGACTCAGAAAGCAGCATCACTGGCATATAGATGAATTGAGGGCAGTTGGGGAAGTACATGCTCTTCTTGCGGTACGTTCTTCCGAGCGCCTCGAATGTCCCATCGCAGATGCACTGTCTGCAATAGCAGATTGGACAGTCCCGCATTTCGGTTCTTCAGATTGCTCCTGCCCGACCCATCTTTTCGGCATGGCCCGCGATCCCATAGAATCCAGGGTTTTTCAGGGACTGCTCCAGTATTTCAGAATGGACCGGTATGATCCGCTTCCTCCCGGCTGATGCTCACAAGGGGAAGGGCTTGTTGCGGGATGACAGAGGTCTAATGCCTTCAGGAGGGCATCAAGCTTTAAGATTCGTATGCTCCGGAGAAACAAGATCCTGGAGAAGCATCCTCTGCTCCGGGGTTCCGATAATAAGAAGGCTCATTCCCTTTTCAATAGTGGTGTCGCGGGATGGATTATAGATCCATTCACCATTGCTTTTTCTCGCAGATATAAGCAGGGCATTCCCGAGACTCTTGAAATCAATGGCTGCAATAGGCTTCCCTATGTAGGGTGAATGGGGGACAACATGGACCTCTTCGACCCTCATGGGGGCTTCAGCCTCCCTGAGCATGATATCAAGAAAGGAGGTCACATTCGGCCGTATCATCTCGGAAGCCATCCTGAGCCCCCCGATGTAATTCAGTGCTATGACCTTATCAGCGCCCGCCCGCCGTATTTTGTCAATATTTTTTGTGTCATTGCACCGCGAGATGACCCTGAGGCCGGGATTGAGCTGTTTTGCCGTCAAGACAATAACTATATTGTCATTGTCCGAATTGGTGGTGGCAAAAAGCCCTTTGGCCCTATGAATCATAGCCTTTTCGAGGATCTCATTTTCCGTTGCATCGCCATGAATCATGTCCACGTTAAGGCTCTGGGCTTTCAATGTCTCCATAGTCTCTTCATCCATATCAATAGCGATTAAGTGCCTTTTTGTCTGATGAAGCTCCTTTGCGATATAAAGCCCTACCATGCCCATGCCGCACACGATATAGTGGTTTTTTATCTTCTCTATCCTTTTTTCCATATTTCTCCTCCTGTAGACCCTTTGCAGCTCTCCTCCGATAATATAAGCAGCAAGGGTGGTAAAGAGATATGCAACCGTGCCGGCCCCTGCAAAAATGAAGCATATGGTAAACAACTTTCCGAAGGGTTTGTCGTCAAGGCCTATCACATCTCCGTAACCGACAGTCGAGATGGTGATGGCAGTCATATAGAGGGCATCGAGAAAGGTGGTTTTGCTGCCCCCTATGATTTTGAAACCAATCGTACCGATCAGTATGATGGTGATGATGGCCAGCAGGATGTGGAGAAACCGCTTGGGGATGCCTTTTATATACATACGTGGGTATTATACCATTTATGGAATCAGAGAATCACCTATAAAGGGGTTTCGAGACATATTTCCAGAAAATTTCTTTTTTGCAGTGGTGCTGTTTTTCTATAAAGATTGCGGAAATTTTAGTTGAATCTTTTTATTATCGAGAAATCAGTCCTTCTGTGAGCCGGTTCCCTGCCTGCCGACCTTATAAGGTTGATCATCTCATCCCTTTCCATGGCCATGAAGTCGTGCCCCGTTGCCCTTACAACCTTTTCTTCGAGCATAAGGCTGCCGAGGTCGTCGGCCCCGGCATGAAGGGCCACCTGCCCAACTTGCCTCCCGATGCTTATCCAGCTTGCCTGGATATGAGGTATATTGTCAAGGAACAGTCTCTCGATGGCTATGGTTTTCAGGTAATCGGCAGAAGTGGTTGCTTCACCCCCGAGTTCCGTATTTCCGGGATGGTATATCCAGGTAATGAAAGAACGGAACCCGCCGGTCCTGTCCTGAAGGTTTCTTATAAGGGATAAATGGTCAACCCTGTGCTTCAGGTCCTCCCTGTGGCCGATGACCATAGTGGCCGTAGATGCCATGCCGAGGTGATGGGCAGTCTCATGGACCTTGAGCCACGTGGATGTTTTGGTCTTTTTTGGACTCACTACCGTCCTTACTTCATCTGAGAGTATCTCGGCTCCCCCGCCCGGAAGGGAGCAGAGGCCTGAATCCCTCAGTATATTCAGTATCTCCTCAAGGGACTTATTCTCAATCTTTGACAGGTATTCTATCTCCGGGGCAGAAAGGGAATGGATGGTCATATCCGGACATGCGTCCCTGATTGCCCTGAATACCTCCGTTATGTAAGAAAGGCCTGTCTTTCTGTAGAGGCCGCCCTGAAGCATGATCTGTGTAGCCCCCAACTTTTCCGCCTCTTTTACCCGTTCGAGTATCTCCTTTACGGGGAGTACAAAGGCGTCCCCGTCGCCTTCGTCACGGCTGAATGCACAGAATGCACATCTTATTTCACAGACATTCGTATAATTGATGTTCCGGTCAATCGTAAAGGTGCAGAGATTTCCGTTCAGTCTCTCACGCACCATATCGGCATACTTGAATAAAACAGCTATGGGAAGGGATGAGAAGGACAGGAGACATTCCTTTTCCGTGAGCCGTGCCTTGCCAACCGCTATCTTCTCCAGTTTTTCAATCAGTCTTTTTTGATCCATATATAGTATCTTCCTGTTGATTTATTAGCCCCTGAGTTTTTGTATGAGTGTATCAAAGAGGGCGAGGGACTGCTCCTCTCTTTCCCCTATTTCATGGCTGAGGCAGGCAAAGTATTGCGAGAGAAGCTCTTGAGACAGGGGCAGGAGCGTCATTGCCTTTTGGACCACCATCCCGGGATTTTTCCTGGATTCCCCGTACCTTTTTTCAAGGAGCCGCAAATATATCTCTATTTCTTCTCCTTTTTCTTTCATGATATGCCTGTTGGCAGCGAGGACTGCAAAGACCATAGGCAGACCGGTCAGCCTTTTCCATTCCAGACCGAGATCATACACATAGGGCCACTCGTTATTCTGTGATTTTTGCAGGGCATCATTCCCGATCATGAGCACTGCATCCGCTTCCTCAAGGGTAGGAACAGATATCTTTTTCAGGTGGTAGGTATGTTCCAATATTACCCTGTTGAGGAGAAGGGAGGTGGCTGACTGGGGTGTTTCCAACACCTTCAGAATACCATGGGAGGAGCACTGGGAGAGCTCTTTGTTTGAAAAGAGCAGTACGCTCATTACAGTACCATCAGAGCAGATCCCGAATGTGCCTATCCGGGCAAGTTCGTCCTTGTGTTCGAGATAAAAGGTGGAGGAGATGACCGCCACGTCGACCTCATTATGGAGAAGCATTCTGTTTACGTCCGATGGTACGCCTTTGATCTTCTTAAAGACAAGGGCGCTGTCAGAGTCGCCGATATCAAGGGGGATCATATTAATGAAATCGATGTGTCCGATCCGTATCAATGTTTACTGTCCTGCCTTAACCTCGGAATAAAAGCTGTTCCGTTCTACTGGCTCAAATCCGGCGTCATGGATCAGCCCCCTCATTTCTTCAGGAGACATGCCTTCCTTTACCTGTGCGCCGGCTGCGTGGAATATCCGTTCCTTCATGATGGTCCCGTCCAGATCATCGGCCCCGAAGGAAAGGGCTATCTGGGCTATCTCCGGCGTCAGGGAGACCCAGTATGCCTTTATATGGGGGACATTACTGAGAAATATCCTGGACAGGGCAGTAATACGAAGATCGTGCACTGCGCTTGACTCCTTCATGGGGAGTTCGGTATTGCGGGGCATGAACTTCAGGGGAATAAATGCCTGAAAACCCTTTGTTTTTTCCTGTAGATCCCTGATCAGGGAAAGGTGCTCAATAATATCTTCCGGACCCTCGAAGTGACCGTAGAGCATGGTTGCGTTGGTAAGAACACCCTTTGAATGGGCTATTTCGTGGATTTTAAGCCAGTCCCGGCCAGGAAGCTTTTTCGTGCCGAGAAGTTCCCGCACCCCTGGATTAAAGATTTCCGCCCCTCCGCCAGGCAGACATTCCACCCCGGCCCCTGAAAGGGCATCAATTACCGAGGCCCACGTACCCCCTGATAGACGGGAAAGAAAATCCACCTCTACTGCAGTAAAACCTTTGATTGTCATATAGGGAACAACCTTTTTTATAACCCTGATGACATCGACATAATATTCAAGGGAAAGGTCAGGATTAAGGGCATTCACAAAATGGACTTCCCTCGCCCCGGCCTTGCCTGCCTGGTGTATCAGTTTTTCCACGTCCTCGATCTTCAGGGTAAATGCCGCACTGTCGCCTGCAACCTTTCTGAAAGAGCAGAACTTGCACGTTGATGCACAGACATTGGTAAGGTTGAGATGCAGATTTCTCACAAAAAAGGCCTTGTTACCGTGAATCCTCGTTCTTACAAGGTGGGCAAGTTCTCCGAGATACCCCAGGGAAACATCTTGAGAGAGCAGGCGCAGGGCGTCCTGCGAAGAGATCGCCTCCCCGGAATGAACCTTCCCGGCAATTCCGGATAGGGAGGAGCATCCGGTCATGCCTCTATCCAGTCAACCGTTGTTTTTTTCTCAATAATCCCTGCTTCGAAACCCTTACGGAGAAGCAATTCAACGGCCTTTTTACCATTTTCCCCTATGTCCACAGTAAAGTCGTTCACATACATGCGGACAAATCTTTTTGCCTCATCTTTTTCAATGCCTCTCCCGAATCCAAGGGCATAGTCTATGGCCTCATCTTCATGGGCCAGGGAATAGACGATACTTTCCTTGATGAGCCTTGCCACTTCTTTCCCATTCGGGACATCCCGGCGTACCACATTCCCGCCGAGAGGCAGGGGCAGTCCGGTCTCTTCCTGCCACCACTCTCCGAGATCAATGACCTTATGGAGTCCGTCTTTCATGTAATTGATCTGACCCTCATGAATGATCAGGCCTGCGTCAATCTTTCCGCTTTTGATCGCTGATATGATTTCGTCGAAGTTCATCTGCACTATATTCGCATCAGGTAAAAAAAGCCTTAAAAGCAGGCACGCTGTTGTCAGGGGTCCCGGGGCTGCGATCCTTGCCCCTTTCAGGTCTTTGATAGTCATAGGTTTCTCGGATACAATAATCGGGCCATATCCATCTCCGATGCTTGACCCGCAGGTCATAAGGGCGTATCTGTCTGAAACCAGGGGGTAGGCGTGGAAGGAAATGGCGGTTACTTCGTATATACCCTTGAGGGCTTCGTGATTAAGGGTTTCAATATCTTTCAGGACGTGCCTGAAGGTAAAACTGCCTGTATCAATCTTTTCCTTTGCCAGAGAATAAAACATGAATGCATCGTCTGCATCAGGGCTGTGTGCAACTGTAATTAACATAGGTTCTCCTCTTCCAGCCCTTCAATCCCGGGCCGATTATGATCCTTCCATCGAGGCAATTTTTATTGCAGGGGAACTCCGCGAGATAGTATCAGGAAAGCACCGACGGAGTTATAAAAGTATTGTATTTACCTGTACTTGTCAAGACAAAACTGAAAACCTACAGGCCGCCCATTGAAACCGGTAAAGGATATGGAGAGTTTTTTGTTTCTCCAAATCTTTTTGGTATTGATGAGTTGCAATAGGTATGAATTTAACTTGACGAAACACGGCGTCTTTCATAAACTAAAACACCGGCAGTGTGGCATGGCAACAGATACGTTGCCTCTGTTATAACAGAACGACGGAATATTCCATACCCCTTCGGATAAAGGTAGAGGTTTGAAACTGACCAAGCTTGACAAGAAGGAAAGAACGGTCGTGGCTGTAGGAAATGTCATGATAGGAAAAGGGCTTGTCGTGATCGCAGGCCCGTGCAGCGTTGAAAGCGAGAAGCAGACAATGGAAACTGCCTGGGCTGTTAAGGAATCAGGGGCAGATGTGCTTCGGGGAGGCGCTTTCAAACCGAGGAGTTCTCCTTATGCCTTCCAGGGGCTTGGCAAGAAAGGTCTTAAAATCCTGAAAAAGGCAGGGGAAGAAACAGGGCTGCCCATAGTCACCGAGGTGCTTGATCCGAGGGATGTTCTCCTTGTGGCGGATTATGCAGATATGATACAGATAGGATCACGAAACATGCAGAATTTTTCCCTTCTCAAGGAAGTAGGGAAAACGAATCAGCCTGTTTTGCTCAAGCGGGGCATGAATGCTACTATTGAAGAATGGCTGAACAGCGCCGAGTATATCCTGAGGGAAGGAAACCACCGGGTGGTCCTCTGCGAACGGGGGATGCGAACATACGAGACGTATACCAGGAATACCCTTGATCTGAGCGCTGTTCCTGCAGTAAAGGGACTTACCCATCTTCCTGTTATTGTAGATCCCTCCCACGCCACAGGCAAGGCAGAACTGGTGTCGCCCATGAGCCTTGCAGCGGTTGCTGCCGGCGCTGACGGCATTATTGTCGAGGTCCATATAAATCCTGAAGAAGCACTCTCAGACAAAGAACAGGCCTTGAATCCGGAGCAGTTTTCAGGGATGATGCATAAGCTGCGCCCCCTTTATCAGTTTATGAGCGGATTGGAATAAGTAATTCCAAGGTGTGGCAATGTTGAATCAAATGAGGAGTATCTTCCTCTTTTTGGCTCCTGCGCAAAATCTGTATAATTCCTTGACATTACAGAAAGGAAAACCTAAGATTGATCATAATGCCCCGTCACCATGCCGTTGTTGCGGAGCATGGTATCATGACTAATTCATAGGGAGGTACAAATGGGCCGGGCAATAAAAATTCTGGTATGGGCTACAGGATTTATTGCACTCTTTTCGATAATAGGGTTTTTTGTCGTTCCCCCTGTTATGAAATCGGTTCTTATAAAGAAGCTTTCAGAGAACCTTAACCGGGATGTCTTTATTAAACAGATAAAGGTGAACCCTTATACCCTCTCCGTTTCGGTGAAGGGCATTGCAATAAAAAACCGCGGAAAAACAGAGACCTTTGTCTCCCTTGATGAGCTGTTTATCAATGCAAGTATCGCTTCGGTCTTCAAGCGGGCGATCATTATTAAAGAGCTGAGAATAGCCGGGCCATATGTCCGCATAATCCGTAACAACGATGAATCTTACAATTTTACAGACCTTATTACGCCGAAAGAGAGAGGGGAGGGTGCGCCCAAGAAGCCACTGACAGAAAAGAAGGCGAAGCCCCTTCTCTTCTCCGTCAATAATATTGTTATTTCAGCGGGCTCCATAGACTTTTTTGATGGCCCGAAGAAGGTGCAGCATACCATTAAGGATATGAACATTGCCATTCCCTTTATCTCCAACATAAAGCACTATGTGAATACCTATGTGCAGCCCTCCTTTTCTGCCCATATAAATGGCGCCCCGTATATCCTGACGGGAAAAGCGAAACCCTTTGCAGAGCCCCGGGAGACAAACCTTGATATAGATATAAAAAATCTTGATTTCCCCCAATATATGGCCTACCTGCCCATTAAGCCTAATTTTATCCTTCGATCCGGGTCTATGGACCTCATGTCGAGGATCTCCTTTGTGCAGCCTAAAGACAAAGCGCCATCCCTCGTGATAACCGGGGATATTGCACTGAAAAACATTGCAGTTGACGACTTGCAAAAACATCCTGTTCTTCGCTTGCCCTCAATTACGGCTTCCATTTCATCTATCGAGCCTCTCCTGAAATCTGCCCATCTCTCGAAGGTCGTGATTACAGCCCCGGATCTGAACGTAAAACGGGAAAAGGACGGCAGTATCAACCTCGCGTCCCTTGTTGCTGAAGAGAAGAAGACTCCACAAAAGGGTGTTTCGTCCAAGAAGGCCCCGGCAAATGTCTCTTCAAGGGCTGACTCAAAGACCCCCGCAAAAACCACGGCAAAAACTGACGAGGTCCCGCCCTTCAAGGCGTCCGTCGATGAGTTCCTTATCGAAAAGGGCAAGGCCTCTTTTCGTGATCTTGCCGCGCCTCATCCGGTGGACGTGTCTGTAACAGACCTCAACCTGAAATGCGAGAACATATCAACGGCAAAGGAGAACAAAGGCGCATTAGCCCTTTCTCTGGCACTGAACAAGAAGGGAACGATCTCTGCTAAGGGCCCCTTTGCCATTGATCCAGTATCCGCCGATCTTGCAATAGACCTTAAGAGGATTGATATCAGGCCCTTTCAGCCCTATTTCACTGACAAGGTAAAGATCAACACCACGAGCGGATATATTAACACAGCGGGTAAGGTCACGATTTCCATAGTTGAAAAAACAGGGCTTAAGGCGAAGTTTATGGGCAAGGTCCTGATGGCTGACTTTGCCTCTGTAGATAAACTGAACGGCGATGATTTTCTCAAGTGGAAAGCCCTTTCCCTGAGCAGCATGGATGTTGGGTATAATCCCCTCTATGTCCATATCGGCGCCGTATCACTGGCCGATTTTTACGCGAGAGTCACCCTGAACCCTGATGGTACTCTCAGCCTTCGAAAGATTGTAGAAGAAGAGGGCGAGGTCCAGGAAGGGGTGCCCGTTGCTGCCGCCGCCGGAACGGAGGCGACGGTATCGGCCAGGACAGACAGGGCTGCTCAAATAGAGAAGGCTGGCGCGAAACCCGAGAAGGATCAGGATATCATTGTTGGCAACATCACCCTTCAGGGAGGGACAATAGATTTTATGGACAAGGCTATCAAGCCCCCATATTCTGTGAACCTCACAGAGATGACCGGCCGCATCACCGGTTTTTCCCTTAAGCTTGATCAGCGGGCAGATTTGGAGCTTCGGGGAAAGATCAACCACCAGGTCCCCCTTGAGATATTGGGCAAGATCAACCCCAAAAAGGACAATCTTTTTACCGATGTCACGGTGCGGTTCAGGGATCTGGACCTGAGCGCCATGACGCCATATTCAGGTAAATACCTGGGCTACAAGATAGCAAAAGGTAATCTCTCCATTGATCTGAAATACTTGATCGAAAAAAGAAAACTGGATTCTGGAAACGTTATTCTTATTGACCAACTGACCCTCGGGGACAAGGTTGAAAGTCCTGACGCAGTTAAGCTGCCCCTGGGCCTTGCCCTTGCGCTCCTTAAGGACAGGAAGGGACAGATAAATCTCGATATCCCGGTTTCCGGCAGCCTCGATGATCCCAAGTTCAGTGTCTGGAATATAGTCTTCAAGGTTCTTTTAAATCTTATCACAAAGGCAGCGACAGCACCGTTTGCATTGATAGGCTCTCTCTTTGGCGGCGGGGAGGAGTTGAGCTATGTGGAGTTCGATTACGGCAAATCCGCGCTGTCTCAGGGAAGTGACAAAAAGATCGAAACCATCGTGAAGGCACTCTACGAAAGGCCCGCTCTCAAGCTCGATATGGAAGGGCATGTGGATATGGATAAAGACAGGGAGGCCCTCAAAACATACCTCTTTAATAAGAAGTTGAAGGCCCAGAAACTGAATACCCTCATCAAGAAGGGATCGCCTGCCGTGCCCGTTGATGATGTGGTGATAGAACAGGTTGAATACGAACGATACCTGACCATGGCATACAAGGTGGAGAAATTTGAAAAACCCAAGAATGTTATCGGTTTTGCAAAGACCCTCCCTGCTCCGGAGATGGAGAAACTCATGTATGCCCAGATAACGGTCAGCGATGGAGACCTTCGGACCCTCGCAACGCAGCGGACCGGGCGCGTGAAGGATGCAATACTTGCCTCGGGAAAGGTCACAACGGATCGCCTCTTTGTGATCGAACCAAAATCGCTCGCACCCGAGAAAAAGGATAAGGCGAAAGATAGTCGCGTCGATTTCAGGCTCAAATAACTATGGGAATGGGGGGTTTGTGAAGGGCATGACCTTGATAGCTCGGATCAGCCGTTTCTTGAGGAAGGGCATGTGGGAAGCAACGCTCAGGAATCTTCCCGACGGTCAGGCCTTTCCTCTCAGGTGCCTCCGCGTACTCATTCTGGCCCTCCAGGGCTTTATAAAGAATAACTGCCAGCGGACCGCATCGGTTCTTACCTATTTTTCTATTCTCAACGCGGTTCCTCTTGTTGCTGTGGCATTTGCCATTGCCAAGGGTTTTGGTCTTGATCAGATGGTGGAAAACCAGATCATCGTGATGGCAGAGAAGGCGCAGTGGCAGTCTGATATTACCAACCAGATTCTTACCTTTGCACGCTCCCTGCTGGAACAGGCAAAAGGCGGACTTATTGCCGGTATGGGCGTTATTCTGCTCTTCTGGACTGTGATTACGATCCTGGGAAAGATCGAGGATTCCTTTAACGAGATATGGGGTATGCGGAAACCCAGAACCCTCGTGCGGAAGTTCACCGATTACATTGCCATAATGGCCTTTGCCCCTGTCCTTCTTGCAATATCGGGCAGTGTTACCATTGTGGCGGCAAGCAGGCTCAAGGATGTTATCCGTGAATACTCATCTCTCGGTGAAATAGGCACCGTTATCTTTTTTGTGGCAGCCTTGCTGCCTTATGTTTTCATTTGGGTATTGCTGACCATGCTCTACATCGTCATGCCGAATACAAAGGTTCCCATCCGGTACGCGGTGGTGGGGGGCGTTGTGGCAGGTACCTTATTCCAGCTTGTTCAGTGGGTCTATATCAAATTTCAGATAGGCGTTGCGAGCTATGGCGCTATTTACGGGAGTTTTGCTGCCCTTCCCCTGTTTCTGGGGTGGCTGCAAATTAGCTGGATGATTGTCCTCTTCGGCTCTGAGCTGGCAAGTGCTGGCCGCCATTATGAGACCTTCGGCTTTCAGCCGGATTATACCCGAATCAGCACTGCAACAAAAAAAGAGCTTATGCTGAGAATCTATCATCTTCTTGTTCGAAAATTTTCTCTTGGTGAAGCGCCTCTCAGTACAGACGAGATATCTAATACCCTTGAGATTCCAATCCGTCTTGCAGGGGCTATCCTGCTCGATTTGATTAATGCGGGCCTTGTGGTTGAGGTAATAAAAGAGGGCAGCAATGACATCGCCTTTCAGCCGGGCAGGTCCATAGAGTCAGTTACCATTAAGGATGTCTTTGACGCCTATGAACAGAGCGGCGAAACGCCTCCAGCACGCTCATGCCCTGAAGAGGACAGGATACCTGCCTGCCTGAAGGATATTTCCCATGCGGCGGAACAGTCCCCAGGCAATATGCGGGTAAAGGACATCTGATGGCGAACAGATTTTGCGGCAGATGCGGTTTTGCCCTTCAAGAAACAGACACTGAAAGAGATGACCCGATATGCCCTCAGTGCGGGCGGCTGTCAGAAGAGAAGGTGGATTCCTTCAGCGAACAAGATCCGGCAGGCCATGACCCATCGCGCATTCAGAACCGGTCCGCAGAGCACTGCACACTCGAATTCACCGGTACCCCTCGTGAATACTTCAGGATATGGATAGTCAACACATTTCTCACCATTGTCACTATCGGGATTTATGCAGCATGGGCAAAGGTGAGAACCCGCCAGTACTTCTATGCCCACACAAGGTTGGCTGGACAGCCCTTCCACTTTCTCGGGCAGCCGATGGCCATTCTCAAAGGAAATCTCATAATCGGCACAGGGCTGATAATCTATCTTGTCCTCAAGGGGTTTGATCCGGTCTATGCGAGTGCCGTCCTTACTGTCTTCTACCTGATTCTCCCCTATCTTCTCTACAAGTCGCTCAGGTTCAATACCCGTTATTCTGCCTTTCGGAACATCCGGTTTCGTTTTCTCGGCACCATCGGTGAAAGCTACCTGACCTACCTTTTTTTCCCCGTTCTTATCCCCTTCACCCTTGGAATTATTATGCCCTACTGGGAATTTAGGAGAAAAAGGTATTTATTCAATAATCTGGCCTTTGGAGCTACCCGTGCTGTCTTTAAAGGAATGCCGGGATTTTTTTACAGGACTTTTATTACCATAGGGCTGGTTCCTGCGGCAGTCCTTTTTCTCCTGGCGATCGGGGCAGCTATTCTTATCCCTTTTATCGCAAGGCTTTCGCCTGCCAGCCAGGCTGTTCCCCAGTGGACGATTATGTTCCTCCCCATCGCCTTTTCCGTAATCCCTCTTCTTATCCTTACCATTATTCAGCAGTTCCTCTATGTCCGCCTGATGAATTACTGCTGGAATGAGACCAGGTTGGAAGGTATACGCTTCCGGAGCACCCTTGAGGTCCGGCCCCTCATATGGATTCGCCTCACAAGTATTCTTGCGGTGCTGTTCTCTGCGGGCCTGCTCATTCCCTGGGCAAAGATCAGGCGTTTCCGTTATATTGTCGAGCATCTTACAATAATATCCGAGGATGGCCTGGATAGTTTTGCGGCTGCTGAAGAATCTGATGTAGGGGCCCTTGGTGATACAGCCACTGATTTTTTTGATATCGGCTTTGGTCTATGATCGAGTTCAGCGCGACCTACTTTGATGGAAAAAGCTCCAGACCCCACCCTGTCACCGTCTCCTTCGACGGCATGACATTGCGCATAGCCGGCGAAGACCTGTTAACCTGGCTGTCAGTGCCCTTAAGGGACTGTACGATTGATCCTCCCCTCGGGCAAGCCCTCCGCGTTATCAGGCTCCCTGATGGTGGACTTTTCGAAACAGGAAATATGCCTGCTTTTAAAGAGATGGAGCGTCAGAGAGGGGTAAACAAGGGTTTACGGTGTGTCCATTTTCTGGAATCGAATTGGAAGACCGTGGTCGGGTGTATGATCTGTCTTGTGGTCTTTGCGGGGGTATTTCTCATGTACGGCATCCCTTTTCTTGCCGCCAGAGCGGCCAATTCAATCCCCACTGACCTGATGGAAACCATGAGCCGTGAAACCCTGAAGGTTCTTGACAGCCGTTTCCTGAAACCGTCACAACTTCCAAGGGAAAAGGCTGATCGTGTACGTCTCCTTTTTCAGAGGGTTGCAAAAGAGGTTGACCGCAATGGCCATTATAGGCTCGAATTCAGAAAGGGCGGCCTCTTGGGGCCCAATGCCTTTGCCCTTCCCTCAGGTATAATCCTGGTTACGGATGAGCTTGTTCTCCTTTCAAGGAATGACCCTGGAATATCAGGTATTATCGCCCATGAAATAGCCCATATAAAGAAACGCCATGCCCTGCGGCAGATACTGCAAGGTGCGGGCGTGTTTCTCCTGATTTCTGCATTTACTGGGGATATCACCTCTATTTCTACCCTGGCCGCGTCGCTGCCGATCCTTTTTGTTGAATCAGGCTATTCCCGTGAGTTTGAAAGGGAGGCGGATAGAGTTGCAGGGCGCTATCTCATCCAAAAGGGTTGGGGTACAAAACCTTATTGTGACATACTCGAACAACTCACAAAAGGCCAGCGGGAATACCCTCAATTAACAGCCCTTTCCACCCACCCACGGACAAAAGAACGGATTGAGGACCTCAAGAAGCTTGAAAAAGCCATGCATTAGATTGCCACGTCGCTGTGCTCCTCCTAAGAAACTCCCCCGTTTGTCATTGCGAACGAGCACTGGCGAGTGTGGCAATCCATTCTTTACATATGATACCAAATCGCTATCATCCGATGAATAATGAGGGCAGGATTTCCAACCAATTTTAAGCTTAATGTATGATGGCCATTTGGTATTATATGGCGATTGGGTTGCTTTGCGGGATTTTTGGAGTTTCCCAGTTCATTCCGGGAAAGGGGGCAGGGGTAAAGGAGAGGAGAAATACGAGAAGGATTACAAAGGCGAGGATTCTCCTTGTGCCGTCCAGCTCGGTTTCCGTATCCAATGGTTCCGGGTGACGCATCCCGAAGATGATGAGAAGGACGACAAGGGTCAGCCATCCCGGGTTATACATGAGCGCAAGAATGGCCAGGGAGACGATCACTGCCATAAATATCCATTTGCTCTTTCGGCCGAAAACGGCGTAGAGTATGTGCCCTCCGTCGAGTTGTCCGACAGGGAGAAGGTTTAGGGCTGTCACGAAAAGACCTACCCATCCTGCAAACGCGAAGGGGTGGAGCACGAGGTCATGACCCGGAGGTATCTCCCCGATGATAAGCTTCTGAAGTATCTTGAAGAGCAGGGGATCGCCGAGCTGGAGAAAGGGCATATTGCGGGTAATAGCCTGGATGGTCGATAGTTTAATGCCCAGGATTATAAAGGGTATTGCTACAATAAAACCTGCGAGAGGGCCGGCAATACCGATATCAAAGAGGGCTCTTTTATTGACTATAAGACCTTTCATCTTTATAACCGCGCCAAAGGTGCCGAAGGGCGAGAAAGGAAAGGGGATAAAATAGGGAAGGCTTGAGGGTATTCCATATTTTCTGCTCATGAAATAATGGCCCATTTCATGGGAGAGGAGTATAGCCATAATAGAGATACTATATGCGAGACCGCCAACAAAGAAAGTGGATGCAATAGTAAGGAGGAAGAGTATAATTTTTAACATTATCTATGCTCCGATCAATCCTTGCTCCAGCAGGGCGCGCTCATGTTTTGTACCGCTTTTTACCTTTACATCAAAGGCTGCGAGCATATCAAAGAAGGCGATCAGGTCCTTTTTTGACATACGCTGGCTTATTTTTGAGAGGTTATAGGCATAATAGGGTTTCTGAAAAGGAAGATAGTGTTTCTTCTCAAGGGGTTTCATCTCCATACCGTCTTTCCATTTGCCGAAAGTCTTCGCAAATATCGCATATTCAGGACTTGCCTTGAATATCTCTTCCATATCCTTTGCCTGGAGGAGCAGCCTGATCTGTTTTACGAGAAAGCTATGGATGGCAAGGATATTGAACCCGTTGAGGAGGAGATTTTCGAATATGGTGATTGCCTCCTTTTTATTCTTTTTTGCGAGGGCATCAAAGAGTGTGATAAGGCTTTCCTCGTGGGTCTCTACCCCGACAGCGAGCACATCTTTTGATTTTATATCCCTTCTTTCCCCTACGTAGGTTACCAGCTTTGTCAGTTCTGACTCAAGGACTGACTCATCTCTAATCCTTCCCACCAAAAGCCTGAAGGCCTCATGGGTCATCTTTTTTTCATATTTCCGGATAAAGCCCCTGACCTTCTCCTCTATGCGCCTTTCTTTTTTCTGCTCCATCACGATTATTTTCCCTTCGATCAGCTTATGCCCCTCGGAGGGTGGTGCGGTGAGATAGATAATGATATGGATCCGTTCTTTTAAGGCGTGCATCTGTTTCCTTACATCGTGGATTAATTCTTTGTCAGGGTCTACAAGAACAAGAACAAGATTCTCATCAAGGAAAAGAGCGGATGCTATTTCAATGACTGTATTTCTCATCTCTTTTCCTGTAATAACGGTCAATGCGGGGTTATCTATCAGTTGCTCCGACAGGGAGTGAATATCCTCTGTGATATTTTCCTTTGATCCTACGGCTATGAGGATCTGTTTTCTGTCATGGATGTCTTGAATATCGGTCAATGGATGCTCCGTTTTTAGATTACTATACTGTAACAGGTGATTTATTGCAATAATCGGCAGCAGGCAGCAGGGCGGTTCGCCCTGTTAAATCTTTGACAAGTGTCATGTATGGCAACAGGGCAGACCGGCGCTTTAACCTATTTCGTTTTCTTTTTCACGTTTGCGGTTTTTAAAGTTTCAATATCAGTAAGAATTTGGGCGAGATCGGCCTTTATTTTCTCCCGCTCTTTCGTTGATTCCTCTATCTTTTTGTCAAACTTTGTTTCAAGGGAGGCGATCTCCAGTTTTGGATCGATTGAGGCAATCTGTGTCTTGAGGTTCTTTAACTCTGAAATCTCTGATTTTAGTGAGGTTATATCTGCTTTCAGGATCGTTACCATGGTGCCGAGGGCAATAACGAGGGCCACGAGGACTAATGTTGTGATGGGGAAATGCCTCGATTTCGGTTTTTCTGCCACCTCTTTTGGCTGGGCGCCTTTTTTCTTGTTTTGCCGCTGCATCATGTCAAGCAATTCCTCAAGATCTACCGTAGTCTTTTTATCTTCACCGTATATTGCCATTAGGCGTATCCTTGTGTGAGACTTAATGTACCATGACAGACTCTATGCAATTATAAGACCATAACAGAGGAGTATGGACTGAAAACGATTGATTGCCCAGCGGCTTGCCGCAGGGTAGTTGATTTCCCTATAGACCTTAGCATAGAATGACTGAAGCAGGTAATTGTTCAAAGAAAACCAAGGGGGATTATGGCAAAACTGGCTGATTTTATTTCAAATGTCACTCTTTTTAAGGGGTTACCCAAAGAACAGATCGACAAGCTTTCGAAGATTGCCGTCGTGCACGGATACAGGCGGGGCGAAGAGATCTTTTCAGATGGAGAACGTGCGAACGGCCTCTACGTGCTCTTTCTGGGAAGGGTAAAGATTTTTAAACTTTCCTCAGAAGGAAAGGAGCAGATACTTCACATAATAGAGCCTGGCGAACCCTTTGGCGAAGTAGCCGTATTCTCAGGGAAAACCTTTCCGGCCCATGCCGAGGCGCTGGAAGAGAGCAAGGCCATCTTTTTTCCAAGGGGTGCCTTTGTAGGACTCATCACACAGGACCCATACCTCGCCATGAACATGCTTGCCGTATTATCAGGGCGGCTTAAATACTTTACGCGCCTTGTTGAGGACCTTTCCCTCAAGGAAGTTCCCCAGAGGTTTGCGTCATATCTGCTTTCCGGGAGTGACTTGAAAGATAAGCGGCAGGTACACCTCAATATCGCAAAAGGTCAACTGGCAAGTCTTTTGGGGACTATTCCCGAAACCCTTTCACGGATACTCGGGAAGATGGTAAGCGAAGGATTGATAACGGTTCAGGGGCGTAAAATCACGGTTCTCAACAGGGATGCCCTTGAGGGCATCGCGTCAGGGAGAAAGGCCCTCATCTGAGGCCTCGTTATCTTTGCCGGCTTCTTCTTCCATATAACGGATGATCTGAATCATCGATATAAAAAGTGCAAGCACAAGGGGGCCCATGATAAAGCCCACAAATCCAAACAACTGGATTCCCCCGAAGATACTGAAAAAAATGGCAAGGGTAGGCATCTTTATCCTGCCCCGGATAATAAGGGGTCTCAAGAAGTTATCGACCGAGCTTATCCCTGCAACCCCGATTATAACAAGGATTAATGCCTTCCCGAGAAACCCCTGGAAGGCCAGGTAGGCCGCAGCCGGACCCCATATAAGAAATGTGCCTACAAGGGGAATAAAGGAGGTGATACACATTGCAAGCCCCCAGACAGCAGGGGATGCAATACCAAGTATTGAAAAGGCCACCCCTCCTATTACGCCTTGAATAACCGCAATGGTTATTCCTCCGTAAATCGTAGATACCACAATATCCCTCGTCTGCTGAATCAGTTTTTCCCTCTGTCTCTTCGAAAAAGGCAGATAGGTACTGATCCTCTCCAGCAGTTCGGGACCGTCAGTAAAAAGGAAGAAAATGGTGAGGATCATGAAGATAAACTTGAGAAAACCGGATATCACATTCGTGAGTCCGCTTTTGATCATTGTGACCGATTGCTTGCCCAGCTCAGACACATTATCCGCAATTGTATTAAGAAACTCCTTTTCAGTCATATGAAATACAGACAGTATTTTCAATACAACCTTGCTTACGATCGGGTTTTGCAGAAAACTCTTCATGGGATCCGCTGAATTTCCCTGGAGGTATTCGGAAAGGGACATGAGTTCCTGGGTAAGTATATAGGTGAGATAGGTAAAGGGGCCAAGGATCACGACGAGTATCACAAGAATAGATATAAAAGATGCGAGAATCCTCAGTTTAACGATCTTCTGGACAAAAACATACAGGGGATAAAAGACTATTGAAAGGACAATGGCCCACACTATAGGGGAAAAAAACGGCCTCAGTATCTGGTAGGTAAGATACCCGAGACCTGCAGCGAGAAAGAGGAGTGCAAAAGTATAGAATCTTTTATTTGGCGCCATGTTTACAATATAATAACACTGTCAGTAGATTCCTAACGGGGCGGATTGCCCCTGTGTATATGTGATGCCCTGTCAGGATACGGTTTTTGCCTCCTGACAGGGCATCGCCAGTTACAGTCTCTAATTAAACCCCTTGCTTTGCAGCCTTCTCTTTCTTTTTTTCTTTCTCGTATGCTTCCTTACCGGCTTCTACCGCGGTTGTAATAACGGACTTCTGTTCTTCCACGAGCTCTTTCCCTTTTTCAACAACAGAGGCAGCCGTTTCTTTTATCTGCTCCGCATAGGATTCAGCTTTTTCTTTTATCTGTTCCATGTAGGACTCAGCTTTTTCTTTGGCTTCATCAATAAGTTCTTTAATCTGTTCCCGTGTTTCTCGTCCTGCTTTAGGGGCTGTAAGGAGAGCTACCCCTGCACCGACAAGCCCTCCGATTAAAAACGAAAGAAGAACTGTGCCTGAACTAAAACCGCCATTTTCCTGCTGTGCCATAGGGCACCTCCTTAATATGTATTCTTTGTTCTGAAAATATTTTTCAACAAGACTGCACTTGCAGCCTTCACGCCCGCCTTCAGACCTATTATGCTGACTGCAGAAGATATGCTTACATCTTCAACTAACTGACTCACCTGTCGTATATTATCCCCGATCTGCCTCACAGAACCGGAAAATACCTGTACATCTTCCGTTACCACGCCGATGTTATCCGTTACCTTCCGGATGCTCTTCATGGTCAACTGCAATTCCTCGAGTGCAGGCAGCAAGGAATCCTCTGTTTTCTTTGCCGACTCCCTCATTGCCGCCATTCCCGACCTCAACTCCAACATAACACGAACAACAATGATAGTTAACACAACAACTGCAAGGGTTGTAATGCCAAGAAAGATATCAGTCATCCCACCTCCTTTAACCGCCAGCCTTTACAGAAAAGCGCGCTGTTGTTAGAATATTCATTTGTTTGCAGCATATCAATTACTATAAGCATTTTTGTTTCTGTTTACAATGCATAAGAACCAGTTTTTTTTAAGAAAACCCCCATCTCTTATATATGATATTAAAGTCTACTCTTTTTCTATAACAACCAACAGGGCGTCTGTCAATAATTTTTTGCCTGAATTTTTTGCCTGAAAGACATGGGATATATCAGGGAAGCCGCGGGAAAAAGAGAAGCCACGCCGGGCCCCACAATCTTACGTTATCCCATAATGTTATTGACTTTAGGACCGGTTTTAGATTAAAGTATGCACATAGAGCGGGGTGGAGCAGTTTGGTAGCTCGTCGGGCTCATAACCCGAAGGTCACTGGTTCGAATCCGGTCCCCGCAACCAAAGCAATATCAGGCACTTAGCTTAAAACTAAGTGCCTTTTTTATTTATAGAGTTTGAGTTTCCCCATCACTATTCCCATCATGTCTGCTACAACATCGAGTAAAATCATGTAAATTAGAGTAAGTTTGACTCTTATTATCGTCATAATTTACAACAAAAACAGCTTAACCAGTCTGGCGTATGGACTTGTCAAAAATACCTTCAAGAAGGATATCGTGAATAGGCTCCTTAAGCCAGGTTGTCTTCCACGACGCAACAGTCTTCGTTTCTTTGTTGTAACCGTAGCTTACAAGGACAGAGATTCGTATTCCATTGGTCGTCCCAGACAGGATAGCTGTTCTGGGGCGCTCATGTTCGGTAAGGACAAGAACTGCAGAAGCCCCTTCCTCTAACACCTTCTCTCTGATTCTTCTGACCAGTGTATCCTTCTGGAGGGCATCTTTGAAAAAGAAGGATACCACCTTCATGGTACCGTCAGGATATGCAAAAAATGCAGTTGGCATGATTCTTCCCGTGGAAGCAAGGTCGTCTTTTGCTTTCTCCATAGTTTTTTCAACGATTGCTCTAAAAGCATCTGTAATCTGAGATCCTGCATGCATCTCTTTTTTGGCTTGAGTGACCGGAGGAGAAGCTGGAGAACCCGCGGATTGCGAATGAGACCTGTTTACTACATGATCCTTTCTCTTTCTCTTGAACATCTGTTATTCATTATACACGATCAGACGCTCTTTACAATCGATAATCATGTAGAGTGCCTCAGGTTTATTTCTTTTCATAACAGTGACGTTAATCCTTTATCCTTCGGTCATGTTGTTTTATAATAACAGGCCATGAACATCATTGTAGACATCGACAACACCTTATGGCATTTCGCCCCTGTTCTCTATGAGAGGATGAAAAAGGCCAATCCTGATTTCACTCCTCTAACAGAATGGCATAAACGCGACATCTGGAAAGTATATGGGTCTCCCCGCATATTCTACAATGTTACAAAAAGCATCAACATGGACCAGGAACAGTTTACCCCCTATCCTGATGCCCAGGTATTTCTATCATCGCTGAAAGAACTTGATTTCCACATCACTATTGAAAGTCATAGAGAAAAAGGAACAGACAGAGGGGTTTTATTGAGTAGAAATGATAAATCTAAGGGCGATATTTCTTCTCTGGCAAGAAACCACTTTGCTTGAAGAATCAGTTCATTAATTCCATGAAGCAGATAATCCCCATCTGTCACACCTCTTCCATAGAAAACCATAGAGTGCAAGGAGACGGTATTTGAAATGATAATATACTGGGTACGAATAAGCATAGTTTTTCTGCTGCCTATTTTACAACAGTTTCCATCGTAGAGCAAGATTACCTTTGCAATCTTCCCCTCTATATGTGATGCTAAAAGAGTTTCATATTCGGAGTAAAGGGAGGCAAATTCACATGGCTCAAGGCACCGTGAAATGGTTCAACAATTCAAAAGGCTTCGGTTTTATCGGCCAGGATGATGGCGCTGATATCTTTGTACACCATTCAGCGATTCAGGGCACTGGTTTTAAGTCCCTTACTGAAGGAGAACGAGTGACGTTTGATGTTGTCTCCGGCCCAAAAGGTCCTGCTGCAGAAAATGTGGTAAAAGTATCTGGTGGAAGCAAGCAATCAGGGTGAGGCGGAGGCCAAACGACCATAGTAATACCGTCGAAGACAGAAGCAAATTCGAGGAGGGCAAGATCATGGGTATGTCCTTATCCAGAACTGTTTTACCATTGGTTCTTCTCACTATTTTTACTTCAGGTGCCAGCGCTCAACAAAACTTGCCCGCGGATGCTAATCAGATCAAAACCCCTCAAGAAGCCAACAAAGGGGGCATGGGGTTATATATGGCACAGGTGGGTTTTAAACAACTCAAAGAGGGGAAGAATGAAGAGGCTGTAAAGACCTTACAGGAATCGATTCGACTCAAGCCAAATTATGCCGACGCACATGAAGGGTTAGCGCGAGCCCAGGGCAATCTCAAACACTGGCCGGAGGCCATAGCGTCTTTTCAACAGGCAATTAGTCTTAAACCGGATTTTATTCAGGCCTATATGGGAATTGGTTTTGCCTATAACATGGTAGGCCGCAATCAGGAGGCACTCAAGGCATTTCGTGGGGCGGTACGCCTCAATCCCCAGCTTGCCTTTGCCCATTGGGGGCTTGCCAGTACCTATTTGGGCTTGGGTGATCGGAACGCTGCAGTGCAGGAATATAAGATCATGCAGACCCTGGACCCGGAAATGGCTAAGAAATTTGAGAAGTATCTATCTGTACCCCAGAAATAATGGCTTTAGTCGCAGTTGCCGATGAAATTAATATATTTTAGGGAGGAGGACACATCCACATTACCATACTCTATTTTGGAAACCATTAGGATGTCTTTCCCATTGTAGATTTCTATCAATAAAATCTTGTTGAGGTTTTTGCCGATCTCTTCTGAACCGTGTAAAGACCATTTAAGCCTGTCCTTATGGCCAATGCCCCCCATTCCAGCATATTTCTATATATAAATTGAACATTCAAGGGATACCTATAGAAATATAATCCCGTAAGACCTGATCTATAAAAAGGACAGGCTCCAACGGAGGCAATCTTATGACAAACAAACTATCAGCGATCCTTTCAGTTGCTATCACAGTGGCAATACTTGGCGCATGCAATCTCTAATTTCATGACCCCGGGACTGCCAGACTGGTTCAGCAATCAATTACTGCACAGGAGAGTGGAAACACGATATCAGTCAAGGACGAGCAGGAACCTGTGACTGACGTAAGGAGAAAATGTACTATGCTATCTGCGTAACCATGAACCGGTGGAGGTATTCATACGGTAGGAAACCGAAGGGAGATAGACTTAAAGGACTTCTCGTTCCCAGTAAATGCCCGGATTTCGTCTACCACGATGTTTTTGCAGAGATAATAGAGAGTTGGAAACAGGTTGTTGTGTAGCTAAGCATGGGATGGCAGGGGATGGTTTGGATGTCCTCCAGTTGTTCAATAACTTATAATAATTAAACCCTTTTTACGGATTCCCGTGCCTGTTTGTAACGGTTTTGTCCCTCCCCTCACAAGTCTGATGAATAAATGCACAGGAATAATTATTACTTTGCCTTGTTTAAATCCCGGTAAAAGTTTTCATGTACACCCAGGGCAAGTAAAAACAGGGTTTCTTTATCGAACTCGTATGCCAGAAGAAATTGTTGTTCCAAGACGCGGAATTTGTATACCCGTACCCCGGCGAAATCACCTCTCTTTTCTTCACCACATGACATATCTGAAAGAATGTGCCGGATTGCTTCATTTACAAGCTTAATTTGATTCTCGTGAAGCTTTTTATAGCTGCGTCTGAAATATGGTGTCTGAACAGTCTTCATTCTTCCGTAAATTCAAAAGGTTCAAAAGCTCCCTGTTTCTTGGCCGCCAATATATCACGAATTAATTCAATGGGCAGATCAGGATTATCAAGAGCGGCCTTCCCTATCTTGGCCCAGTAAACTACCTGCAAAGGCACTGTGCGACATTCTGCCTCGGCAGTTCGTTTTGCTGCTGCGTATAATTCATCATCAATGCGGATTGCTATACTCATACAGTACCTCCTGCTACAATTGTAGCATTACGAAACCATCAGTACAAGTATTTTCTGTTTTTGAAGTTCTTCAGAGGAGAATATGAAGATAAAAGAGGCATTATCGCTATTCAGGTACATTAGTAGCCAGATCGGCTGGATATTTCCATTGATCCTTCTTATATTATAATTGACGGTAGTCAAATACATCTACATGGAAAGGAAACGAGCGATGGACAACCAATGGATTTACAAAGATTATCAGATTCGTGATGGCCTGAAGCCGGGAAGCAAACATTTTCAGTATTTCTATGTCGTTTCGGAACAGGTGTTGAAAACTTAAAATCTTCACGGTTCCCCGATAAAGGAAAGGAGGTGTCAGAATGAACGATATCATAGGAATTGCCTGGTACAATGATGAATCTACTTACCGAAAGGCGCTTGCGATCTTTGCCGATTCCAAGGATATGCCTGCCACGTATGAAGACTGGAAAACCCTTGTCGAAAGGGAATTAGAAGAGGTCAAGTGGATCGGCAACATCGCTATTCGCGCAGACATCGATCCGGAAACATTTATCAATTGGTGCAACCTGCATGGAGTACGACCCGATGGCCATGGCAGAACGGCGTTCGTCAACCATGTCGAGCTCGAGTATCGGAAGACCGGCAAAGGAACGGTTATCGAATAGCTGTAGAGGTTAACCTGTAGAGCCGAGGGATCGATGATTGTTGTTTTAGTCGGTATCATATGGCTGCAACGAACTCTACAGGATATGGGCGCAGCCAATAAGACTTGCAGCCCATCCACTCCAAGTCGTCATCCAACCACACCGGTAATCATACGCTTTTACCGTGCGAATAATCACCGGTAACACTAAGGCAAGCAGAGCGATACAGATCAAGTTTTCGCCCCGTGCCAAGGGCCATCCAAGAATATCAACTTATTTACCACAGTATAATAATACGAGGACGCCCTTATCCCCTTGACGCCCCTTTATTTAATCCATATAATTTATAATTAGAAACAATTTTCATTTAGCTTGAGGAGAACCTTTGGCAATTGATTTCCATTCTTCCATTAAAACACTGAACCTCAAGGTTACCCCGAAAAGGCTTGCAATCCTTGATATTCTTGCAAGCGAGATGGCCTATGTAAGCCCGGAAGAGGTATGGCGCAAGATGAAAGAGCGGTTCGGGAAGATCGGTTTGCCCACCGTCTACCGGAACCTTGAGGACCTTGCCCAGGGGGATCTTATCATCAAGATTATTCACCCGGATCGCAAGCTTTACTATTATTTCTGCCATAATAGCGAGAATGGTCACCATCACCATTTCATCTGTTTGACCTGCCGGAAGGTTGAAGACTTGGATTTTTGCGGGTTGGAGGAGATAAAGAAAGAGGTGGAGGGACATCTAAAGGGATCTATTGTTTCACACCTCATTCAGGTATATGGCCTCTGCCGGGGCTGCAAACAATGAACATGAGAAATCTCCTCCGCGTCTCTCTGATAACACTGGCCCTTTGTGTCGGACTCTTTTCATGCGGGACACGAGAGGCGGAGGCACCCGGACAGGGCAGGTTAAAGGTCATTACAACCCTCTTCCCTGTCTATGACTTTGCGCGGAATATTGGCGGAGAAAAGGCTCATGTGACGCTCCTTCTTCCGCCCGGCGTTGAACCCCACAGCTTTGAACCAAGACCCGGGGATATCCTTGCCATTAACAGGGCGGATATCTTTGTCTATACCGGGAAGCATATGGAGCCCTGGGTAGTGGGCATTCTGAAGGGGATTGACAACAAGAAACTCCTGGTGATTGACGGGAGCAAAGGCATTGCCCTCATGGAAAAGGGCAATGAGGACAAGGATTCCCATGGCCACGGGGAAAACAAAAAGGATCATGGGGGTGAAGAGGGCAGGCCGGACCCGCACATCTGGCTCGATCTCTACAATGCACAGAAAATGGTAGACGCCATACGGGATGGGTTTATCGGGAAAGACCCGTCCCACAAGGAATTTTACATAAAAAATGCAGAGGCATATAATGCAAGACTTTCGGCGCTCGATGAGAGGTTTAAAGCCGGTCTTTCCCGCTGCGCGGGACGCCGTTTCATTCATGGCGGTCATTTTGCCTTCGGCTATCTGGCCCGAAGGTACAATTTAGAGTACATTTCAGCCTATGAGGGGTCTCCTAATGCAGAACCATCCCCTAAACGGATTATAGAGCTGAAAAAACTGATAAGGGATAACCATATCAAATATGTATATTACGAGGAGCTGATAACACCGCGGGTAGCAGAGGTTGTCGCAAGAGAGACAGGGACAACGCTGCTAAAGCTCCATGGCGCACACAATGTGAGCAGGGAGGATCTTGAAAAAAGAGTCTCCTTTATTGGAATCATGGAACAAAATCTTGATAGTCTGAGGACAGGTCTTGAATGTCAATAGACATTGTCTCTGCTGAAAATCTCCATTTTCAATACAATGCAACAGAGGTGCTGACCGATCTTTCCTTTTCCCTCAAAAAGGGTGATTACCTCGGTCTTGTGGGCCCTAATGGGTCGGGGAAGACGACCCTCATACGACTGATTCTGGGGTTCTTCACACCAACAAGGGGTACGCTCACCCTTTTCGGCCAAACCCCCTCCCGGTTCAGTGATTGGCACAGGGTTGGGTATCTGCCCCAGAGAATTGTTGATTTCAACCCCCACTTTCCTGCAACCGTCAAGGAGGTGGTTGCCCTGGGGCTTCTTTCAAGAAAACAATTTCCGAAACGGATAGGTCGTTCGGATAATCGTTACATTGACCAGGCCCTTGATCTTGTGGATATCGGGAATATCAGGAATAAGCTGATAGGCGAACTTTCCGGGGGGCAGCAGCAGCGTGTTTTTCTTGCAAAAGCCATGGTCGGGGAGCCTGATATATTGATTCTCGATGAACCGACTACTGCCCTTGATCCGGATACGAGAGAAAGGTTTTTCAACACCCTGAAAGCGCTCAACCGGGATAAAGGGGTTACTATCATCATGATTACCCATGATACGGGTACTATCGGCAAATATGCGTCGAAAATGCTTTATCTCGACAAGAGGATAATTTTCTATGGGACCTTCGAGGATTTCTGTATGTCACAGGGCATGGCAACCTATTTTGGCGAATTCTCCCAGCACCTGATCTGCCACCGCCATGACGGAGAGACAGGCAGCGGGAGAATCTGACCTATGGACCTTTTCGAGTTTTTAAGTCATGGTTTTGTCCAGAGGGCGCTTATTACAGGCTCCATTATTGCCGTGCTCTGCGGAACCCTCGGGGTCTTCCTTGTGCTGAGGCGCCTTTCCCTTATCGGCGACGGCCTTGCCCATGTAACCTTCGGCGCAGTGGCAATAGGGCTCCTTCTCAAGGTCTACCCCGTCTATGTTGCAGCCCCTCTTGTCATGGCAGCCTCCCTGGGTATTATGAAGCTCATTGAAAAGGCACGTCTTTATGGTGATGCAGCTATCGCCATAGTCTCTTCCTTCGGGATTGCGGGAGGCATACTCATTGCCAGCGTAGCAGGAGGTTTTAACGTTGATCTTTTCAGCTACCTCTTCGGAAATATTCTGGCCATAAGCAGCACGGAGGTAGTCACCTCACTCATATTGTCGGCAGTTCTGGTTTTTGTTGTAATGTTATTCTACCAGGACCTGCTCTCAGTTACCCTTGATGAGGAGTCTGCAAGGGTAACCGGGGTGAAAACAAGGTTAATAAACAGGGTGCTTGTCCTTTTGACGGCCCTTACCGTGGTGCTCGCCATGAGGGTTGTGGGGGTTATGCTTGTATCCGCCCTTCTTGTAATCCCTCCTGTCACTGCCCTGCAGATGAAAAAGGGGTTCAAGGGAACGATATACATTGCCTGTTCCATAGGGGTGGTATCCGTGGTCCTTGGCATCTTTGTTTCTTTTGCAGCAAACCTGCCCACAGGCGCAACGATCGTAATGCTCAATCTGTTCATATTTCTCATGACCCTCATGTATAAAAAAATCCATAGTTTACGGTAGTTTATAGGCCCTCTGTATTGACAATGGTCATAGCAGACATTATATTTAAAACAAATTCGAGTCTATAGAATACAAAAAATATAGGGGGCTCCATATGGCAAAGAAAGTAATAGGAATTGACCTTGGCACCACAAACTCAGTAGTAGCGGTAATGGAAGGCGGAGAACCGAAGGTGATCATTAACGAGGAGGGGAGCAGGATTACCCCGAGCGTTGTAGCCTTTACAAAGGATGGCCAGATACTCGTAGGTCAGACAGCCAAGAGACAGGCAATCACAAACCCTGAAAATACCGTGTTCTCCATCAAGAGATTCATGGGGCGAAGATTTAACGAGGTTCAGCAGGAGATCAAGACGGTGCCTTACAAGGTGGTGCCCGATTCAGAGGGCAATGTAAGGGTAGATGTGCGGGGCAAAGAGTATACCCCTCAGGAGATATCAGCCTTTATACTCCAGAAACTGAGAAAATCGGCTGAAACCTATCTTGGCCAGACCATAGAAGACGCGGTGGTAACAGTACCTGCATACTTCAATGATTCCCAGAGGCAGGCAACCAAGGATGCCGGCAGGATTGCAGCTCTTAATGTGCTTCGCATCATCAATGAGCCGACTGCATCTGCTCTTGCATACGGTCTTGACAAGAAGAAGGACGAAACCATAGCGGTCTACGACTTTGGCGGAGGTACCTTTGATGTCTCCATATTAGAGGTAGGGGATAACGTGGTGGAAGTAAAATCGACAAATGGTGATACCCATCTCGGCGGTGACGATATAGATCAGAAGGTCATCGAATGGATTGTTGCTGAATTTATGAAAGATCAGGGTATCGACCTTTCGAAGGACAGAATGGCCCTTCAGAGATTAAAAGAAGCAGCGGAGAGGGCAAAGATTGAGCTCTCCTCGACCCTTGAAACAGAGATAAATCTGCCCTTTGTTACAGCAGACGCATCAGGACCAAAGCACCTGAACCTGAAGATGAGAAGGGCAGAGCTCGAACAATTGGCCGACGATTTTATCCAGAGAACCATGGGACCGTGCAAAAGGGCTCTGGAGGATGCAAAACTGAGCGCTGACAAGATAGATGAAGTGGTCCTTGTGGGCGGTTCCACAAGGATACCGAAGGTCCAGGAATTAGTGAAAAGCTTTTTTGGCAAAGAGCCTCACAGGGGCGTCAATCCTGACGAAGTGGTTGCCCTCGGCGCAGCAGTACAGGCCGGCGTTCTCGCAGGAGAGGTAAAGGATGTACTCCTTCTTGATGTGACCCCTCTTTCCCTCGGGATAGAAACACTGGGCGGCGTCATGACAAGGGTAATAGACCGGAATACGACCATACCTACAAAGAAAAGTCAGGTATTTACCACTGCAGAAGACAGCCAGACCAGCGTGGAAATACACGTGCTCCAGGGTGAGAGGGAGTTTGCAAGGGACAACAGAACCCTTGGAAAATTCCACCTTATCGGGCTGCCACCGGCGCCAAGAGGAGTTCCACAGATTGAAGTAACCTTTGACATAGATGCAAACGGTATCCTTCATGTTGTTGCAAAAGACACTGCAACGGGCAAGGAGCAGAATATTACCATTACGGCGTCTACGGGCCTCAGCGAGGACGAGATAAAGAATATGGTAAAGGATTCAGAGATGCATGCAGATGAGGACAAGAAGAGGAAGCAGGAAATTGAAGCGAAGAATCACCTCGACAGCCTTGTCTATACTACTGAGAAGACGCTGAATGAGAGCAAGGATAAATTGACGGCAGATGATATCCGGCCTGTAGAGGACGCATTGACATCAGCCAAAGAAGCGGTAAAGAGCGGCGATGCTGACCGGATCGCGAAGGCGCTCGACGAACTCACAAAGGCTTCCCACAAGCTCGCAGAAACGCTCTATAAGAAGACCGCAGAACCGGGCGCACAGGGGCAGGGGCCTCAGGGGCCTCAAGGACCAGGCGGGCCAGGACAAGGCGGATCCCAGGGACGGCCGAAAGGTGACGACGACGTGGTGGATGCCGAATTTGAAGATGTGAAGAAATAGGGGGTTTCAATGGTAATAGGATTCAAGAACGATAAGGCCATAAAAGACAGGCTTTTCATTCCCGCAGAGGTGCCTATCCTGCCTCTGCGCGGGACTGTAGCATATCCTGATCTTGTAATGCCTCTCATAGTCGGCAGAGAACGGTCGATACGCCTTGTTGACGAGGCGATGAACAAAGACAAAATGATCGGGATCATAACCCAGAAGAACCCGGATATAGAAGATCCGGGCATTGAAGATCTATACACCATCGGGACTATTGCAACCATAATGAAGATGGTGAAGATGGTAGACGGGAGCCAGAGGGTCGTGGTTCAGGGGGTATGCAGGTTCAAACTCATTGAGTTTTCTTCAAAAGAACCTCATCTCACCGCGCGGGTCCTGCCCATCTTTGAGGAGTACCAGAAGGACATCGAGATCGATGCCATGTATTTAAACCTCAAAAACCTGTATAAGAAGGCCATTGAAATGGCGCCATATCTCTCTTCCGAGCTGTCGCAGATTGCGACTAAAATCGAGAGCCCCGGGAACCTTGCTGATCTCATTGCATCAACAATTAACATCAGTGCTACCGAAAAGCAGGAGATACTGGAGAAGATCGACCTGAAGGAAAGGATGAAAAAGGTCACCGCACTCCTGAACAGGGAGGTGGAGACCCTCGAGCTGAGCAGCCGGATACAGTCTCACGTGAAAGAAGGTATTGACAAGACTCAGAGGGAATACTATCTCAGGGAACAGCTCAAGGCAATTCAGAAAGAGCTGGGAGAAACCGATGACAGGCTTGCAGAAATAGACGAGATAAGAAAGAAGATTGCAGAAGCAAAGATGCCCCCTGATGTACAGAAGGTGGCGGATAAAGAGGTTGACAGGCTTTCCAAGATGAGCACCATGTCGGCTGAGTATACAGTATCAAGGACTTATCTCGACTGGCTCACCGAAATTCCATGGTCAGTCAGCACAGAAGATAACCTTAATATCAAGGATGCGAGTAAAATCCTTGACGAGGATCACTATGACCTAACAAAGGTGAAGAAGAGGATTCTTGAGTATCTTGCAGTCCGGAAGCTTAAAGCGGATATGAAAGGCCCGATCCTCTGTTTTGTAGGGCCGCCCGGAGTAGGAAAAACATCCCTCGGCAAGTCGATTGCCCGTGCCCTGGGAAGAAAATTCTTTCGCATGTCTCTTGGCGGTATACGGGACGAGGCTGAGATCAGGGGCCATAGAAGAACCTATGTGGGGGCCTTGCCGGGAAGGATTGTCCAGGGCATTAAAAAGTCAGGGTCAAATAACCCTATCTTTATGCTTGATGAAGTTGACAAGATCGGCACGGATTTTCGGGGAGACCCGTCAAGTGCGCTCCTTGAGGTACTTGATCCTGAACAGAATTTCTCTTTCAGCGACCACTATCTTGAAGTACCTTTTGATCTCTCGAAGGTCATGTTCATCGCCACGGCAAATCAGCTTGACCCGATCCCCCCTGCCTTGAAAGACAGGATGGAGGTACTCGAACTTCCCGGCTACACAGAGGAAGAGAAACTGATGATTGCAAAACAGTTCCTCATCCCCAAGGAGCGGACTGAACACGGGCTGAGCGAAGACCTTATTGAATTTGAGGATGAAGGGATCAAGGTGGTAATCCGTTCTTACACAAGGGAATCGGGTGTTCGAAACCTTGAAAGGGAGCTTGCCGCTGTTTGCAGGTCTGTTGCAAAGGATGTGGCCGAGGGAGAGACGGAAAAGAAGATAATAACCGCTGAAAGCATCCATGGGTACCTTGGTCCCATCAAACATTTCTCGGAGGTCGCAGCGAGGACAAAGTATTCAGGGGTTGCCACAGGGCTTGCGTGGACGCCAACCGGAGGGGATATCCTCTTTATTGAATCAACAAAGATGCGGGGGAAAGGAAATCTCACCCTCACAGGACAGCTTGGCGATGTAATGAAGGAATCTGCCCAGGCTGCGCTCAGCTATATAAGAAGCAAGGCAGGTGAATTTAACATCAGCGAAGATATTTTTGAGAAAAATGATATTCACATCCACGTGCCTGCAGGCGCTATCCCGAAAGACGGACCCTCCGCAGGGGTGACCATGCTCGTCTCCCTCGTGTCGCTCCTTACGGACAAACCGGTGAGGAATGATGTTGCCATGACAGGCGAGATTACCTTAAGGGGCCTTGTATTGCCTGTTGGGGGCATTAAGGAGAAGGTTCTTGCCGCAAAGAGGGCGGGCATCAACATTGTGGCCCTTCCCAAGATGAATGAAAAGGATCTGGAAGAAGTCCCGGAAAGTATAAAGGACAATATGGAATTCAGATTTATGGAAAAGATGGACGAGGCAGTAGAGTTCTGTCTCACTGAAAAATCAAAAGGATAGAATAACGCTTCTTTCCGAAAAGATAATAGAAACGTCGCACAAGGAGGGCAGGATTCATCCTGTCCTCCTTTTATATGTATTGCTCCGGTAATGTTGCCTACATCATTGCGGTGAGGCTCATACGACCTATCCAGCGGCAGTCTGTTCAAATTTGTTACGACATGATCACGGATTTGGTTGTGATGTAGAGATTCGTAAGGTATGATTATTTATAAGTGCCTGACATTACAATCTCCTAAGGAGTTGAGCTAATGGAAACAGAAAGCCTGGATATGAGTATTTCAAAGCTGGGGGAGTGTCGTATTCCCTCCCAGATGTCAACGAATCAGTTTGTGAGCGAAAATGAGTATGTGCTGTATCACCAGAATATGGAAGAAATCAAGGCATTCCTTGCCTCAGGGAAGGAACCGCCCTGCTTTGAGGTTGCTGGTCCGAGGGAGAATATCTACTTTGACCCATCGACGCTGAGGTGTGGTATCGTCACATGCGGTGGCCTGTGTCCGGGGCTCAACGATGTTATCCGCGCTATTGTCATGGGGCTTTTCTATCACTACGGCGCGAAAACAGTCTTTGGTTTCCGGTACGGCTACGAAGGTCTGATCAACCGATACGGACACATGCCCCTTGAATTGACCCATGACCTGGTGAAGGACATTCATAAGGAGGGAGGCACTATTCTGGGCACATCGCGGGGGCCTCAGGATATCTCCGAGATGGTGGATACACTGGAGCGCATGAACATAGGCATCTTTTTCGCCATTGGCGGCGACGGTACGCTGAGAGGCGCTCAGGCCATCTCGGATGAGATCGCACGGCGGGGGATAAAGATCAGTGTAATCGGTATTCCCAAGACCATAGATAATGACATCTCTTATGTTGATGCCTCATTTGGCTTTGAAACAGCGGTATCAGAGGCGAGGAGGGCCATCTATTCTGCCCACACTGAAGCTGTCGGCGCCAGAAACGGTATCGGCCTCGTGAAACTCATGGGCAGGGATTCGGGATTCATTGCCGCCTATGCTGCCCTTTCAAACAACGATGTAAATTTTTGTCTGATCCCGGAGGCGCATTTCACCCTCGATGGTTTGCTCAATGTTCTCAAAGCAAGGCTGGAGCGCAAAGGACATGCCGTTATTGTGGTTGGAGAAGGGGCAGGACAGGACCTCATCGGGCTCAACCAGGGGAAAGATGCCTCAGGCAACATTCAATTTGGTGATGTGGGTGTTTTCTTGAGGGACAGGGTCAGGGTCTATTTCAAGGAAGCCGGCATGAAGGTTGATCTCAAGTATATTGATCCGAGCTATACTATCCGTAGTACCCCTGCCAGTTCTCGTGATTCGGCATTTTGCCTCATCCTGGGTCATAGCGCTGTCCATGCAGGAATGTCCGGCAGAACAAACATGGTGGTGGGATACTGGAAAGGGGATTTTACCCATGTTCCTATAAGGCTTGCTGTTTCCAGCCGGAAGAAGATTGACCCCGAGGGAAGGTTCTGGGATACCGTACTTTCCTGCACAGGACAGCCAAGGGAAATGAAATAAGCATTGAAGCAAAGAGAAAAAGGAGTTCGAATATGACAGGAAGCATCAGAGAGCTGAGAGAATACCCGGCATGGAAGGCCCTTGAAACCCATTATGAGAATGTCCGGGAGATACACCTCCGGGAGCTCTTCGCGAATGATCCAACCCGCGGTGAGCGTATGACAACAGAGGCTGCGGGTATCTATCTCGATTACTCGAAGAATCGTATTACCAATAAAACTTTTACGCTCCTCATGCAGCTCGCCGAAGAATCAGGTCTGCGAGCGCGAATTGACGCCATGTTCCGCGGGGAAAAGATCAATATCACAGAGAACCGGGCTGTTCTGCACGTAGCCCTTCGCGCCCCGAAAGGGGCGTCAATCCTTGTTGACGGCGAGAATGTAGTTCCATTGGTCCATGCCGTGCTCGACAGGATGGCGGATTTTTCCAACCGCGTCCGCAGCGGCACCTGGAAAGGCCACACAGGGAAACGCATTCGTAACATTATTAACATCGGCATCGGCGGCTCCGATCTTGGTCCCGTGATGGCCTACGAGGCGCTCAAGCATTATAGCGACCGCGCTTTAACCTTCCGGTTTGTTTCCAACATCGACGGTACTGACTTCGCGGAAGCAGTATACGATTGCGACCCAACGGAAACCCTCTTTATTATTTCCTCAAAGACCTTCACCACCCTTGAGACAATGACCAACGCCCACACGGCCCGGGCATGGCTGCTTCACGGTTTTGGCGGGGACGAGAGGTCCGTGGCCGGCCATTTTGTCGCAGTATCGACAAACAGAGGGGAAGTGGCGAAGTTCGGTATTGATACTGCGAACATGTTCGAATTCTGGGACTGGGTCGGTGGGCGCTATTCCATGGACTCGGCCATCGGCCTCTCGACCATGCTTGCCATCGGACCTGATAATTTCCGTGCCCTCCTTGATGGTTTCCACCAGATGGATGAACATTTCCGGACAGCCCCTTTCGAGAGCAACCTGCCGGTGATCATGGGGCTCCTGAACATCTGGTATTGCAACTTCTTTGATGCCCATACTGTTGCGGTCCTGCCCTACGAGCAGTACCTGAAGCGGTTCCCTGCGTACCTTCAGCAAATGACCATGGAGAGTAACGGCAAACACGTCACCCTCGACGGGGCTGAGGTCAGCTACCATACCAGCCCGATCTACTGGGGTGAGCCGGGAACTAACGGGCAACACTCCTTCTACCAGTTGATCCACCAGGGCACCAGACTTATCCCTTGTGACTTTATCGGCTTCAGCCAGCCTCTTAACCCTCTCGGCAGGCATCACGACGTGCTTATGGCAAACGTCTTTGCCCAGGCCGAGGCGCTCGCCTTCGGCAAAACCCTTGAGCAGGTCAAGGCCGAAGGTACGCCTGATTGGCTTGTGCCCCATCGGGTTTTTGAGGGTAACCGCCCGTCAAATACGATCCTCGCAGACCGGCTCACACCAAAGGTGCTTGGCATACTCATAGCCTTCTACGAGCATATTGTTTTTACCCAGGGGGCTGTCTGGAACATCAATTCCTTTGATCAATGGGGGGTAGAGCTCGGTAAGGCCCTTGCCCAGCGCATTGTTCCGGAACTTGAGTCTGAATCCGCGCCCATACTCAACCATGATAGCTCAACGAACACCCTGATTCGCCGTTATCGGAAGGAAAAGGGGTAGAGGAATGGATTGATGGTTACTCTGATGACTTCTTTGTTTCTGGCTCGGGAACCGCAGGCTGTACTCACGTACGCCGAGGACTCACGACGACGAAACACCGAAGAAAGGCGCAAAGTCCGAATCCGGGCAGGTCCGTCGACTGGAAGAAAGAATTTGACAAAACCATTAGTGCAATCGGGAGGAAAACCATGAAACTGCCTTCACACAAAACGAAGATTGTCTGTACCATCGGACCGGCGTCCGATTCACTGGAGATGATGATCAGGATGATAGAAGCAGGTATGAATGTTGCGCGCCTCAACTTCTCGCATGGTGATTTTGTAACACACAAGAAGGTCATCGAGAATCTCAGGGCTGCCTCGTTGTCCGTGGGCTGCAGGATTGCAATCATGGCCGACCTCTCGGGCCCGAAGATGAGGATCGGTATAATCAACCCGGAGCCCGTTGACCTCATACCGGGAGAATCCTTTATACTGACCACAGAGGAAATCACAGGAAACAAAGACCGTGTATCCGTCTCCTTCGCCGGTCTTCACCAATCCGTGAAACCAGGAGACACGCTTTTTCTGAATGACGGTAATATTGAGCTCCAGGTAGTAAAGGTAGCGGGCAATGATGTAATCTGCACCGTGCAGGTGGGAGGCGAACTTCGCTCCCGCAAGGGCCTCAATCTTCCTGGCATCAACCTTGGGATCGGCGCATTTACCGAGCGGGACCATGAGTGTCTGAAATTTGCCCTTGAGAACGGTGTGGATGCAATAAGCCAGTCTTTTGTTGAAGGGGCAGCCGACGTAGAAGCAGTGCGGAAGGCGGCGGCAGATCTTGGATATCGTCCCTTTATTATCGCGAAGATCGAACGGTCGAATGCCCTCGACAATATCAATGAGATTATTGCTGCTGCAGACGGTATTATGATTGCCAGGGGGGACCTTGGCGTTGAAGTGCCTATCGAACAGATCGCCCTTGTACAGAAGAGGCTTATGGGACTTGCGAAGATTTATTCAAAACCGGTGATTACCGCAACACAGATGCTCGAGTCAATGACCGATAATCGCCGTCCAACCAGGGCTGAGGCAACAGATGTGTCAAACGCCATTCTTGACGGGACCGACTGTGTGATGCTCTCGGAAGAGTCTGCAATGGGCAAATATCCTGTTGATGCAGTGGCTATGCTTGCAAAGATTGCCGCCGCGGTAGAGCCCCATCGACCTGCCATGACCGTAGAAGAACTGTTTCAGGGGGTTGATCTCACTGGAAAGCTCCGTCCGGCCCACCTCATAGCATTGAGCGTAGAAGCAAGTCTCAAGTACATGCTGCCGGCAGTAGTTTTTGTTCCGACTCGGAGCGGAACCACTGCAAGGAGAATTGCCGGATTTCGTTTTCCAGTCTGGACTGTTGCGGTCAGCTCACAGGAGGCAACGTGCCAGGCGCTCCAGTTCTCCCAGGGCGTATATGCAGTGCATGAATCTGATCACCCTGATGATTGGAATGCCTATGCAAGGGAATGGCTGCAAAAATTTGAAGTTACGGGGAATTTTATTATTCTTACGGAAGGGCCTTCGTCAAAGCATCCGACGGCAAATCACCGAATGGAGATTATTGACCTGAATCAGGGGATATGAGAGGAGAAACTATGAGCAATAGCAATGTGAATCCTGATAATGTCCCTAAGGTCGCTTCTGATGGAACGGTTCAATCGCTTCATGATGTAACCCGCACGACCCTTCAGGTTCTTTCGATCGGCATATTAATCTGTGCAGTAGCGTGGATTATCCGTCCTTTCGTTACCTCACTTATCTGGGCTGCCATGATCGTTGTGACAACATGGCCGATTTTGCTTATGCTTCAAGCGCGGCTGAAGAATAAGCGCTGGCCGGCGGCGGCAATCATGACAACCGCACTCCTGCTGGTTGTTGTCATACCCTTTTCCTTAGCCGTTGCAGCCATCATTAAAGGGGCGGACGATGGTTATATCTGGGTGAAGTCTCTGTCAACCTTTACTATGCCGCAACCACCTGAGTGGCTCGGAGGTATTCCTATAGCCGGTCCGAAGCTTGCCGATCTTTGGAGACAACTTGGACAAACAGGTCCGGAAAAGGTTTTCACCTACCTGGCGCCCTATGCCCGGCAGACCCTGAAATGGTTTGTGGCCCAGGCTGGCAGCGTGGGAATGGTGGTTCTCCAGTTCTTTGTAACAGTGATTATTGCGGCGATACTCTATACAAAGGGCGAAGCAGCAGCAACAGGGATCAACAGTTTTGCCCGCCGCCTGGCAGGACGGCATGGGGTTGCGGTTATGCTTCTCGCGGAAAAGGCGATCCGCGGCGTAGCCCTTGGTGTTGTTGTTACGGCGATGATACAGGCAACTGTCGGCGGTATCGGTCTGGCTGTAACCGGAGTGCATGCTGCGGCATTGCTGACTGCGGTGATGTTCATGCTTTGTCTGGCCCAGATAGGCCCGGGCGTGGTGCTTATCCCCGCGCTGATCTGGGTCTATTGGAATGACGGGGCTCTATGGGGAACCATCCTCCTCGTCTTTGCAATCCTTGCAGTTGTTTTAGACAATTTTATTCGTCCAGTACTTATCAGAAAGGGGGCGGATCTGCCCCTTGTAATGATCTTTGCCGGGGTTATCGGCGGTCTGATAGCCTTTGGCATCATCGGTCTTTTTATTGGTCCTGTGGTACTTGCAGTGGCCCACACCCTCCTGAAGGCATGGGTTTCTGATGGTGCTGAAGGGGAAGGGGTTGTCAAGGAAGGTCGTGGCAAAGGTTGACAAGCAGGACCTGGCGCAATCGACCCGCAGAACGGTTTGCGCAAGACCCTGCTGTTTGAATGCAACATGGTATCATCTCAAAAAGGAGAATATTTATGAAAAGTTTATTTATGAAGAGCCTGCTTGCCCTGCTGCTGCTCGGGGGTGCAGCCTTTGCCGCCGATTCCTTGCCGTCCTGGAACGATGGTGCGGCCAAGAAGTCTATTATCACCTTTGTCGAGAAAGTGACCAAACCAGGCTCGCCGGACTTTGTACCAATAGCGGAACGTATTGCCACCTTCGATAATGACGGTACCCTATGGGCGGAGCAGCCCATGTATTTCCAGTTTTTCTTTGTCCTTGACAGGGTGAAGGTCCTTGCGTCGCAGCATCCGGAATGGAAGACCAAGGAACCCTTTGCCTCACTTCTCAAGGGCGACGTGAAAGGCGCTCTGGAGGGCGGCGAGCACGCCATGGCAGAACTTGTCATGGCCACCCATACCGGTATGACTGAGGAGGAGTTCCAAAGGGTTGTGACGGACTGGATTACCACTGCGAAGCACCCAAAGACCAAACGGCTTTACGCGGAGATGGTCTATCAGCCCATGCAGGAACTGCTTGCCTATCTCCGCGCGAATGGGTTCAAGACCTTTATTGTTTCCGGCGGCGGCATCGAATTCATGCGCCCGTGGACGGAAAGGGTCTATGGTATCCCGCCCGAGCAGGTTGTCGGCAGCAGCATCAAGACAAAGTTTGAAATGCGCGGCAGCAAACCCGTGCTCGTGCGTCTGCCGGAGGTGAATTTTATTGACGACGGCCCCGGCAAGCCCGTTGGTATCCAGCAGCATATCGGCCGTCGCCCCATCGCGGCATTCGGTAACTCTGATGGTGACCAACAGATGCTCCAGTGGACAACTGCCGGGCAGGGCGCCCGCCTGGCTCTCATTGTGCACCACACCGATGGCGACCGTGAATGGGCCTACGACCGGACGTCTTCCATCGGCAGATTAGACAAGGCGCTCGACGAAGCACGGGTGAAAGGCTGGACAGTTGTAGACATGAAGAAGGACTGGAAGAGGGTCTTCCTGTGGGAGTAGCGAATCAAATCAACAGCGTTCAGACCATGGATCGATCGTTGTTCCATGAAGGTAAATGAATTATAATGAATGAAGGACTTAATGTATGCATATTACCCCGGTATGGCAATAGATTATGAAAGAGATCAAACCGATACCCTTTAGACATAAACCCCGGGGCTTAACGATTCTACACGAAGATCGGGATGTTATTGTCATCGATAAAAGCTCAGGTCTTTTGACCGTAAAGGCGCTTTACGAGAAACAGGAAACAGTTCATCAGATTTTAACTGACTATATACGGAGGGGCAGCGCCAAATCTACAAAACAGCTTTTCGTAGTCCACCGGTTGGATCGCGAAACTTCAGGTGTTCTCGTGTTTGCCAAAAGCAATAAAGCCAAAGAACATCTTAAAGAACAATGGGGAACGGTTGAGAAGAAATATTTGGCAGTGGTTCATGGGATATTAGCTGAAAAAAGCGGGACGATTTCCTCCTATCTGGCTGAAAACGACGATTATGAGGTTTCTTCAGTGAATGATCCTGACAAAGGAAAGCTGGCAATTACCCGTTATAAGGTGATAAAAGAATCGAAAAGGTTCAGTCTGCTTGAAATTGATTTATTAACAGGCAAGAAAAACCAGATTCGCGTCCATTTCTTTGAGAAGGGACATCCCATCGTTAATGATGATAAATATAGCGATAAAGGCAAGGTGGGGGGCCGCTTAGCCCTTCATTCACAATATCTGACTTTTAACCATCCCCACAGCGGCAAAAGATTAACCTTTGAAGCAAAAGCCCCTGTTTATTTTGACACCTTTTTTGATAATCCATAAATTATGTTTACACTACGACATCACCCGACATCATTAAGTTGACAAAATATAAACTAATATTTACACTTATATCCATCAAGGAGATATAAAAGTTTCTATCTTGGGAGATATGAGTGACGAGCATAAGGAAAAGGGGAGAACAAATAAGGGCATTCATCTTAGAAAACGTTGAAAATAACCCTACTAAGGCAGTCGCTTTTACAATGGAGAAGTTTCATATTAGCCGCCAAGCTGTGCATAGGCATATTAGACTCCTTGTAGATCAGGGGACCTTGATTCGTCCAGGAATGGGACATTATGCGTTATGCCCCCAGGAGGAATGGCATACAACACTTTCTGTTGCTGATAACCCCTATGAGGATGTTGTATGGAGAAACGAAATAAGAGAGAGATTGGGGCATTTACCCGACAACACTATCAGTATTTGGCAGTATGGTTTTACAGAGATGTTCAATAATGTCATTGACCATTCTGAAAGTGCAAGCGTGTATTTACAGGTGGTAAAAACTGCCTATTCCACAGAAATGATTATCCGTGACAATGGAGTAGGGATATTCAACAAAATTACCAAGGCGATGAGTCTTATTGACGAACGCCATGCAGTCATAGAATTGACAAAAGGCAAGCTCACAACGGACCCCGAAAGGCACACCGGGGAGGGTATTTTTTTTACTTCCCGAATGTTTGATGCATTTGGTATCTTATCGGGCGAAGTCTTCCTGGCGCATACTTATGGTGATGAGGAAGACTGGATATTGCAGAATCAAGAACGATCTGTCGGAACCCTGATTTCAATTAAGCTTAAAAACAATACAGCCCGAACACTGAAACAAATATTTGATCGTTTTACATCTGACAATAATTATGGTTTCACAAAAACTGTAGTCCCTGTCCGAATGGCGCAATATGGAGATGAAAAATTGGTATCCAGATCACAGGCTAAACGACTTCTGGAAAGAATAGATCGTTTCAAAACTGTCCTCTTTGATTTTAAGGAGATTGAAATAATAGGCCAAGCCTTTGCGGATGAGGTGTTTAGAGTTTTTGCAAACCAACACCCCCACATTGAACTTATACCAATAAATGCAAGCGATATTGTCATGAAGACAATAAATAATGCCCGGCATAGCAATATAGACCAATCATAAAAGGGGGTACAGTATGACATTTCGAATAGGAAGATATATACTTCTGGTGCTTCTCATCATTCTCTTCTTCTCTGCGTCCAAGACCATCGGGATGTACGTAGACTGGCTCTTTTTCAGTGAAACAGGCTTTGAGGCGATGTTTACAAAAGTCCTGTCCGCTGAGGTGTTTACAGGCATTGCCTTCGGCGCCGTATTTTTCCTCTTCGTTGCCCTTAATGTTTTTTTTGCATCCGCGGTCGCTGTCCCCGCAATTGATATCATGTTCATGGGCCAGATAAAAATACCCTTTGATCCTGCAAAGTTCGGCAAGATATTCAAATTCTTCGGTCTTTTTGTCGCCCTTTTCGGCGGCATGGTAAGTGCCTTCTGGGGGAGCAGTCTCTGGCCAATCGTACTTTCCGCTCTTCATAGTGTAAATACCGGAAGAATCGATCCCATCTTCGGCAATGATATAAGCTTCTACTTCTTCAGACTTCCACTCTACCAGGCCCTGAACGGGTATACGGGTTTTCTCCTTTTCTTTACTATTCTCCTCGTAGCTGTCGGGTATGCAATGCGGGGCGGATTCCTTATGTTCAACAAACGTATATCTTTTGTGAGGCGGGCGAAGGAACACATCACATTCCTTATCTTCCTGTTCTTTGTAAAACTTGCTTTCGGATTCTATCTCGACAGGTTTGAAACCCTCTTTTCCCACCATTCCGTGATTACAGGCGCAGGCTATACGGACGTGAATGCACGGCTCATCGTGCTGGGCGCACTGGTCCCATTAACGGTTATCGGGGGTATCGTAGTTGCCTATGCACTCCTTAAGGAGCGGTTGAAGATTGCCCTTTACCCGGTGGTCGGACTTATTGCAGTCTATTTCCTCGGAGTTGCCATCTATCCGAGCGTCCTTCAGAGTGTCAAGGTAGCCCCCAACGAGCAGGCCATGGAAGAACCCTTTATTAAACACCATATTGCCCTTACAAAATTCGGCTACAATCTCGAAAAGGTGCAGATGATACCCTTTGACGTATCATTCAACCTTACGGCCAAAGAGATCGCAAAAAACGACGCAACCATCAAGAATATAAGGCTCTGGGATGAAGCGCCCCTCCTGAAGACCTATAGCCAGCTCCAGCAGATAAGGACCTATTACAGGTTTAGCGGCATAGATACGGACCGCTACATTGTCAACGGGGATTATAGACAAGTGATGCTCTCCGCCAGAGAGCTCTCCTATAATGACCTTCCCAGCAAATCATGGATCAACGAGAAGTTTGTTTTTACCCACGGGAATGGTCTTGTCATGGGACCGGCAAGCAGGATTTCCAAGGAAGGGCTCCCCGAGTTCATTATTAAGGACATCCCGCCCTCTTCAACCTCAAATGTGCGGATCACTACCCCGGAGATATACTTCGGCGAACTGACGAGCGATTATGTTATTGTAAACACAAAAGTCCCTGAATTCAGCTATCCAACGGCTGAGGGCAATATCTATACGTCCTACAAAGGTTCGGGTGGTGTTCGCCTTGACTCCCTGTGGAAAAAGGCGCTCTTCTCCTTCTACTTCGGAACCCCGAAGATTATCCTTTCCTCGGAAATTACTGCGGAGAGCAGAATCCTTTTTAACAGGAATGTGGCCCAGAGGGTACACAAGATTGCGCCTTTCCTCATGCTTGATTCAGACCCCTACTCAGTTGTGGGGGATGACGGCAAGATATACTGGATCATTGACGGGTACACCTCATCGGATCAACTGCCCTATTCGAAGCAGCTTAAAAACTGGGTAAATTATATGAGGAATTCCGTGAAGGTAGTCATCGATGCCTACAATGGCACCACAAAATTCTATGTGAGCGACTCCGAAGATGTGATCATAAAGGTATACAGTGCGATCTTCCCCGGCACCTTCAGGCCCATGAAGGAGATGCCCGGAGACCTGAAGAAACACGTGAGATACCCGAGGGACCTTTTCAAGGTCCAGACCGCCATGTACGCCACCTACCACATGAACGATCCGAAGGTATTCTACAACAAGGAAGATCTCTGGGAGGTTCCTGTCCATAACGAAAAGTCAATGGATGCGAACTACCTGATTATAAAACTCCCTGAGGAAAAGAGAGAGGAATTCGTCCTTCTCGTGCCCTATACGCCCGCCAAGAGGGACAACCTCGCTGCATGGTTCGCTGCCCGGTGCGATGAGCCGGAATACGGGAAACTCCTTGTCTTCACCTTTCCAAGGGACAGACTCGTCTTCGGTCCCCGACAGATAGATGCAAGAATTGACCAGGACTCCTATATTTCCCAACAGCTTACCCTATGGGGCCAGCGGGGCTCTACGGTAATCAGGGGGAAACTGCTTATTATCCCTATCGAGAAATCCCTCCTCTATATCCAGCCAATCTTTCTCGCTGCCGAGGATAAAGGCGGGCTCCCTGAACTCCGGAGGGTTGTTGTGGCCTATGAGAATGATGTAGTCATGGAAGAGAACCTCGAACAGGCCCTTGCGTCCCTCTTCGGGAAAAGAAAGGCCGCCCCTCCTGTGGCTGGCGCAGTGGGTACGCCTGCTGCAGCAACCCAAAAGGCTTCTATCCAGGACCTTGCAAAAGAAGCAGGGCAGGTTTTTGAAAGGGCAAAAACACTCCAGAAACAGGGTGACTGGTCAGGGTACGGGGAACAGCTCAAGAAACTTGAGCAGGTCCTGAAACAGATGACGGGGAGTAAATAGCCGGGGTTCTATTTGATTTAACGCCCTTTTTATTGTAGAGTTAACGGCAAAAACGAATGTTTTTGATCGGGTAGACATGCGGATAGGTATTGCGATCTATAATTTTGACCCAAAAAAAGGCGGGGCTGAAAGGTACGCCCATGATTTATCGATAAATCTCCGAAAACGGGGCCATGAAGTCATTGTCTTCTGCGCTCACGGGATAGACCTTGAGGGTATCACCACTGTTCGGTTCAGCACCCTTTCTTTCCCCAGGTGGCTTCGTTCCCTCTCTTTTGCCCTTATGCACAGAAAACACGTGGGGACTTATCGCCTGGATGTAATGCTCGGATTTGGGAACACCCTTGAGCTGGATGTATACCAGAGTCATGGAGGGGTCCAGCGCATCTGGATGGAAAGGGAGATTGCGAGCTACCATGACCTGCGGGAGAGGAGATTGAAATCCGTCCTTCTAAGGAACAGCCTTAACCAGAAGGTCCAGCAATGGGTTGCGGAATATCCGATTAGACAGGGAAGGTATAAAAAGATCGTCGCCATATCAGACATGGTGAAGACCCATATGGCCGGGTATTTCGGACTCAAAACAGATGTCTTCCATGTGGTCTACAATGGCGTTGATACGAGGAGATTTACTCCGGGAAGAGAAAAACAGGAGGGCGCGAAACGGATACTCTTTTGTGCCGGTAATTTCAGGCTGAAGGGCCTCTACCCCCTTCTCCTCGCAGCAGGCGATCTGGCAAAAGAGGGAAAAGACTTTCATCTTTATGTGCTTGGCAGGGGGCGGAAAGAGCGATATACCAGTCTGATCGAGGGGCTCAATATCGGCACATATGTTACATTCCTCGGAGAAACATCAATGCCGGAGCAGGTTTACAGGGAATCCCATATCCTTGCCCACCCCACCTTTTATGATGCCTGCTCTCTCACCACCATGGAGGCTATGGCCGCGGGCCTGCCTGTCATTACGACCCGATGGAACGGCGCATCGGCCCTTGTATCTCCCCAGGAAGGGTATGTACTCGATGAACCCATGGACGTTGTCGGCCTCGCTTCCGCCATCAGGGCGCTGCTCGATGACAGCAGGCGGGAGGAGATGGGAAGACTTGCACGATTGAAGCTTGAAGCCTATACCATCGAAAGGAATGCAGAAGAGATGGAAAACGTATGCAAAGGGGTTGCTGATGGAAAACATATCGGGTGAGTGGTCAAAGCTTTTTGCTTACAGAGACCGGATGCATGCACGATACAGAGAGGTGTGGGACATTCCCCTCATAAAAAAGAGGTCCCAGCTCCTGAAGCGATATTTAAGGAGCGGCATGAGAGTCCTTGATGTAGGGGCAGGCATGAAGGGTATGAAGGCAGAAATTGCAGGGCTCGGTATTGACGTTCATTACAAGAGCATGGATATTGACAGGGGCAATGAGCACGATTTCTACGATGTTGCTGATGTTCATGAAAAATTCGACGCTATTATCATGTTTGAGGTAATTGAGCATCTTCCCCTTCAGGCAGGACTCGACTTATTGAAGAGTTTACAAGGGGTAACAAAAGAAAAGGGCCTCATTATCATTTCCACCCCGAATATTTTCAACCCCTCACGGTATATGAGGGATGCAACCCACGTAACCTTCTACGGATATGATGAGCTGAGCGGGCTTCTGAACCTCGCGGGTTTTGAGATAAAGGATGTCTTCAGGTCCTTCAATGATGCGATCCACCGATATATACTGAAGGTCTATCTCTTCGGTTTTCTCTTCCGCTTCCTTTCCATCGACTATGCCTACTCTATCTTTGTGGTGGGGGAGAGAGAAGGGTGAGAAGCTGTTCTATCCGAATGATTCCCCACAGCTTGCTGTGGGGTAACAATATTCCCTCGCCCCTTGAGGGAGAGGGTAGAGCCTGCCCCGTACTTGATACGGGGGTGAGGGGGGGCTCGCAGCATAGCTGCTGGGTAGTTCAACGTTCAACGTTAAAAACAAAGAAGAGGCAAAGAGATAGCTGCCCATGAAGATCATCTTTTTTATCCAGGGGTTTCATGTGGCTGCAAGCAGATACCGGGTGCTCCAGTATCTTCCTTTTTTTAAAGATAGCGGCATAGAAACGGAGGTATTTGAATTCCCTCAAGGCGTGAAGGGATGGGCTGCGCTTTTTCCGGTTCTTAAAAGGGCCGATGTGATTTTTGTCCAGCGAAAGCGTCTACCTCTTTATATGCTCTTGCTTCTGCGCCGGATGGGAAAGAAAATCGTTTATGATTTTGACGATGCAGTGATGTTTAAAAATTCCCTTTCCGAAATGCCCTATTCTACAAGAAGGCAGATGAGTTTCAAGCGGCAGCTCCGGTATACTGACCTTGTCATTGCAGGCAACGAGTTTCTAAGAAGCGAGGCAAAGAAGCACCACTCCAGGGTAAGGGTCCTTCCCACCCCGGTAGACAGGGAACGGTATAAGGAAAAGAGCTATATACGTAAGGATAAGGTCAACATAGGATGGATCGGCGATCACGGGAGCATCCATTACATGGAAAGTTACAAGGATGTGTGGGAGGAGCTGGGCAGGAGGCATCGCAATGTGACACTCACCATCATCTGTGATACATTTATAGAGACCAGGGATATTGAGACGAGGAAGGTTCCCTGGACTTACGAGAAGGAGATTGCTGACCTTATGGACCTTGATATAGGGGTTATGCCCCTTTTTGACGACCTCTGGTCCCAGGGAAAATGCGGGTTCAAGATTATCCAGTATCTCGGGGTGGGTGTTCCTGTGGTCTGTACCCCGGTAGGCATAAACAGGGATGTAGTGGAAGACGGGGTCAACGGTCTCTGGGCATACACGAAGGACCAGTGGCTTGAGAAGCTTTCAATCCTCATTGAAGATCATGCGCTGAGGGAACGGATGGGGCGGGCCGGGAGAACTAAGATTATGGACCAATATACGACCCAGGCCTGTGCACCGAAACTCCTGGAATGGATACAAAGCCTGTGAAACGGATACTTTTCTTTACCCATAGAAATCCCCAGGGTTACCGCATACAGCAATACTTTCCCTATATCGAGAAGAAGGGGTGGGAGACTGAACTCTGTACCACAGAGATACCTTTCCTTCAATTGCTGGAAAAGGTCCGCGCCTCTGACGTGGTCTATATCCAGAGGCTCCTTATAAACCCCTTAAAACTGCCTGTCATACGGAAACTCGCAAAACGGATCATCTTTGATTTCGACGATGCAATTATGTACGGGGCAGGGGGGGAGAGCAGAACCAGGAGGAGAAGGTTTAAAAACATGGTTGCTCATGCCGATGCTGTCTTTTGCGGCAACAGGCTTCTCCTTGAAGAGGCGGAAAGATATAAGCAGAAGGGATGCCACTATGTTCCCACTGTGGTTGATACGGATGAATACCCTGTAAAAGCTCATGGAGAGAATTCACCATTTGTGGTGGGTTGGATGGGAAGCAGCTCAACCTTGCCCTACCTCCTCGATCTCCATGATCTCTTTTCCTCTCTCGGGGAGACGGGGAGATATGCCTTTCATATCGTGGCAGACAAATCTCCCGAGGTGGGGATGCCGGGCATGTGCTTTGTAAAATGGGAGAAGGAGAAGGAAAAGTCAATCCTCCTTGATTTTGATGCAGGCATCATGCCCCTCAAGGCGGATATCTGGTCGAGCGGCAAATGCGGCCTCAAGCTTATCCAGTACATGGCCTCAGGGCTTCCCTCCATCACCCATCCTGTAGGTGTTGCACGGGAGATGATTGAAGACGGGGTAAACGGTTTTCTGAGGGAGGGTACGGAGGGGTGGCGTGATGCGGTGGAGGAGCTTGCTTTAAATGTTGATATGAGGGTGCGTATGGGCCGGGCAGCGCGGATGTTCGCAGAGGAGAGTTATTCCCTGAGGGTGTGGGGTCCAAAAATAGCGGAGATCATACAGGGATTATGAAAGTCTATAAAGGAAACGACACAGAGTGGCATCTCGCAGATGAAGACCTCATTCCCATTATTGCAGATATTTCAGGAAAGGATGAGGTAAAACGGGGTTATACCACTTTTCCCTATAAAGGCGGGAAGGTGTTTATCAAATCCTTTATTGAGAAAGGTATCGCAGGCTTTGTACGAAACAGGGTACTGCCCAGGGGCAAAAAAGAGTATCTCCTGGGAGTAAAACTCTCCTCCTTTTCGATTCCTACCCCGATGCCTCTCGGATATGGCGTCTCCCCCATGGGCTCCTATATTATCCAGGAGTGGGTTGAGGGAAACAGTCTTTCCTATGCCTTGAAAGAAGAGAAAGGCAAAAGGGAAGCCCTTATCGATCGTCTTGCAGTCCTTCTTAAAGCACTCAAAACCTATCACGTGCGGCATAATGACCTCCACCTTGACAACATACTTGTTGCGCATGAAAGCCTCTACCTTATTGATCTTCACAAGATGGAGATAAAGAAGTTCTTCCGTATGGATGACGAGGTTTCAAACCTCTCCCACGCCCTTGTATCCCTTTATAATGATATGACAGAGACAGAGAAGGATGCCTTTTTTTCTGTCTATGGGAGCGAGGACGTGAGAAGGCCTGTAGAGCGGGAGATCGTGAAATTGACTTTACGGTGGTTCAGGAAAAAGATGGAGCGGGCCTTTGAGGGGACCTCCAGGATCAGGGCAGTTGGAAGCAGGCTCTCTGTAATTGGCACGGAAGACTGTGCTGCAGGCCCTTTCCTGGAGTCGATAAAGCAGGACAAAAAGGTGCGCGTTGAGCGGTATAGCGACCATATAAGGAAGATATACAGGGATGCAAGGAGGCTTAAAAAGGCTTGGAAGGCCCATGTTGTCTTTCTTTATATGGACCTTCCCGTGGTGCCCCGTGCATTCTACCTGCAATGGCCCTCAACAGGCCAGGAGGGATACATTGCCATGGAGGACCTGAAGGATAGAGGGGTCGAACTCGACAGGTATCTTGATGGACGATATGACACCATGGACTATGGGGAAAGAAAGGCATTCATAGATGGCCTTTCAAGGTTTTTCGACACCCTCCTCAAATGGGGAATCATGCATAAAGACCTGAAGGGATGCAATATCTTCGTCTCAGATGAGAAAACATTCACCCTCCTTGATGTGGAGGATATTGTCTTTAACCCCCTGGACAGTGAGAGTATCAAACGGATGTTCCTCCAGCTCAATACCACCCTTCCAAAGAGGATTGTCATGCGCGATCGCATGAGGTTCTTTATAAGGCTCACCTCCGTGCTCACCATTGACAGAAATGCCCTCTTCCGTAAATTGCTGTGGGAATCTGCGAAAAGAGAGATCGTCTATGAGGGAAAATCCGGTCTTATGAGGGAATCATGGTAAGGGCATCTTTCTCGCAATAAGTGGGTAGTAATCCCCACAGTCATGGTTCACAAGGACAAGGCGGTTCGTGTCAATGGAATTATCGGCAAGATTGCCGTGGAAAGGTTATCTCCTTGGACGGCCCCTGGCACAGGGCGAAAACTTGATCTGCATCGTTCTGCTTGCCTTGGTCCTCCGACGTTTGCCACCCGCGGTTCTCATCCTATCCTTTGTGGCTGGTCATAATAGCGCGGGTACCCGGCCACAGAGCAACTGATCTTGTTGAAAAGGGGCCTACGGCCTGCAAGGCTTCACAGCCCAACGTACCTGAAGCTTTTTTCCCGTGCCAGGAGCCACTCCATCCGGCACTATTAGATATCTTTAACGCTGAGGATGCCGGAATATACTGCAAACTAAAGAACCTGCAGAATTTATCCGGTGATGCCTTGTTTCTTGCACTATGGTATGATATTAATCCGGCAATTAAACAGAACACTTTCTGTCATTCCGGCGGAAGCCGGCACGATTTAATTGCGAAGCAACATCCAGCGAAAACACTGGATGCCGGATCAAGTCCGGCATGACGATTCTTAATATGCTTAATTGCTGATTTAATAGT
>PNOM01000010.1 GCA_013824835.1 Syntrophus sp. (in: bacteria) | reverse complement strand
GACATTATCATTTTGGGATAACAGTCAAAGAAAACAGTCAAAGAAAACGGGTTTTTTAAGGAAGATTACTGGCGGGCAGAAACGCGGTCCCCTAAAGCCTTGATAAGCCTTATCAGATACTTCAGGGAAGTATAGGATTGGGAGAGCACTACGAGGTGTCTATAAAGATAAAAAGGGGTGAAAAAAGGCGGGAAGCACCTTTTTTTAACCCCATGAGTGGTTAAGCGATACGGTGCATCAAGAAGACTATACACATGGGCAACTTCACCGGCAAGGGCTATATTTCGTCTCGACTCCTCCCCTTTCATTGCTCCTTTCCAGCCGTCAGGATGATGGGAATAATCGTGGTTTTGATGAATCACTGTTACCATGTCGGTCATATCCACTACGGCTATATTGGTAATGCATGCACGATATATAACCCAGTTGTCCCATGCAGGACGACCTATTGCAAAGGGAGGGAGTTTGCCCAGGCCCTTCCTCGGAAATACGAAATAATCTATCGCAAAGTAGGGATAGAGTTTGCCTTTCCCGGCCACCAGGGATACGAGACGCTGCTGCCAGCCTTCATCAAACCTGATGAGACTCTTTATATCCACATTCCACCTTCTCCCCACCATAAGGGCCTCAGGCCTTTCTGACAGCACCTTTTTAATGCCATCCATAAAGTCCTGAATAAATATTATATCTCCATTGACATAACACATCAAAGGTGTTACGGCGGACTTTTCTGCCTCTTCAAAAAGGGCGCTGACGAGAGGGGTGCCGAATTCGTTGCATGCTACATGGGGAATATGACGGACATTAAGCTCCTTAGCCACTTGGGCCACGCCTTCATCATCTCCGAGAAGGATTACATCCGGCTTCGGATCAAGGAGCAGCCAGCTCTGAATAGCGTTTCTCTGGGTAATATCCACATGACCATGGAAGGATTTGGGACAGGAAAAAATGGTCAGGAGATTATTGTAGCCGCTCTCAGTTGTCATAATACGGTAAAGGTTATGTCCGCTTTATTTCCCTGTCCCGATTCCGGGATGGAGAGCTGTTGAGTATTATATATGTTCCGGAGGATATTGTTTTAAGTACTTGTACAAATTTTATAAACATGGCAAGTAATTGAGGACTTATTCTGCGTAAATAATTAAACTGTGTAGCGCTCGGTTCTCTTATGCCTTTTAATTTTTTATTCAGTTTTATCCCCTTAATCACCTTATCAAAAGACAGAATATTGTACAAATAAGGCATGTACACATTGTTCAAAAGTGTGCGTGTAAACCTTCCCTGATACGCAGACAAACCGGAATCATATAATTTGCTGAAGATATGTTTAATCCCTTGAAAATGATAAAAAATAAGTGGTTGATCATCAACCCATACAATGCCGTTCCGTGCAGTAATATCATAGTTTGCAATATTCCAGGGCGCCAAATTTGCTCCTTTATGCTGCAATACTACAAGATTATCAAAAAGCCCCGGCCATGCATCCAGATACTTCTGGTCTGCATATTTTCCGTCTTCCGACTTATCGCAGCACCATTCGTTGCACTGTTCACGCCATCGTGCAAGACACGATATCCCATTATTGTCACGTTTAAAATAAAGCAAACCAACGTTATATATACCGCTTGCATAATAAGCCTTTAAATGTGGGGAAAAGCGATGCTCAATGATTGCAATTGAATTATTTCCAATCTCGTCAAATATCGGTCTTGGATCATCAAAAAAATAAAGATCGGCATCAAGATAGGTGATGGCATCAACCTTTGGAAAATGATTCAGGATAAAAAGCGGCAAAGACGGGGAACATGTAAAATAGTATTCAATTCGGGAACGATTCTGTTTTGCCCTTAGAAGTTCTTCATCGCCATCCTCAAATTGATCAAGGGAAATAGGCTTTAATGTATCTAAATTAATATTCTTAACTATATCAAAGCTTTCTCTGTCCATACATAACGCCCACAGACAAAACCCTGCGCAATACTTCTTGAGTGACTCATGGAGCGCCAGACCACGAGAAAGATAATTGATATCAAAGTATGTGCAAAAATAATACATTATAGTTTACCGGCATGTTGTTTTTCCCATTTAACGATTGTTTTACAGACCTTTTCCGTCTGCTCATCACTTAGCTGGGCATACATTGGCAGACTGAGGATTTCGTTGCAGATTTGTTCAGTATTATGTAAACCTCCCCTCCCAATGGTTGTTTGCCCTTTATAAGCGGGTTGCAAATGGACCGGAACAGGGTAATGAACCGCTGTTGCAATACCGTTGGCCATCAAAAAAGATCTTAAATTATCACGCTGTGTGCTCTGTACCACAAATTGATGATATACATGTGTGACATCCGGTCTTACTGCTGGAAGATGCAGTAAGGAATCTGATAGAAACTCATTATATATATTTGCAACTAAACCTCTCCTTTTGTTCTCCTCATCCAAATAATTAAGCTTGATTCGTAAAATAGCTGCCTGAAGCTCATCCAGACGGCTATTCATTCCCGGCACATCACTTATATACCGTTCATGCCAGCCGTACTCTCTCAATGCGCAAGCCTTTTCTGCAAGAAGCGGGTCGTCTGTCCCTACGGCGCCTCCATCTCCCAAGGCTCCAAGATTTTTAGTAGGATAAAAACTGAATGTTGCGATATGTCCCCAGGTACCCGCTTTTTTCCCTTCAATAATTGCCCCATGCGCCTGGGCGCAATCTTCTATAACGTACAAACCATAGCGTCTCGCTATTTCTACAATAGCAGGCATGTCCGCCGGATGGCCATAGAGATGAACAGGGAGAACAGCTTTGAGTTGACGGTTCGTCCCAGACGGAGCATTGCTGATAGCTTTAATGGCATCTTCAAGATGGCTTGGATCCATAGTATATGTTTTCGGATCAATGTCCACCAGCACAGGGGTAGCGCCAGTCAACTCGATAGCGGCCACTGTAGCTACTGCAGTATGAGAAACTGTGAGAACCACATCTCCTCTCTTGATGTCGCATGCACGGAGGGCAATCACGATGGCATCGGTTCCGTTTGCTGTACCTACGGCATGATTTACGCCAATAAACTTTGCAAATTCAGCCTCAAAGGCAGTAACCTCCCCACCAAGGATATACCACCCACTGTCTAAAACGTGGGCGATAGCGCCTTCAATTTCAGCTTTATGGGCCAGATAATTTGCTTTTGGGTCGGTTTGCGGAATTACCATGTTTTTTGTGATACTAAATGTAATGTTTTAAGTTTTTACGGTAATATTCAATAGTTTCAGCAAGCCCCTTATCTAAAGGCACTTTCGGCTGCCACCCCAGTACAGAACGGATCAGGCTGTAGTCAGCATAGAAATCACCGATGTCTATCCTCTTTCTGTCTTCGGGAAATGTTTGAATTACATAGTCACCGCCCCCATTAACCTTCACAAGTAAGTCGGCAAGGTCTTTGAGACTGATCACACGATCGCCCCCAAGGTTAAAAACCCTCCCATCCGCCTTATTATCAACAGCTGCCATAATAAAAGCGTCAATAGCATCATCAGCATAGGTGAAATCTCTTAATTGCTCGCCTCCCCAGACTTCAAAAGGTTTGCCTTCAGTCAATAGCCTTATCCATACACCGACAAAGGTCTGTCGTGCATCCTTAACCCTCATTCTCGGGCCAATCGTGTTTGTTAATCTCAAAACCGTTGTCCGGATACCATACACACTGTTATAGAGGAGGTGATACCATTCACCGGAGAGCTTGTTGATGCCATTTACATCCACCGGCTTGATCGTATGGTTCTCATCAACAGGGAGATATTCAGGTTTCCCGTAGAGCTGGCGGGTACTGGCAAATACAATTTTAATATTCAGGTTGTGCAAGCGGCACGCTTCTAATATTGAAAGCTGGGCAGCAGAATTGATATTGAGATCAGTAAAGGGGTCATTCATTGAATCGATATGGCTTGTCTGCCCGGCAAGGTTGAAGAGATAATCCTGCCCTTTGATAAGATAAGACATTGCATGAGGATCCCGGACATCGGTGATGTTCACCTGTACGCTGTCCTTTACATCGTCAATATTGAACAGGTTGCCGCCGTACTCGGGAATAAGGCTGTCAACAAGGGTTACCCGTGCGCCCAGCTTGACCAGTCTGCGTGCCAGAGAAGAACCGATGAAACCGAGGCCGCCGGTAATGAGAACATTGCTGCCTGAGAACGCGGTGTTATTATCCATATCTAATTTCCATTCTTTTGCGCTAATACGCAGTTATCGAGGTAAAGATCGCTGTTTCCCGGGAGAAAATAGTTTAGCAATATTCCCAGCAACGTAACAGGGGCAATAAGCACCATGGTAGTCACAAGATTGATATACCAATTATTGGTAACAGTTTTTTTATAGGTATAGGCATTTAACAACTGGAAGATGACTCGAATATCATGAATACTTTTTCTCTGCTCTACAACAGTAAAACCATGGGATTCAATGAGATGCTTAAGGCCAAACGATGAATAACGGGCATAATCATATGGCTGTTCGTGCTCATCCCAGACAAAGGGTGCCGTGGCTAACAACGCGCCGCCTGGTTTCAGCACCCTGTTAATCTCGGCGAGAAATTCCTTTGGGTTGAAAACGTGTTCCAAAACCGCGTTTACAACGACACTGTCAAACTCGTTATCCTCAAAGGGAAATCTGTGACCGTCATAAAAAATATCAGCCTTCTTATTTACCCGGTTTTGAGGGGTATCCAATTCCAATCCGATATACTTTTCAGCACGAATAAGATGCTGGTATGGCTTTTGTCCACAGCCAATATCAAGCACATCACCGGTTATCTTGGATGCTAACGCTGAAATATTTTCATAAAGCCCTTTTCTCGCGAAATAGAAAGGATTAATAAACATTCCAATAATACCTGGATTAAACTGTTCACTGATAAACCATTCCTTAATCACAATTTCGCCTTAAATATAAACCCTTTGAATTCCGCCGCTATCTCAGGCGCCTTGTCATTGGAGGTGAACTCGGCCACAAGATCATATTGTTTTTGAAACAACTTGAGAAATTTTTCCCGGTTAAAAAACCAGGCCGGGTAACTGGCTCTGTAAATACCTGGCGGCACGTTTTGAATAGTCAATCTGTCCGGTATATCCTTTAGGAAAAAAGGTGTCCTGTCAATGATGATATTTTTAAAACCAAGGGCGATAATATTCACCACAAGATCATAAGGCTTCTCAATATAGGGGAGAACACTCGACAACAGAATTGTGTCACAGCGCTGTGACTTCAGGCACGCTTCTATCGACGAATAAAAACGCAGTACATCATCTTGAAAATGTTCTTTTCCGCAGGCTACAAAGTTCATCTGCTCAACAATATTCCAGCTCAGTTCTGTCAAATGGGAGAGAAAACGCCTGTTTTGGAAATATGAACTTCCGAGAGAGCCTCCAAAATCAATAATGTGAAGGCAATTGCTGTTCCGTGATGCAATCCACAGCAACGCGGTCAGCATCGGCCACGAATACTCAATTTCATCGAAAAGCATGGAATCCCTTTCGTATTGAGCCTTGCCGTTCTTGACCTTCAAGAGGGCATTCTTAACTTTTTCCAGTATTAATTGGCTATCATAGCCCGTAGCAGTTGCTCTTGCAGCTTCCCATGATGAGTAATCACCGGACCAGCCGTATTTGCTGCACCGTATCAGCTTGAGGGTTTTAAATAATAGATGTTTCAATGTAGCGCCATCTTATGTAAAGGAGACTTTTTTAAGATGCATCCAGACCTTAAAGATATTCCCTGATGATTGTATCCAATTCCTTCGCACGTTTTGCATAGGTGTGATCCTTTAAGGTTCTTTGCTGCCCGGCCTTTGCAATCGATTCCAGTTCTTTGGGATAGTCAAGAAGCCATTGTATCTTTTCAGTACATTCTTCAACGGAATTGTATGTTACTATCTCTTTATCAGGTTCAAAAAAATCCCTGATATTCTTTTTTGAGTCAGTGACCAGACAGGTGCCTACCCCTGTTGTTTCAAAAAGTCTCATATTTGCAGCTTCATCCCCAGCAGCCTCAATGTGGCTGTTAAAACCTATTCTCCCCCTCCGTAATGCTTTTAACATTTCAAGACCAAAGAGCGGGTGAAGGGCATTCTCCTTCAGTTTCCTGGAATAGCCCGATCTTTGGGGACATCGGTCCCAACTGATGGCGCTCCTTATCCCAGGCAATATAAATGCAGTTTTTTTCAATCCGCCGGATTTTAGCAGTTTAGCAAAAACATATGCGCCCTGCATGGCAAGAATCATCAACAATTTCTCCTCAGGCAGATTAGAATAGACCTGAAGGTCAATTTTTTTCTTTAGTAATGTCTCTATTACGCTTTTTCGCGTATTATGATAACCGAAGCTGTCAATGAAACTACCAAAAAAGATCACATCTTTTGTAGAGTATGAATTATCTGTTTCTATTTGTGGCAACAGAGAACTTTCAAATGCATGGTTAAGTCTGTTTGACCGAAGGCCATATCTTCGAAAATCATCAACAAAACCCTGAACGCAGCTGAGAATACAATCATACCCTTTAAAGGTCTGTTTCTGAAACTCCGAATAAGGCTGACCGCAATAACTCAGAGATAAGCGTATAGATTTAACCTGTTTTTTTACATCATTAACAAAATCACCATTAAAAAGGTTCGTATCTTCCCAGAACACTACATCAGGCTTTAAGGCTTTCAGTTGTTCCACCACTATAGACTTGCCTTCACCTTTAACCCCATGCTCAACTGCCCAGGCCCCCTGCAGAGGTTCTGCATTGGCTATGATTTCGTGGGCGTTAATACCGATATTCCGAAGATTTCTCTCATAAAAATCTGCCCAACCGAACCCATCGGCCATCATATGTGTCAATTGTTCGTCATAGGAAGCCTTTGCTATTTCAGGAAAACGATCATAGTAATTCAACAAATACGTTTTATAAAAGCTCGTTATCTTAACAAAGGTATAACTCATTTATATATGACCTTCATCCTGAATCAGCAGATTTAATTATTTTGAAGAGAAAAATTCTTTCGTTTTATCAACAACATATTGTATCATCCCCTCTGTAAGTTCAGGATACATGGGAAGAGATAAAATTTCCCCCTGGAACTGATAAGCTACAGGGAAATCAGCCGGTGTGTGTCCTAAATACTCGTATGCCCTGAGAAACGGGAGCGCCGTCGGATAGTGTATAGCAGTTTCAACCCCCTGTTGCTTCAAGAATTTTTGCAGCTCATCACGTTTCTTTGTGCGAATCACATATAAATGAAAAATGTGTGAGACATCCGGTCCAATTTCAGGAACCACAACTTCAGCAACATTTTTAAATAACTCATTATATTGCTTGGCATGTTCATAACGCATGCGATTCCAGTCATGGATATGGGGCAATTTTACTGAGAGTATGGCAGCCTGCAGACCGTCCATACGGCTGTTTACTCCTTCTATATCGTGCTGGTGCTTCACTTTAGCGCCGTGATTCGCATACATCCTGATTTTAACTGCCAGCTCGTCGTCATTGGTAATGATCGCACCGGCATCACCATATGCCCCGAGGTTCTTCCCCGGGTAGAAACTGAAGGTACCCGCAATACCTAAAGTTCCTACTTTCTGCCCCTTATATTCCGCAAAATGTCCCTGCGCACAATCCTCTATCAGATGAAGTTTATTGGAGTCGCAAATCTGTTTGATTGTATCTATTTTAGCAGGCTGGCCATATAAATGTACCGGCAGAATTGCCTTGGTTTTTGAAGTAATCTTCCTTTCAATCTGTGAAACATCAATATTATAATATTGATTGATATCTATGAAAACAGGCCGTGCCCCTGTCTGCCCAATAGTTTCCGATGTAGAAATCCAGCTGTTCGCAACGGTGATCACCTCATCACCCTGACCAATGCCGATCATTTTCAGGGTGATGTATATTGCATCCGTTCCATTGGCAACGCTGATGCAGTGTTTGACCCCATATGCTTCAGCAAACGCCTTTTCAAAGGCATCAACATGCTTGCCCCGTACAAATGCGGTCTCTTCAATAACTTGCTGAATAGCATTATCGATTCCGGATTTAATAGTTTTGTACTGCGTCTTTAAATCAACAAACGGGATTTGAACTGACATTTATCCTCCTTGTTAAAAACTTTATAGTGTACGTATTAATGCAGCCGGATTTCCAGCGTATATTCCAGGGATTAGAATGTCTTTTGTTACGATAGAGCCTGCACCAATAACCACGTTGTCAACAATAGTGACCGGGAGTATCGTCGCGTTTGTACCAATTGAAACATTATTTCCAATGGAAGTTGATCTCCACAGCTCTTTATTGCCCTTCGCCGGGCCTGACTGCAAAAACGGATCATTTATGAACATTGCACCATGGGAAATAAAACAATAATCACCAATTGTGACCAGCTCACAAATAAAAGAGTGCGATTGAATTTTACACCCTTTCCCGATTACCACATCTTTTTGAATTTCTACAAAAGGCCCTATAAAACAATTATCGCCGATTTTACATTCATACACGTTGACCGGTTCAACAATTACAACATCATTGCCGAATTCAACATCTCTAATTTGTGATTTCAATATTTTCGGCAGATTCATAAGGATAATATCTCCACCACCTTCTTAGCATGTTCAATCCCTGTTAAACATTCCGTTCCGTTTTGTATGCAATCGATGAAATGATCAATCTCTACCTCGAGAGGTTCTTTAAAATCTATCTTGGGCAAAAGAATATCTCCTGATCTATGACTGAAAGCAACAGGGCTTGGATTATCAAAATCCATATTCTCCCCCAATACCGCCTTAGGATCGATACCTTTATCGATAATTGCAATCTTGTTATCTGCAATGTCATCGTATATAACCATTTTTTTAGATCCGACAATCGTCATCTGTCTGACCTTCTGGGGATCAAGCCAGCTCACGTGGATATTTGCGATAACCTTGCCAGGGTAAAGGATGTTCATGAATACAACATCGTTAATACCATCCTGGATATAATCAACTCCGTGTACGGCAACAGAAAGGGGCGTAGGGTTCCCAAGCCAGTACTGTATAATACTGATGTCGTGGGGGGCCAGGTTCCATAGGGCATCCACGTCAGTACGAATACGTCCGAGGTTAAGACGCTGACTGTAAATATAACGAATATCACCAATCTGTTTTTCATCAATCAGTTTTTTAACATAACGGACAGCAGAGTTATAAAGAAATGTGTGGCCCACCATCGCAACAAGATTCCTGTCTTCTGCTGCCTTGCCGATTGACTCAACCTCCGATGCGGTTCGCGCCATAGGTTTCTCGACCAGCACATGTTTTCCCGCTTTTAAAGCCCTTACAGAAAGCTCATAGTGTGTGGCTACAGGCGTTGCAATAACAACTGCATCGATGTCAGGGTCTTCAAATACCTGATTAACATTATCAATAACATTAACGGCAGGGTAAAGGCCAAGAACATAGTCGCGCCGTTCCTTCGAAAGCTCCGCAACCTTGCTCACAGCACATCTTTTATTCTTTATCAAGTTTCTGAGTAAATTCGGTCCCCAGTAACCAACACCTATCTGAGCAATATTAATCATAAAAAAACCCTCCTTACAATGATCCAACTGGATTTCTTGTTCAAAACAATTAGCTTAGCCGCACACATCTCTAAGAAAAAACGGCTCAAGGGGGACCTGCTTAAATTTGTCTGTAATCAACAACAATATAATTCAAAACCCACGGCACTACTCATTAACTTTTTCATGTTGGTTCGCATAAAGCCTTTTATATGTTTCCGACCTCAGAAGAAGTTCTGAATGGGTTCCGCTATTCTCAATTTCTCCATTTAATAGAACATAGATACGATCACAGGCCACGACCGTTGACAAACGGTGTGCAACAATCACAACGCTGATCTGGCTGCGTAATTTTTCAATTTCCTTGGTAAGTTCAGCTTCAGACAGGGTATCAAGGGAACTTGTTGCCTCATCAAATACGAGGATTTTTGGATTACGGTACAAGGCACGAGCAATTCCAATTCGCTGTCGCTGCCCCCCGGACAATCGCAGCCCGTTTTCGCCAACTCTTGTGCGTGTCCCCTCAGGGAGAGCAGCAATTAATTCCTGCAGATTGGCGATCTCCAGGGCATGCATAACACGATCGTGATCCGGACTCTCTTCAAATGAAATATTGAAAGCAATTGTCTCGTCAAGCAGGGTAATCGCCTGCGGCACATATCCAATAAAATTGTGAATGGATTTACTGGTAAAAGGATCAAAGCTTACTCCATCACAAATAAACTGTCCTTCCGTGGCTTGCTGAAGGCCTGTAAAAAGATCAAGAAGGGTCGTTTTACCTGCCCCGGATGGTCCAACGATTCCAATAGTCTCACAACGCTTTAGTTCAAGATTTACGTTCCTTAAAATCTGTGTATCACCATAATAAAATCCTACATTCTTCATCTCGATCGAATGATTGAACAACAAGCTATCTTCTATGCGGATAACAGCCGCACGAGAAAGTCTTGTGCTTAAATCAATAAGGCGTTTAAGAAATGTGCTTGAAAATTTGAAGCTATTTGCTGCAGTAACTATCCTTTGAATTGAGGGGGCTAAGCGGATCGTTACTGCAGCGACGAGCCCGAGCATTGGTCCAGCTTTGTGTAAAGGGATCTCAAAAATAATAATTGCAAAAAAAACGCCCACAACGCCTAATAAAGCAAGGAGTTCTATCAAGAGCCTTGGTAGAGAATTAATTAAACTATAACGCCATGCAAGTTCAGAGTAGTCATGGGATATCTTGCTGTTTCGAGCATTAAACAAGCGGTCCAATCCCATTATTTTAATGTCACGAATTGCAGAAGCGATTGAAAAAACAAGACGATAACGTACCTTCTCAACCTCGTCCTGGGCAGAGCTGAGCTGCGTAGTTTTGCGAATCAAAGTTATATAGATCACATAACCGGCTACAATGGTAAGCAATAACGCAGCAAAAGCAAAAACAGGCTGGAAAACAATGAATCCAAAGAGCAGACAGATAAGGAGCAGGCTTTCATTCAATATCTGCATAAGGGCATTCAAACTTAAAGAGGCATGAACCGTATTTGTGTACGCAGTGCCTGCAATCTCTGAAGCCGGGGTCTGCTGGAATATTGCATACCTTGCATTCAGTGTCTGTAGTACGATTTCGTTCGTGAGGGTCTCTGTGAAGCGTGCAAGCATGCGAGCCTGCATTCGAATGAGTTCTGCCTGAAAATACGTTTTACCCACATAAAAGAGCGCCATGACGACACTTAAAACAGCGCACAAATATTCATGTTTCAGAGAAGTAACCCCTGAACCAAAGCCAATCCTTTCAAACACCTTCCCTGCAGCGCCCGGCTGGGTAACAATCTGGAGAAAAGGAAAAATAATTGCAATACCTGCCAGATCAAGTATTGATACAACAAAGACAAGGATAAACAGAATTATAATATTTCTACTCCCCATCTTAAGCAGTAGAAAGCGTGTTTCTGCGCTTGTAAAGGGATTTATGAAAGCCATTATTACCTTATTGCTATAAATTTGCATAGTTCCACAATTTCATTGCTAACGAATTCTTTTGAGAACTGATATCGCTGTTACCATACAATCCCTCAAACAACCGCCGCACCTCTTTTTTAAGACAATCAGTCTCTTCTTGATGTGAAGCAAAGGCATCCTGTTCGTCAAGATCCAGAACCGAATTTAATTCATTCTTTAAAATCTTATCAATCTTAGCAGAAACCGACAGGTACGGAGCCCTTTTGCGACAATCTTTTTCCTGCTCGCGACAGGGCGCTATATAACTTATCAATTTGTTTACCACCATTGAACAAATTGATCTTTCCCCGTATGTGTTTCTTGAGAAACTCTCTGAAATATCCATCATGGAATAACCCAAATCCATCCCTAACCATCGGTACGTTTTGCGTATCCACTCAGCGCTCCAACCATCTATGAGCGCTTGTTCCAATTGTTGAAAGTATTCCTCCTCAGTTATAGCAAAATAGTTAAGCTCTGCAGGGTATGTTGGAATATTATTAGAATACAACACCACGGGAAGTCCTAATGAGGCCATTAAACAACCAGTGCTTGACCATGCATTTGCGAAAACATCAGTTATGTGAGCAAGATCGTAAAGTGAAACCTTATCAGTCGGCCAGTTGACTCGCACATTGCCTGGCAAAGTTTTTAAAATATCCTTTAGCATTTTAGCATGTTCTGACAGCACGCCCTCCCGTTTATTCGGAAACTCACGGGGGTGAACCCGGATAATGAGAAATAAGTCCTTACGATTTGAGACAAAATCGATAAGCGATCTGATCCAATCCACTTGATTTGGATAGATTAATGTGTCATTAAAACATAGCCTGCCTACTGCATCGGCAGCAAACCACTCATCATAGCTGCTCATTGTGGCACATATGATTTTCTGCCCATCACCAATATCGAAGAATTTCCTCAAATCAATGCTATAGCCAGTGGCAGCGGACGAGTAAGCCCACAAGTTTCTGCCCTTGATAGTTTCCAGAAAATGGTCTGTTACAAGTTTCATAATATTTGAAGCACATGGACGACCCCCTACCTCCTTCCACTTCTCCAGCATGTTTTTTCGCAATCGAAACCCGTCACCACGAAAAAGCAGTAATGTCCCCACAGGCTTCGAAAAATTGCCTCCCCCGTGAATCATGTAGTGTGGAATCCCGCGAAGCTCCGCAATTCGTGTTACAATATGGTTAACCGAATACAACGTATTATATACAATAACCCGGTCAGGCCGGGCTTCATTTATAATTCTCTGCGCTCCGCGCAAAACAACAACGGCGTTCTTAAGGCTGGCCTGGTATCGTTTCCATTCGTCCAAGCTAAAATCGAAAGTACTTTTTTTAGCATCAACCAATAATTCATACAGTGCAATTCTGCCCACTTCAACATCATCCAATATCAGATCGAGGAAATTAGCTTGTGTCACCCCATCTGCTATTTCATTTGCATAGGATACATCATCACCTGTAACAACATCTTTCAGATCAACACCCGCAAACCCGAAACGAGAGCGGATAATCTCTTTGTTTCTTTTGCATATGCGGCAAATACGCTTTTTTGATGAATTCTTAGCCTCGAAAGGTATTCCGTACGCACTCATTGAAATACAATATGCATCAAGCACACCGCCGCAGCCGATATAAATCATTTCATTCCCCTGCTGAACTATGGCCTCAGCAACCAAAGCCTCAGGAAAGGCATGTATCCAGATTGCGGAATGAGGTGCAAATACAAGTATTTTCATTATAATCACCCATGAAAAAGAATAATATGAACTTTTTTACTTAGTGTTGAACACATTTTTTATCTAAAAGTTTAATAAAAACAACCAGTCTATTTAAGCAAGTTTCAGCATCTTCACTCTCTGCGTCCAACGCCAGATCAGCATCTTCAGATACTTTCTGCCGATGTCAACACACGATTAAACAGTGGATGGCACAATCTCAAATTGCCCTACAGTTTTGTTATGGTTGTTTCAAGATGGACGCATCAAACAACGGATTGACTACGCCTAAGAATACTACTTCTTCAAAGGTCATGGAATCTCGGTATTTATTCTTTACTCGGTACTGTTCTAAAAAACCTGCCTTCTCGAAACAACGGATACTCTTTGTGTTCTCCAAATAAACGCCCGCTTCAAAGTAATGCAAACCGATCACTTCAAAACAATACTGTGTAAGTAGTCTTAAAGCCTGAGACCCATAACCTTTTCCCCATGCTTGCTTTGCGAACAAACAAATGCCGACTGAGGCTATGTAATGAAAATAATCAATTCCAGAAACCCTGACCGTACCAATAAATTTGTTCGCAAGGTTTTTTTCAAAAATACCGAATAAAATAGAAAAAGGGTCGTCTTTATTAAGAAGAACAAAAGATCTGACAGTATCAACCGTTTGGTGGGTTTTTCTCACTTCAACCAGGTATCTGTTCACTGCAGGGTTATTCAGTCCGCTGACATATTCGGCAGAGATATCGCTTAGGTCTAGTGGGCGAAGATAAATATTATCGTTTTCGAGACATAATTTATTTTTTTCAATCATTACTGTCCATTGACTCCATTTCAAAATAACATTCCGATACATAGCGTATCGCAATCCCAGCATTATATTTCTTACGATAATAGTATCCGTTGCCTAAAATGGTATTCATCCACCATACCGCATCATCAAACCCAAACTTTTGTCGAAAAAGCAGCGTACTTGAAATTCTGGGGTTAATTTCAAAAGGAATGAATATATTCTTATCAACTCTGCGACTCTGCACGTTAATACAACCCACTAAACCTGTTGCTTGAGCAATTGCTTTACAGGTATCATCAATGAACACATTGTCCGCGAGAACGGCTTCTGCTGAAAGACCACCAAAACCAAGTTTCCGTCTAAATGTGATGGTGGATGTTGTTTTCCCGTCCGAGAATACACCCGTCGTGTATTCCTCGGAATCTGAACCCACGTATTCCTGGACTATTAAAGACCCATCATCTTTAAGTCGAATGTAGTCAAGGTCACTCTGGTCAGCTACCTTAAAAAGCCTTTTGCTCCCATATCCTTTCAAGGGCTTTATAATTAAGGGGAACTCAAAACCACCACAGTACTCCCTGAGGAGTGCTGCTTTTGGTGTTCTCAGACCGATTCGTTCCAGATACTCCACCGTCTTCAGCTTGTCCAGAAAGTTCTCGATTATAACAGGATTGTTAATGAGGAGTTTAACGCCAAGCGATTCGATCTCAGCTCTTCTCGAATTAAGAATCACCAATTCAGGTTCAGAGATAGGAAGAAACAGATTGATCCTTTCTTTTGAAATGATTTCCTTTAAAGCGGCCATGTAGCACGCTGTATCAACCGCGGCGGGAACTATGTAGAAGGCATCCATGATGGAGAGTACTGGTGAATATGCTTTCATATCACATCCAACAATTCTATTACAGGCATTACGAAGAGCCCGAACCGCAGAAGAACCAATATCGCCACAGATAGCAGAAATTAAAATTGTTCTATCCATATTATTTACCTTAAGATAACCTCCCTCAAATATCGGTTGCTACCATCCAGTTTCCCAATCTGTCTGATAAGTTCATTTTTGTTGTATCGTATTGACCTAAATGTAACTTCCATAGATGGGTACAGCAAAACCATATATGTAGGCCATTCGCCATCTCTGGGTTGCCCTACGGAGCCAGGATTCAGGATTATCTTGTCTTCCACTCTTCTATCCAGTCGATAGTGAGTGTGACCAAGAATAAACAAGGATGGCTGGCAATCAATGAATTCGTCAACAGGCGTGTCGGGGTAAATACGACCTTCCAGCTTGTCCAAAGAGCTTCCATGATAACATGCCATTTTCAGGTCTTCCATCAAAAATGAATCAGGTAACTCTGAAAGCCAATCAGCAATCTCATGTGCACCTTCATCTATGAGCCTCTTAATAGATATTCCGTATTTTGCAAGGTAAGTCTGTTCGAGTTCAATATTATTGCTTAAGACCTTGAGAAGAATTTCATCATGGTTACCTTTTATGGCTTTAAAATTTGGAATATTCCTAAGCAGTGAAAAAATTTCTTTTTGATCAAAAAAGTATCCGCACAAATCTCCGAGGAATAGATTGATATCGGCTTTTTCATTCAGAATCATGGGATACGCAACCCTGAATGCAGGACCATTTCCATGAATGTCTGAAAAAACACAAAGTTTCATTAGTGCTTCACGGGTTTCGCGTAGAGAACAATGCTTCGACCCACACTGCATTGGTACAATGCTGTATATAATTGTGAAACCAATCCTGGATCATGGTTGCGTAAGACCCTCTCCATCTCAACAACTTTAGCAAAATCTTTTTTTCCGATTACTCTGTCTGCAAGGTAGTTGTCTCCCATAAGAAGAAACATTTCCATCGGGAAAGAAGCCTCACCATGAATAATCTTAAACCCAGCTCTACTCAAAAGGGTCTCCAGCCCCTCCCTGTCAAAGTAGTTTAGGTGATCGGGAAGGGCAATCCAATAAGGTTCTATCAAAGTTTCTTTAATGTAAGCAAGTTGAAAGGGGCTGAACTCATTTGGCACCTCGACAATCAGTATTCCATCTTCTCCGAGATTATTCTTAATACTAACCAAGAATTGAAGCGGATCAGGTATATGCTCAAGAATATAAGCAGCATTGATAACATCCCATGTCTTGTAATTGTATCTGTTGAAAAACTCCCTTATAGATATCTGGTAGACCTCAACTCCCCTGGACATGGCTACGGCTGCAGCTTTCTTATTTAGCTCCGTACCTTCGCATTGCCAGCCATCCTGGATAAAATATTCCAGTTGTTTCCCTTCCCAGCAGCCAATGTCGAGAATGGATCCGGGTTTTTTCCATTTCCTGATATTTTGGACTTTTTCGAACCAAAGATAGCTTGGCGTACTCTCTGCATAGACATTTTCATAAAACTTCTCCAGTTCCTCCTCGTCAAACATAGGATATACGTGACTGAATCCGCACTCTTGGCACTTAATTATTTTGCGACCATCCCGTTCAGCAAGAACATTTCCTCGACAATTGCTACGCATCTCATTCTCCTTCTTCTTGCAGTTCCTACATTTTACAATTTATCACATCAGCAGTACTGATGACATAATTGTTCCAAATCAAGTGATCAAATCCCAGGATAAGGGCGTACCACACTCAATATCCCGCGAAGCACACCGTCCCTTAATCACTTCAAGATACCTGGGGTGCATTCCATGCCCGGGTCTGATAGATCGTACATTATTATTGGTAAACACTTCTCCGGCTTTTATATCAGTGACTACGTAAAGCGATCTACGATAAACCCTCATCAAAGTTTCACCTGGGGTTGGGGCATAGCACACACTACCAAATGCCTTTTCAACTATTCGTATTGAATGAACCATTTCTTTAAACTCTTCCGGTTCTACAGAAAACGAACTGTCGGGACCAGGGTTTGATCGCGATAATGTGAAGTGTTTTTCTATAATACAAGCGCCTAATGAAACTGCAGCTATAGATACCGCCGTACCAAGCGTATGATCAGAGAGTCCCACCGGAACATCAAAATCATCTGAAAGACGACGTATTGCCCTAAGGTTCATTTCTTCCACGGGGGATGGATATGCACTATTACATTTAAGGAGAGCAATCTCCGACGCACCGGCTTCGTATAATGTCCTCACTGCTTCATCAATTTCTGCCAAAGTTGCCATGCCGGTGGACATGATGACTGGTTTTCTTGTTGATCCAATTTTTTTTAGCAAAGGAATATCCACAATTTCAAATGAAGCTATCTTATACACAGATACCCCCATCATCTCGAGGAAATCGACTGATCCGGCATCAAAAGGAGTAGAAAACAAATCCAAGCTAATTTCGTCAGCAATTTTCTTTAATTTAGGCTGCCATTCCCATGGAGTAAAAGCCTCTCCATACAGCTCGTATAGATTACGTCCTTCCCAAAGCGTTCCTTTTCCAACAAGGAAGTCTTGTTTTCTGCAATCAATAGTCATGGTATCTGGGGTATAAGTCTGGAGTTTAATTGCGTCAGCACCAGAATCCTTTGCCGCGTAAAGGATTCTAACTGCCTGGTCAAAATTCTGCCTATGATTACCAGACATCTCTGCGATCATATATACCGGCAAACCATTTCTAATACGCCTTCCATTAATACAAATCTCTCTGTTCATTACTCAGCCTCATTTGTTTGCAATTTTGTTCAAGTAGTTAACATCATGCACAAAATCGAGTAATCCCATAGACGGGTCTCGGGGAGTTTCAAGAGTCAACAAGCTATTTACAGGAACGATTGAAATAAAATTTGAAAGATTTAAGCTCCCCATTCCCAAGTTATAGTGCATATCTTTCTCGGACAGGATATCTCCATCAGAGAGATGATAGATTCTTGGGTTGGCCAGCATCAATTCTTCCACAAGCGTCATTGTGTCAATATTTGATGAATTTGCTGCACAAGAAGCATGGACAAAGTCAAGGGCAATCCCTCGTAGCATGCCTTCGTCGCATATCCTCTGAATTTCAGCCGCTGACCAGCCAATACATAATTCGTCATTAAGTCCAACTTTCGGTTTATTTTCGATTAGTATTCGGTTATCGTTGATCAGTATGAGTTGTCGAATTGTCTCACGTAAAGAACCGTTATTTCCACCATGAGCAATGATGATGCTTGAATCAAGGCAGTCTGCAAACTCTATTGTTTCCCGGTAGCTTCTTAGATTCAACTCCATTCTTTCTGCTTGAGCAAGATTCACACCGTGAAAAAAATGTGGGGCATGGATAACGTATGGAATATCAAGCATTTTCCATTCATTTATAGTTTTTTTATAGGAACCAGGGATAATATATAATTCTATAAAATCATAGAATATGTCTTTTAGAGCTAATACATCTTTTATCAAATCAGTATTTGTTGAATAGAGCTTGAGTCCTAATCTGAATGGAAAATTCATAAGTTAAAAAAGTTCAACACTCCATTGATACATATTGAAACAAAAACACAGTGCGAGCAAGATCGTATCGAGTATTAAAATCAGCATCTGCCCGATAAAAACACATTAGTTAAGCCTCTTGAATCCAGCTACAGAGGGCTGTCCGAGCAGGTCGTTTTCCGGATGGCCAGCTTCCATGGAGTCTTTTATCATGCCAAATGCCTGGTCTGCTGCTTTCAGATATTGCTCAACGTGCTCTTCTTGATGGGCATACATGGAATAGAAAAGCGTTGATGCAAGAAAACCTTTTTCCAGCATATACTGTATGAAAAGGGCCTTTAAAATAAACCCATTTTCATGTTCAAAGGTAAAATGACTCAAGGGAGGTATACCTCCAATATGTATCGAGAGGCCATGCTTTTCTGAAAGCATCTTCCAACCTTCCTGTACCATTGTTCCGATTTTCATGAGATGGCTTCCCACATCGAATTGTCTATGCTTGTGGATCATTGCGATACCTGCCGTAGGTCCAATCCTCTCCGTCCAGTTGGTGCTACTGATAAAGCTTTTCTGTGCTGCTTCCATAACTTCTGATTTTCCAATGATCGCACCGATGGGATATCCGTTACCTAATGCTTTTGAAAACACGGCAATATCAGGATCAATACCAAGAATTAGATGGGCACCACCGCTATTCATACGAAAACCTGCAGAGATCTCATCTATAATAAGAACGGCTCGGAACTCATCTGCGATAGATCTGACTTCTTCGAAGAAACCAGGTAAAGGAGAATCGCTCCGGATTGGTTCCATAACAATTGCTGCAATCTCATTCTTGTTTTTGTTAACTATCTCCTTAAGCTCCTCGATATGATTGTATCGGAATGGAAGTGCCGTGCCAATAAGCCCCTTCGGAACACCTTCAGGATTTAAACCCGATATGAGATGTTCACCAAGTGCGTTTTTGGTTCCGAGATTTGCTGACAAATACCAGTCATGCCATCCATGATAGCCACAAAACGCAATTTTATCACGCCCAGTATAAGCCCTGGCAATGCGTACAGCAATAGCCATAGATTCACCACCTGTTCTTGCAAACCGAACTTTCTCAGCCCAGGGATGAAGCTCACAAAGTAAATCAGCCAGTTCTACCTCTTCTGGACAATTTAAAGACGAACTTACTCCTTTATCAATGGCAGTCTTGACGGCAGCATCTACATCGGGGTCAGCATATCCGAGCACGTTTGCGCCAATGCCACCGATGCTCATGTCAATGTAGCGATTACCGTCCAGATCCCAAACCTCAACACCCTTTGCCTGGCTGCAATAACCCGGCCAGACGCCATAACTGAACATATCGGGACGCTTCGAAAGAAGCTGTGATAGTCCCGGTATCCTTTTCTTCGCATGTTCCTGAAGGGCCATAGATTTACAGAGATTAAACTTCTTCATCGCTTCCATTTTTCTATCTTCCTCTAATGAATGTATCATTCCTTCGTTCCTTTGATATTTTTTGTTCAATTCGAGAAGATCGGGCTTCTTATTTATCAGGTTTAAAATATCAGCCATACGAAAATCAGGTTTAGTTGGATAAAGTTCATTATAGATTTTTGTAATGAACTCAAAATCCTCCGCCTCATCCACTGTCCAACGCAGATGTGACAGATCTTCTCTGTTCTTGTAACAGCCTATCCGGTATCGGTCAGGTTGCTGGTAGATAAATGGGGTAACATGCTCGCGCTGCGAGGGCAGAAGTGCTTCCTTCCAAACCTCTTCTAAAACAGAAAAACGGAAGATTTCTATATCCAAACCATCTGGAAAGGTTGGTTCTAAAGCATTTGACACATAATCGTAGTTACCATTAAGATAAAAAGCAATTACAGCATCTATTATTTCCGGATCGATCAAGGGGCAGTCCCCCGTGGTTCTAACTATGTGCTTCGGCTTCCAGAATTGTGCAGCCTTATAAAATCGATCAAGAACATCATTCAGGCTGCCTCTATAGCAGGGTGCATTTATTTCCCGACAAAGTGCTTCAAGCCCATTGTCATTAGGATCAGTACTAGTAGCAATGACAAGTTGATCGGTTTTTTTGGCCTGCAGAACCCTCTCAACCTGGAGGGCCAACATAGGTCGTCCCATGATCTGCTTAAGCACCTTCCCCGGTAGTCGAGTGGATGAAACACGAGCTTGGAGGATAGCGAGGATATTAATCATTGTAGCCTCCATAAGGATGGGTTGATTATGGCTTCCTCATTGACAGCATATATTGAAAAATTAAAGCGCCGCAAGAGATCTATATTATTGGCCACGTTTAGTATTTCTTTCAAGTGCGCTTGATTGTTGATCCCTACAATTACATAATCGATTTCCGGTTGCCGGTAAACAAACATCAGTGCCGCCTCAAGAGGATTAATATCTTGCTTTTGCAGAGCCTCGCGATATCGCAGCATCACATCCCTGACTGAATTAAAGTATGTCGGCATCTCCCCCGGTGTCATTAGAAGCAAGCCCTGAAGAAAAACCGAACGGCTGTGGATCTCGACGCCCAGGCTATTAAGATGTTGAAGATAGCCATTTTGAACCATTCGCTGATCGAAGACATTTACCGGCATTTGAACAATGTCCGGGGCATATTTTTCTAAAAAATAATTGAGCTCCAGAGGCGAATACAAGGAAGCTCCAATCTTCTGCACTAAACCCATTTCCTTCAGATCTTGCATGCCCTCCCAGAGATATTGGCCACCGTCTTTTAATAAGTCGATAGCATGGTGGACAAGCAGGCCATATAGATTTGGCTGTCTCAATTTATCGAGAGATCCCTGAAAAGCGTCTTTGAGCCTGACAGCATCTTCTTTTTCAATCTTGGTATTCTGAAAAGTGGGGGTTTTGGTTACAATCGTGAAGGATGCATGCGACGGAATACTACGGCCGACGACTTCCTCGCTGGCGCCATACAACACTGCAGTATCCAAAAGGGTGATACCATTTTCCCAGGCAAATGTCAGAACGTCCCGCACTTCCCCTTCAGGGGTAATGCCATGTTTATTGGATACACCATAATTCTGACCAAACTGCACTGTGCCCAAACCTATTTTCATGTAAAGATCCTTCGCAAAATCTCTATTACGCCTGTAACCACTTTTTTATTTTTTCAATTACATATTCGATTTCATCGTTAGTGAGTTTCGGAAACATTGGAATTGAAATTGCACGTGAATAATATTCTTCCGCCGTTGGGCATAATCCCCTTTCATAACCCAACCGTCGATAATATGGATGTAAATAGACAGGAATGTAATGGACATTAACCCCGACATTTGTCTCTGCTTTCAGCCAATTAAACACATTTTTGCGATTCTCTACAAGCACTACATATAAATGTCTCGAAGAATCAAATCCTTCCTTTTCTTTTATAAAATCTATTCGCTCCATGTTCGAAAATGCTTCATCGTACATCTTTGCTATTTCTTTTCTTCTGGCAATAAATTTGTCCAATTTCTTCAGTTGACTTATGCCAAGGGCGCATTGCATGTCCGTTAAGCGGTAATTAAAACCCAGGTCGTGCATCTCGTAATACCAGATACCCTCGGCTTCTTTCATGTATTTGATGTTTCTTGTAATCCCATGGGATCTATAAAACACCAATTTTTCATACAAATCATGATCATTAGTTAAAACCATTCCCCCTTCGCCCGTTGTTATGTGTTTAATCGCATGAAAGCTTAATATTGTCATGTCTGAATGGAAACAAGAACCTACTTTGACCCAATCCCGGCCGTTTTGTGATCTATATTTTGCCCCAATTGCATGAGCAGCATCTTCAATGATTGTCAAATTATTTTCTTTGGCAATTTTACAAATTTCTTCCATATCCGCAGGCTGCCCTGCAAAATGAACAGGAATTATTGCTTTTGTTTTGTTTGAAATTTTCCTCTTGATATCTATTGGATCAACAAGAGCCGTTTTAGCTTCTATATCAGCAAATACGGGTTTCCCACCACAATAAAGTACACAGTTGGCGGAAGCAACAAAAGTATTAGCTGACGTAATGACTTCATCTTTAGCAGATATACCGGCAGCAAGGCAAGCAATATGCAATGCTGAAGTCCCACTGTTTACAGCTACTGCATATTTTGCCCCACAGTACTGTGCAATACTCTTCTCAAATTCCTCAACCAAAGACCCCTGGGTAAGATTTGACGACCTCAGTGCGTTTGCAACGGCAAGGATATCATCTTCTTCGATCCATTGCGTCGCATATGGGATCTGTTTCATAGCATCTCCAGACTTCTGATGATTTTATCCATCCCCTCTGTCGTCAGTTGCCAAGGATTTGTACCTGAATTATATTCAAAACCTTCAGAAACCGGTTTACCATTATTTTGATTAATAAAACGCTTTTTCCAAAATCCAAAATCAGGCTGAATTATATAGAAATTATCAAATTCAATGGTTTTACGCGCATCATCTTTGGTCACCATTATTTCATGTAACTTTTCACCAGGGCGTATACCGATTATTTCTATCTTGCATTCCGGAGCAATAACTTTTGCCAAATCCACAATATTCATGCTTGGGATCTTAGGTACAAAGAGTTCACCACCTACCATGTGTTTAAGAGAGCTCAAAACAAAATTGACACCCTGTTCCAGGGTAATCCAGAAACGAGTCATGCGGGGATCTGTAATGGGTAGAATCCCGCTTTCTCTTAACCTGAGGAAAAATGGTATTACGCTGCCCCTACTTCCTGCTACGTTACCATAACGTACCACGCTGAATTCAGTATCATCCTCACCAACGTATGAATTTCCTGCTATAAACAACTTGTCCGAACAGAGCTTGGTAGCGCCGTAAAGGTTGATGGGATTTGCAGCTTTATCAGTACTAAGGGCAATGACTTTTTTTACACCTTGATCAATTGCTACGTTGATAAGATTTTGCGCACCAAGTATGTTTGTCTTTACAGCCTCAAACGGATTATATTCCGCTGCAGGAACCTGTTTGAGGGCTGCCGCATGAATAACATAATCAACATTATGGAAGGCTCTATGTAACCGCTCTTTATCCCTTATATCGCCAATAAAATAACGAATGCACTTATACTTTGAGTCTGAAAACTTCTGTGCCATTTCGAATTGCTTTAGCTCATCGCGACTAAATATTATTAATTTCTTTGGCTTGAAGTTCTTTAAAATAATTTCGGTTGCTTTTTTTCCAAAAGAACCTGTACCACCCGTAATAAGTATCGTCTTATCGTTTAGCATAAATTTTACCCCTCATCTATATTGGTCAAGGCTTTTCCTATTATCATACTTTATTGTCATAATGTTGTCCGAATGCTGCCAGAGTCAACTATCTTTTCTTTAATAAAGTGACAGCGAATCCATTAATTTATGCATGGTTGGTAATTGGTCCATCTGACAAAAGCACTTTATTCACAATTTTTTTGCACATTTTAAACAAGCTACCGCCATTTGGCCTAATACCGGTTTTATGTCAAACAAACCGGTATCTCCTCCGAAAGCAACGTTTGCATCATATTCAGCCTTATGCAAGCATACACTATACTTACTGAAAAACTGCGCCAATTTTATCATTACCATCATGTAATGTCCATATAAAGGAACACCCTCCATTCATAAAACATGGCAATCTGCACTATTTGAGCAATACTTCACACCAGAAACTTGACGAAACCTATTGGATAAGATTATATTATGTAAGAAGTTATTTTTCGGAGGAAGAAGTATGCCTATTTACGAATACGAATGCGATAATTGCGGGAAGACATTTGAGATATTTCAAAAAATTGGGGATAATCCGCTAAATAAATGTCGGGTTTGCGGAGGCGCACTCAATAAACTGATCTCACAGTGTTCCTTTCATTTAAAGGGTACCGGATGGTATGTAACAGACTACAAAAAACCTGTAGATACGGTTGGCAACATAAAACACAAGGAAAAAGAAGAAACTACAACCGAAACAGCTCCATCTGCGACGGCAGAGGCTGTCTCAACCGCAACAAAATCAGAAACCAAGACGGAAACTAAAAGCGCAGAACATACTGGAGGATAGATGAAGACAGGAGACAGAGTAAAATTCTCTTTTGCAAAAAAAGAGATGGAAGGTGTAGTAGAGCATGCTTTTGAGAAAAACGTCTATATCAAGGCAGATTTCCCTAAGGACAAAGGAAAAATAATAAAAAGAAAGGTCAAAGATATAAAAGCCTAACCCTCAAGATATACATCAGTTTTTATTTGTATACCTTACTATGGCATCCACAAGCCCGTCAATATCATATTGTGAAGCCTCTATATCGGCTTTAATCTGATATTGTTCCAATGTTTCACTTGTAATAGGCCCGATTGATGCAATACAGGCATTCTCTAGGACATCCTTGCCGTAGAGGGTGATAAAATTTGTTACTGTCGAAGAGCTTGTAAAAGTAATGATGTCAGGTTTCTCAATGAGCGATACGGGGTTTTCCGGCAAGGTAGTCCTGTACACGGGGATTACATCACATTGGCCACCCTGCTCTTTTATATACTTCACAATCACATCACGGGCATCTTCAGCCCTGGGCAAAAGAAATTTGCGTCCCTTTATTTCCATTTTTTCAAGCACCCCGATAATCCCCTCTGAGGTAAAGTATTCAGGCATAAAATCCGGTACAATGCCCCTTGATTTTAGAAGCGCTGCTGTTGCTGTTCCAATAGGCAGAACCTTCGCTCCACCGAGAGCCCTTGTATCTTTACCATTTTCGAATAGACTGTCAAAGAAAACAGAGACACCGTTTACGCTTGTAAATATTATGCAATAGTACTCTTTAATACGTTCTATTGCCTCTGAGAGCTTCTTGTTCGGTTCAATAGTAGTGACCTCTATCGTCTGAATATAGATCACATCAGCACCCTTTTCTGAGAGCAGTTCTCCAAGCTTCATTGATTGATGGGGTGCCCTGGTAACCGCTACCTTTTTGCCAAAAAGAGGCCGTTTCTCAAACCATCTAAGCTTTTCTCTTAATGCAACAACATCCCCAACAAGAATAATCCCCGGCGGCTCTATACCGGCTTGTTGTGCAAGAAAGTCAATCTCCTGCAAAGACCCGGTCACAACCTTCTGCCTGGAGAGAGTACCCCACTGGATCACACATGCATGGGTTTGAGGGTCTCTGCCTTCTTTAATGAGTCTTGTTTTTATCTCTTCCAGATTCTTTATGCCCATCAAGAACACAAGCGTATCCACTCCATTAGCCAATTCATGCCACTTTATTGCTGAATTTGCTTTCCCTTCATCCTCGTGTCCCGTAATAAAGGCTGCGCTGGAGGCATACCCTCTATGGGTCAAAGGGATACCTGCATACGCAGGAACTGCGATGGCGGAAGTTATCCCAGGAATGATCTCAAAATCTATTCCATTTTCTACCAGAAAAGCTGCTTCTTCACCACCCCTGCCAAATATAAAGGGATCTCCCCCTTTAAGCCTTACCACAACCTCCCGTTCATGAGCTTTTTGCACAAGGAGGGTATTTATCTTGTCCTGTGACAAGGCATGGCGGGATGCCTGTTTGCCCACATACACAAGTTCCGCATCCTTTCTTGCATAACCAAGAAGACTTGTGTTTGCGAGATAATCATAGATAATTGAATCTGCTTTCCGGATTAATTCCAGGCCCCTCACTGTAATCAGTTTAGGGTCACCAGGACCTGCACCAACAAGATATACTCTTCCCATAACCGTCTATTCCCACCATATGCAATTTTAATGGTCTGCACCGCAATGAGTTCATAATACAGTCACATTATACGTTGGAATCATTCCCTATTCAAACATTAATTTACGATATATAAAATAAACACAGAGGCAATATTGACGCGATAATCTTGCATGAGATAGAATATTTTTATGACCCGTAAAATATCGGAAATAATATTCTATTTGTCAATATTTTTCTTGACACCTGTTTTATTATGAGAATATGATAACTTTTATAGTACATTTGTTTAATAAACACTAAGAAAGGAGTTTAGCTGTATGCCAGTAGGTAAGGTTAAATGGTTTAACGATTCCAAGGGGTATGGTTTTATTGAGCAGGATAACGGGGAAGATGTTTTTGTGCACTTTTCAGCAATTAAACAGAATGGTTTTAAAACACTAAAAACCGGAGAAAGAGTCGAGTTTGAAATCGTAAAAGGCCCAAAAGGCCCACAGGCGGCAGACGTTGTAAAAGCAGAGTAAAAAAAGGGGATCATGCCCCCTTTTTTTCTATACTTTTTGCCTCGTTCCAGAGGTCATCCATAGTCCTTAAGGACGCACCTTCCAAGTTTGTCCTTTTCCCAATATAGCTGAATCTTCTGATAAATTTGTCACAGGCATACCTCAACGCATCCTCCGGATCAATGCCCTTGAACCGTGCAATATTCACCATGGTAAAGAGCATATCGCCTATTTCTTCCCTTTGAGCACCCGAGTCCCCTGCATTTTTCATTTCTTCAATTTCTTCATACATCTTTTCATAGACATCTTCTATCCTTGCCCAGTCGAATCCAGTTTTTGATGCTCTCTTTGAAATCAAGTATGCCCGCGATAATGCAGGCATACCCTTTGGAATATCATCTAAGGGGGAGTAATCCGCCTTCTCCTCTCTTTTAATCTCCTCCCATCTTTTTTCAATCAAAGAATCTGAAAGACCGTCCTTGAATACATGGGGATGCCTGTTATACATCTTTTCATGGGTGGCGCTAATCACATCCCGGATGGTGAACCTGCCAGTTTCCATGCATATCTGCGCTATGAAGACGATATGGAAGAGAAGGTCCCCAAGCTCTTCCTGCAGGGCCTTATAATCATCCTTTTCTATGGCATCAATTATTTCGTAAACCTCTTCCAAAAGATAGGTTTTGAATTCCTTTACGGTCTGTCTTTTATCCCATGGACACCCCTTATCCCCCCTTAGGGATTCCAGAAGTCCTACGAGTTTTGAAAATTCTTCCACGTCGCCTCCATAACTGCATTGACCGTCTGTTCCATGGCCCGTCTCTGCTTTACGACAACACCAATTCCTTCTCTACCCATATGTTGTCTTAATGTTTCATCTAATATAATACCTCTCATGCGGTCAAAGAGTTCTTCTCCAGTTGCCACCTGAATTCCAGCCCCGGATTGGACAACCTCTTCCGCTATCCCCTTGAATGTATCCACATAAGGTCCGAAGATTACAGGGGTTCCAAAAAATAACGGTTCCAGCATGTTCTGCCCACCATAAGGGGCAAGACTTCCGCCCACAAAGGCAATTGTGCTCTTCTTGTATATATTGATGAGATCTCCGACAGTATCAACAATAATAATCGCTGGTTTTGCATCAGGGAGCCCTTTATATACCGAGTACCTCATGACATCAAAATATTCAATGAATTGCTCTTCGAGAAAAGAAATAAGATGGAGCTCCCTTGGGGCAATAAAAAAAAGGTAATCAGAAAATACCTGTTTCAATCTTTTTATAACAGGAATAATTATTGGAACCTCTTTCTCCTTAATGCTTCCAAAGGTAACAATTTTACCCTTAGGCTCATCTTCTTCTCCTTCTTGCATCGGCCTGTAGTACTTAAGGTTGCCGGTATTTATTATTCTTCGTGGGTCCATGCCTATTAAGGCAAACCTTTCTCTGTGCTCTTCGGATTGTGCAAGAACAAGATCAACCCCGGAGAAGACATGTTTCATGAAAAAAGCAAACTGCATGTATCGTTTCAGGGTACTGTCTGATATTCTTCCATTTATGATAATAACAGGAATTCCCTTCTTTTTTGCAAACCAGATTAAATTCGGCCATATTTCAGTCTCTATAATGAGGAGTGCCTTAAACTTCGACTTTCCGGCAAAACGTTTTATTGAAAAAGGTATGTCAAAAGGCAATGAATATACCGGCATGCGGTCTCCGAATTTTCTGCGGAGCAAGTCTCTTGTATAATATGTATTCGTCGTAATTAGAAATCTGTTCACACCTTTCAAACCCTTCATATAACTTACCACATTCTCCGCGATAACCGCCTCGCCTATGGAGGCCGCGTGTATCCAGAAAACATCATCCGCGCTACCTTTAAGAGGAGATGGGAAAAATCTTTCTCTAAGGGTTTTCCTTATCTTCTGTCTGGTTAAAGAAAAGAGGACAAAGAAGGGAATAAGGAGGTGAAGAAGGAGGTTATATATTATTTTCCACATACCATTTCATCTGCTTTTTCAGTCAGACTGATGAGAGCATTCTCAAGTTCAACCCTCTTTACCTCAAGGCCTTCAGCAGTAGTCTCTTTGCTCACATAGATGGGATCGCCCCAGAGAAACAATATCCTTGAAAATGGGTAGGGAGCAATGAAGCTGTCCCAGGAATGAAAAGTTTTTTTTTACCGGCACTGTAGCTCACAGGGACTATCGCTTTTCCTGTAAGTTTTGCAAGTTCTACAATACCCTTCTTTACCTTGTATCGTGGCCCTTTGGGCCCGTCAGGCGTTATTGCAACATCATATCCGTTTCTCAAATCTGTAATAATCTCCCGGAGAGAAGAAACACTCCCTTCCTTTCTATAAGAACCTCTGATTGCCCCAAGTTGAAAATATCCCATAACCCTGGCAATAAACTCACCATCCCTGTGCCTGCTTATAAGGACCTTCCCCTTGCCTCTCCTGTTTCCAAAGGGCATCATCAAAAGTCTTCCATGCCAGAAACAGACAATGAGGTTCTCTCCCCTATCCCACATGCCCTGAAAATGCGGGCTGTAGATATGTTCAACCCTGGAAGTCATTTTCAATAAAAGGAGGAAAAGATATATAAGAGGCGGCAACAGATTGAGCATGACCAAATATTTAAGTTTCTTAAGCATTACTGATCCTTTTACCCATTTTTATCACTTTCTTTTGGGGAGTATCCCTGAATTGTATTTCATAGAGTCTTTTATAAGGGCCTTCGCTCACTATCAGGTCATTATGGTGGCCCTGCTGCACTACTGTGCCGCCGTCAAGCACGATAATCCGATCAGCATTCATAATCGTGGAAAGGCGATGGGCAATAATAATTGTCGTTCTACCTTTCATGAGATTCTCCAAAGCCTTTTGAACCTCCATCTCAGATGCGGTATCAAGGGCGCTTGTTGCTTCATCAAGAATAAGGATTGGGGCATTTTTATACAAAGCCCTTGCTATTGCTATTCTTTGTTTCTGCCCTCCGGAAAGACGTATCCCTTTTTCTCCTACAATAGTGTCATATCCCTTGGGCTGCTTTAGGATGAAATCATGGGCAAAGGCCATTCGAGCCGCCTCTTTTACCCTCTCTTCATCGTAAGATCCGCCGTAGACAATATTATTCTTTATTGAATCATTAAAAAGTATAACATCCTGAGTCACCAGGGCGACATTACCGCGAAGGGATTTCAGGGTTACGTCCCTGATATTAAGACCATCCACCTCAATAGCACCTTCAGTGGCATCGTAAAACCTTGGTATCAGGTTTGCAAAAGTTGTCTTTCCCGCACCGCTCTTGCCCACAACGGCAAGGACTTCATTTTTACTGATTTTCAGGTTCATATCCTTGAGAATCATCTTTTCATCATACCTGAAGTAGACCTGCTTAAATTCAATAACACCCTGAACCCTTTCAAGGGTGGATGCGTTTTCTCTTTCCAGTATTTCAGGCTCCCTGTCGACAATCTCAAATACCCTCTGGCTTGCCGCAAGCCCCTGCTGTATATTATGATTCTCCCTGTTAAGTTTTTTTATCGGTTCATAGAGCATGAGAAGGGCTGCGGTAAAGGAGAAAAAGGTTCCGGGCGTTGAGTTTCCTGAAATTACCTCTTTTCCCCCATACCAGATAACGGCTGCCATAGCAACACCACCGAGGAATTCCATTACCGGATGGGATAAGGCCCTTACCTTATGCCGCTTCATATTAATTCGGAAAAGCTGATCGTTTTCAACCTCAAATCGCTTATTTTCATATTCCTCCATGGTAAAGGCTTTGACGATCCTCTGACCTGTGATGGTCTCATGGAGAAAATTGGTAAGCCGTGCAATCGACTTCTGAGTATTCGTACTAATCTTCCTCAGTTTCCTCCCGAATGATACAATAGGGTATATTGCAAAGGGCAGGACAATAAAGGCAATGGTGGCAAGCTTCCAGTCCCTGTAAAAAGCCACAAAAATAAGTCCGATAATAGTAAATACATCCATGAGGACCGCAGTGAAGGCTTCTGAAACGCTGCTCTGGACAAGGTTTACATCATTCATGATCCGTGAAATATTGGTCCCCGTAGGTGTTTTATCAAAGAAAGATAGGGGTTGTCTCTGTAAGCGGTCAAACACAAGACCCCTGATATCGGTTATCACCCTTTGCCCTACAAACCCCATCAGATAGGCCTGAAGATATGTAAAGGTTCCTTTTGCAAGATAGAGGAGAATCACACCAAAGGGAATAATATAGAGCATCTCTAAATTCTTCTCATAAAATATATTGTCGAGGACAGGCTTGACGGCAAAGGCGGTCAAAGCATTTGTTCCACCGACAAAAGACATGAAAATCATGGCAAAAACAAGTTTTATCCAGTAAGGCTTGAGGAACTTAAGCAGTCTTAGATATAGGGCCATATTTACACTCTAATAGTTGTATAACCGCCTCTTTTGCCAACTGATAGGAATCGTATGCGCCTAATTTTATCTTCATTTCGTCCAGCTCTCTTTCTATCTCTATTCTACCATCTTTTAACATATAGACCGCCTTTTCCGCAATACTATCACAATTGATGTGCTGAACAAACTCCGGAAAGATTTCCTTTCCTATAATAATGTTAGGGAGGCTTATATATTTCACTTTTACCAGGGCCTTTGCAATACAATAGGATAACCAGGATATCTTATAGACTACTATTGCAGGTGTTCTGAGTATAGCAGCTTCCAGGGTAGCACTGCCCGATGCCGCTATGGCAATATCGGAATATGCAAGAGCATCATGAGAAAACCCTTTCAGGGGCACAATACCATCACCTTCCTTACGATACTTCTCAATACATTCCTCGTTAATACTATCTGCAAGGGGCAGGAGAACGGTCATGTCTTTTAATTGCCTTTTCATTGCATCTATAATCTTCAGCATCAAAGGCATATGCTTTATGACCTCATTTTCCCTGCTTCCCGGCATAATTGTTACAACCGGAGAGCCTTCCCTCACCCCATACTTTTTAAAAAAAGCCGCCCTGTCATGCTGCGGCTTCACTGTGTTTATAAAAGGATGGCCCACATATACAGCGTCCACGCCGGATCTATCGTAGAAATCCTTTTCAAAAGGAAGAATTGATATAACCTTGTCTACATATTTCTGTATCTTTTTAATACGCGATTCCCTCCAAGCCCATATCTGGGGGGGAATAAAGTATATAACCGGTATATGAAGTTTCTTTGCAAGCCGTGCAACCCTCATATTAAAACCGGGGAAATCGACCAGTATAATCAGGGATGGCTTCTCGGTTTCTATATGTGCTTTCAGGGTATAGTAAGCCTCCCGTATGTATTTCAGCTTCACAAATATCTCGCTTAGTCCAGTAAGTGATATATTCCCGTAATTGTAGATTATCCTGACCCCTGCCCCCTCAAGTCCTGTGCTCCCTATGCCGCTGAATTCAACGTCCATTGATTCCTTGATTGCATTCACAAGATGAAGGGCATGCATCTCACCGGAAAGCTCGCCGGTCACCAGAACAATCTTTTTATTGAAACCCTTATGTGGATGATCGTGTTGCAATGTGCTGATCGATTAAATTGGCAAGGGCAAGGGCTTTCAATCCATCCTCGCCCGTGACGCTTGGCTTTGTTTCCCCTCTGATTGACCCAACAAACTCCATAAGTTCATGCATCACTGAATCCACTTTGGAGATCTCATGTTCGACTGTCTCCATATTCTCATTCTTGCCCTTCGTAGCAACAATGATCGTGCCGCTCAAAAGATCCAGATCAAAATATCGATCTTCCTCAAACACGGCCATTCGCCTCACCCTTCCAGTCCATATCCTGCTGGCTGTTATATTTGCGACACAACCGTTTTCGAACTCGATCCTCGCATTTACCATGTCCAGTTTATCTGCCACAAAAGGAAAACCATGGGCCTTCACTTCTTTCACCTGCACCTTCACAAGCGAAAGAATAAGATCGAGGTCGTGAATCATAACATCAAGAATAACACTTACATCAGTGGATCTTCCCGTGAAGGGGCTTGCCCTGTATGCTTCTATATATAAGGGATTGCGAATCTCAGCTGCGGCTTTTGCAAAAACAGGGTTAAATCTCTCCAGGTGGCCGACCTGAAAAACAAGTTCCTTGCGCCTTGCCAACTTTATTAACTCCCTTGCCTCGCCTTCATTTGAAGTTATCGGTTTTTCTATAAAAACATGGGCACCTTTCTCCAGAAAGGCCCTGGCAATCTCATAATGCGACTCAGTCGGTGTTGCAATTACAACCCCGTCAGACAGGGGAATTACATCACTATATTCCTTGAAAGCCGGGACGCGGTATTTTCCTGACAATTCCTTTGCCCGCGCCTCATCAACATCTATAACTCCGGAGACTTGAACCCCGTCCATGGCGCTAAGCTTTTCAAGGTGTATTCTACCCATATGGCCGGCACCAACTAAAGCGATTCTTATCGGCATATGCCCCTCTTTGATGACCTGATAAATTCAATAAGTTCATTTACATGGTCTCCTGACAGCTCATCCTGCACGATCTTCAATGAGGTGCTCAAGGGTAGCGCAGACCTGAAAATTATCCTGTAAGCCTTCTTAAGCTGTGTAATGTCCTCCTTGGTAAAACCACGGCGTTCTAAGCCTACTACATTCAGCCCGTACAATTTTGCCCTGTCACCCGCGGCGGTTACAAAAGGCGGCACATCCTTGGATACTCCTGTAAGACCGCTGATAAAAGCATATTTTCCCACTTTACAAAATTGATGGAACGCACATAGACCGGAAAGAGAGGCATAGTCAGCGATCTCCACATGGCCAGCAAGGGTTGCGCCATTTGCCATGATAATATTGTTTCCCAGTTTACAATCATGGCCGATATGGGCATAGGCCATAATAAAGTTATTATTGCCGATACTCGTAATGCCGCCGCCGTGCACGGTACCCCGGCTTATGGTTACATATTCCTTTATGGCGTTATTATTGCCGATAAAAAGCGATGTATCTTCGCCTTTGTAGGTTAAATCCTGGGGCGGACCGCCAATCGAAGCAAAGGGGCTGATCGTACAGTTCTCGCCAATCTGGGTGCCATTCTGTACAATCACATGGGAGGTAAGCCTTACACCTTTCCCGATCCGCACCTTTTCTTCAATTACACAGTACGGTCCTATATAGGCGCTCTCATCTACCTCTGCGTTTTTATGAATAATTGCAGTCTGGTCAATCAATTTCTTCTCCTTCCTCAATGCATCGTTGATCTGAGTCCCGTCACCTTTGCCCGATACAGCTATTATTCCTTCGAATCACATTCCCTTTTTATGGCAGCGCCTTCTTAAGCATGGCCATAATTCTGGCCTCAGTTACTATCTCATTATCAACATAGGCCTTTCCTTCGAAAATCCATATATCCCTTTTAAATTTTACTACTTCCACTACAAGCTTCAGCTGGTCTCCCGGCACCACGGGTTTACGGAACCGGGCATTATCGATTCCGAGAAAAAAAACAGAACCTGTTTTTTCGGGAAAACTCTTAAACGCAAGTATACCGCCTGCCTGAGCCAATGCCTCTACCATAAGCACTCCCGGCATAATCGGTTTCCCCGGGAAATGTCCCTGAAAAAAGGGCTCGTTAAAGGTCACGTTTTTGATACCTACAATCTTTTTTGCGTGTTCAAATTCCAATATTCTATCTACCAATAGAAAAGGGTAGCTGTGGGGCAGGAGTTTTATGATTTCATCAATTTCTACCATTCTCAACCTCCAGTCCAAGTTTTCTCTCAATCTTACGTATCTTCTCAAACAGTTTCGGCAGTCTTTTCAGGTAGCTCTGAAGCTTTGCCCATTCCCTGTGGGGCAAATGAGGGTAGCCCATTATTAAGCTGTTTTCGGGAACGTTTTTCGTAATGCCCGTCCCTCCCCCTGCCTTCACATTATCACCAATAGTTGTGTGGTCCTTTACCCCCACCTGTCCTGCAAGGACTACATTTCTGCCAATTACCGCGCTTCCCGCAATCCCTACCTGGGAAACAATAATCGAATTCTCCCCAATCGAAACATTATGGGCAATCTGCACGAGATTATCAATCTTTACCCCTCTCCTGATAACAGTTCTTCCAAGAGAAGCCCTGTCAATAGTAGTATTCGCACCTATTTCCACATCATCCCCAATCTCGACGATTCCAAGCTGGGGTATCTTCATGTGACTTTTTCCATCCCATATATAGCCAAACCCGTCACTCCCGATAACAGCGCCTCCATGGATAGTAACCCTTTTGCCGATTATAGCGCCGTCGCAGACAGTTACGTGGGGATATATTGTAGTGTCTTCGCCTATTTGCACATTCTCTCCAATATAGGCAAAAGGATAGAGAATAACATTCCCCTCTATCACTGTTCCTTTCCCTACAAATACATAAGGGGAAACAACAACTCCATCCCCGATATGAACGCCCTCAGAAACTACGGCAGCAGGGTGGATGCCTTTCAACATGTCTCTGGGTTTTATAAAAAGCTGTGCGACTCCCACATATGCCTGTGCCGGGTTTTTCACATAAATTATGTTTTCTTCTTTGAGATCGTCTGCTTCTAAATCATCACCCAATATAATCGCTGATGCACGAGACTCCCCCAGATATTTCTTATATGCAGGGTCCGCAATAAAAGTAATATCGCCCTTCTTTGCCTCTTTAATGCTCGATATGCCCGATATGGGAATAGCGCCATCCCCAAGAAGGCGCCCATTTATTGCTTCAGCAATCTCTTTAAGGGTAATCATTTCTTTGTAGCAGCAGGCCTTCTCTTCACCGCCTCATTATAGAGACCAATGACCTTATTTGTAATATCAAGCGCCGGAGTTGCAAAGAGGATCCCACCCTGGCTTCTTTCCAGAATCAAAGAGTATTTTTCCCTTTCACCCATGCTTTTAATGACTTCCTCAATCTCTTTCAGTATCTTTTGTGTAAATTCGCCGTCCTTCTGCTGCAGTTCGGCCTGGTAATCATTGGCAAGCCTCTGGTAGTCTTTTAGCTTTATCTGATACTGTTTATCCTTTTCTGCCCTTGCATCGGGAGTGATCATCGGGCCTTGCTTTTCCGCCGCATCTTTTATTCTCTGCAATTCTTCCTGCCTTGCATCCAGATTCTTCTTTAACCGTTCGGCCTCGGCTGTAAGGGATATTCTTGCCTCTTTACCCTTCTCCGACTCAACCATAACCCTCTGGAGATCTACATACACAATATTTAATACCTGGCAGAACAGGGTCAAAGGCAGCAAAAAGATAATTGCTGCTGCAATAATAAAAGTAACTTTCTTCATATTTCCTCCCGTTTAATATTGTGTACCCATTGTAAAATCGAAAACACTCGCTTTTTCATCATTTTGCGGACTGAGGTTGAACCCGAGCTCAAGCCTGATTGGTCCCATAGGCGAAAACCATCGTATGCCGAATCCTGCACTCTTCTTGGCGCCGTTTAAGAGCCATCCGCTGGAATCTTCAAATCCATGCCCAATGTCAAAAAATAAAACCCCTTTTAAACCCGCAGGTTTATAGATAGGAAATATCCATTCAAGGTTAAAATATAGCTGGTTATTGCCGCCCAAGGGGTCACCGTTTACATCTCTCGGCCCTGCATAACCATATTTAAAACCCCTTACAGTCTGTATGCCTCCAACGTAAAACTTCTCATAGATAGGTATCGGTTTCCCACCATAGGGCCTGATAATGCCTGCAGTCCCTCTCATGAAAAAAACGCTGTCCCAGAACCCTGCTGGTATATACCGGGCATATACCCCGATCCCTTTGTTAAAATAGTTATCACCCATAAGGGGGCCACCAGCTAATTCATAGGATATTTCGGACCTCACACCCTTTGATGGATTCATGATATTATCTATCGTATTGTTTGATAAACTCCAGGTAATACTGCTCGTAGAAAGCGTCCCGGCGGCATCCTGGATAGTGGAACTTGCATAGTAAGAGATATTTCCTACATTAGTTGTTTCATACCTGTATTTTATGCCTGCTTTTACAAAATCTGTTAATGGCCTGACAAAAGATATGCTTCCCCCGCTTTGCTTGTAATCGTAGTTATCCATTACCCTCGTGAAGTTAAATAAGCTGATAGCGGTGGAAATATTCTTGTCCAGCAGATATGGCTCAACATAAGTAAATCTGTAAGATTTAGTGATACTGCCAACAGCAGCGTCAAGGAAAACCTTCCTGCCGGTGCCGAAAAAATTCTCCTGTGATATTGACCCTGATAATATTATCTTTTCTGAGGTGCTGTAGCCGATTCCCATATTTAAGGTACCCGTTGGTTTTTCCTCAAGCTTTACATCCAGGTTAATCTTATCCGGTTCATCGGTCTTGACAATTTTCATGTCTACGTCTTTAAAGTAGGTCGTATTAACGAGCCTCCTCTTGCTGCTTTTCAACTTTGTGGCAGACCATCTGTCCCCCTCGGCCAGCCTCAGCTCTCTCCTGACCACTTTATCCCTGGTTTTCGCGTTTCCGAAAATATTAACCCTGTTTACAAATATCTCCTGTCCTTTTGCAAAATCGAAGGTGAGATTTACTGTACGAATCTCATCATTTATCACGGTAAGGGGCGTTACCTCGCAGAAGGCATAACCCTTATCCTGGTAGAGGTCAGTAAGGGTCAGGGTGTCCTCCTGATACAATGAGGCCCTGAAGGTTTGATCCACTTTGCTCTTCATGGTTTTTAATAAATAGTTGTTGTCATAGAGCATATCGCCTTTAAAGCCTATAGCTCCTATCTTATAAAGACTGCCTTCTTCTATGGGCATGATAATGCTTAAGCTCTTTCCATCTTTTGATACGGTAACATCGGGTACCCCGACATTTATCCTTACATATCCGTTGTCATGATAGAAAGCCTCTAAACGCTTTCTGTCATCATCAAGGTTTTCCTCATCGAGAATACCAGACCCGGTTGCCCACGAGAGGATACCTTTTTCACTCACCTTCATAACAGACTTCAGTTTGCCGGCTTTGAATGCCTTGTTGCCTTTAAAGGAAATCTTTCGAACATACGCCTTTACAGGCTCGTCAATTAGAAACCTTACTGTTGCATAGTAACCCTCTTCGTAAGATATCTCATATCCGACCTTTGCTGCATAGTATCCCTTGCTCGCATAGAGTTTTCTTATCTCATCCATGCTCTCTTTTATCTTTTCAATATTGAGTACCGAATTAGTCCTTATTTTAAGCTTATCTTTAATATCGTTTGTCTTTATCTGCTTATTGCCTGAAACATAGATTGCTTTTACTGGCGCCCTCTCTATAACCACAAAGGTAACAACCTTCCCTTTGTCCGAATCCTTTACGTCAATCTGAACATCACTGAAAAAACCTGTTTTATAGATACTCTTCATATCCTCACGGATCTTATTTAAATCGTAGGGATCATTCTCCTTCATTTTTATTGCATTCATTATGAAACCCTTGTCAATACTCTCGTTTCCTGTTATCTCAATTTTGGCCACTTTTTCAGCGTTCTCTGCCCACATAGTCAAAGGCAGTGCACACAAAATGAGACAGACTATTATCTTTATAATTTTCATGCGGATTAGGCAAATTAACAAATAAATCCTCTATTGTAAAGCTAAAACTTATCATTCTTAAGTTCAATCAATGTCACTTCCGGAGAGGACAGAAATCGAACCGGCGGCCCCCACGTCCCCGTTCCCCTGCTTACATACAAGTGCGAACCCTTTCCAAGGTAGAAATACCCTGATAAAAAAGGGAAAGGCAACATCGCTATATAGCTGAAAGGAAAAATCTGCCCTTTATGGGTATGACCTGAAAGCTGTAGATCAAACAACCCAAGAGTGTCTCTGTTTATTAAAGGTCTGTGTTTCAGCAACAAATTAAACCGGTCTCCCGGGAGATTGGACAGCAGCACCCTTTCTTCTATGTTTCTGTAAGCAGGGTGATCTCTGCCTGCAATATCATCAATGCCCGCAATATTCATAACACCGTCGATGACAATTCCCTCCCCTCTGAGAACTTTAAACCCAGCCCTCTCGGCAAAAGAGGTAAAACCTGCAATACCTGCATAAAATTCGTGGTTCCCTGTTACGGCAAATTTCCCGAAACGGGGCATGATCCCGTTAAACAGGGTTATCATGGCATCCATAGAATCCGCTCGTCCATCAAGGAGGTCACCCGTTGAAACCAGCACGTCGGGATTAATCTCCGCAACCTTATCAAGTATCTTTTTAAGACGCTCTTCCCCTATTATAAGGCCAAGATGAATGTCCGATACCTGTGCTATTCGAATACTTCCTGCCTCTTTTGAAAGCTTGTCCGTTTTTATCACAATGTGCTCTATCCGTATATTTTGAGCATCTACAAAGCCATAGATTGTTACAGATGCAGCGCACATAAGTGCGAGAATGAAATATTGCCTGGAGGCCGAAGTAATGGAAGAAAAGTCATGTCTCGTTACCAGTCCGATAAGATAGACAGCTAAACGTCCTATATTGATGAGGAGCAAGGTTGAAAAAAACAGAAACAGAATGCTCATCCATCCATATCCGATATAGGCCATGATAGTTGCAAATATATCATAGCCAACTCCTTCCAGAATACGGACAATAATGGGCGCAAATACCATGAGAAACATAAAAAATGCGAGGACAATGACCCACCCTGCGGTAAGTCTAAAGAGTGCTCGCGTCTTCATTAAGACATAAAAATGACATCCACTGTAGATAAAGAAAAAGGTGAGGAGGAAGAGATTCATTCCAATTATATAGATAGATAACTATATTTTCAGTAACACTGCAATATGATAGGCTGCAAAACCACCTGCCAGGGAAAAACAGAGCATAAATATGAGAGAAAAGAGGAACCATCGCCAATTCTCCATTTCCTGCCTCATAACCGTAATAGTCGGAATACATGGGATAAAGACCATCAGGATAACGAGGAATGAGAGGGCTGAAGCATGATTGATCATGGTCGGCAATACGACCCTGAGTCCTTGGTCACCCACATCGTAGAGTATGCCGAGGGCGGCTATGGAGTTCTCCTTGGCCACAATACTTGAGAGAAGGGCCACGATCATCCTCCAGTCCAGTCCCATTGGGGCACCGATAAATTCAATCCTATGGCCTATCCATGAGAGCACGCTGGTCTCTATTGTCCCGCCTGGTATATTGGACAAAAACCAGATCACCACGGAAAAAATGAGTATAACTGTGCCTGCCTTTCTCATAAAGGCCATTGTCCTGCTCCATACCACCATGAATATGGTCTTGAGATCCGGTCTATGGTAGAGGGGAAGCTCCATAATAAAGGGCACGGGTTCACCCCTTAAAAAAAGCCTGCTTATGATCATGCCCGCAATCCCGAGGGCAACAATATTGAGGGCTACAAGGGACCATGACACAGCGAGCGCCTTATTACCGAATATGGCCGCAGCAATGAAGGTCATGGCAGCAAGCCGTCCGGTACAGGGCACAAAAGGGGCCAGGAATATTGTAAGAAGCCTCGCCCTCTTTGACTCCACAATACGTGCCCCCATAACTGCCGGAACATTGCACCCGAACCCCAGGCACATAGGCAGAAAACTCTTTCCGTGAAGTCCGATGATATGCATAAATCTGTCCATAACAAAGGCTGCCCTTGCCATGTATCCTACATCTTCGAGGAATGCCATGGAGGTAAAGAATATGATCAGGAGAGGTACAAAGGTAAGGATCGACCCTACCCCACCTATAATACCGTTTACAAGTAATCCCCGCACCCAGGTCGGGAAAAAGGACAAGCTCCCGTCAATCCATTGACCAAAGGCGCTTATAAGAAATTCCAACCCTTTCTGTGCAGGAAAACCAATTTCAAAGGTGAGGGTAAAAATAAAACCAAGGATACCGAGGAGAACAGGTATCCCGATAACGGGTCTGGTGAGTATATGGTCTATGCGGTCCGTGATCAGGACCTGTCCCATTTTGAATCTCGAAATGGCTGCCCTCGTAACCTCTTCTATCCAGTCATATCGACCCCCCACTACTGCACGGAGCGCATCTTCATGTTTAATGAGAAGGGCCTGGATTTCATTCCAGACATGTATCGGCACCAACTCCTCAATGATCTTTATTATTTCGGGATCGCCCTCCATGAGTTTTGTAGCCACCCATACATCTGTATAAGGGGGAGGAACATGCTCCCGTATAAGGTCAAAGAGGCTATTAAAAATTGCCTTGTGGTCCTCCGACACGTCAGGCATCTTCGGGTCATAGGGTAGCTCGTCTTTGGCAAGCTTGATTGCCTCCCATATGAGCTCTTTTATGCCCCTGTTTTTTGTGGCAACCAATTGAACAACCGGTATTCTGAGGGCCTTATGGAGGGCCTCAATATCAATGACAATACCTTGGTCTTCCGCCACGTCGGTCATGTTTACCGCAATAATGACCGGGGGACCGAGCAGAAGCAATTCGGAAAGCATATAGAGGCTCCGCTCAAGGGCAGCAGCATTTACAAGAAGAATGATTACATCAGGGTTCTCATTTATTATGAAGTCCCTTGCAACCCGCTCTTCTTCGGAAAAGGCGCTTAGGCTGTAGGTTCCCGGGAGATCGACAATCTTTATCTCCTTGTCGTCGGTAATATAGACCCCTTCCTTCTTTTCCACTGTCTTGCCGGGCCAATTGCCTATGTGCTGGGAGAGACCTGTAAGAACATTAAAGACTGTTGATTTGCCGACATTCGGTTGTCCTGCAAGGGCAACAAGGAGTGTCTCTCTCTCTTTATCCTTATCTCTCTGTTCGTGGGAGGGCAGTGCCTCCACCACCTGAATCTCGGCAGCCTGTCCCCTGCCAAGGGCTACTCTTGTGTCTGAGGCAAGGACTATGAGAAGTCCGCCCCTGTTTCTCATGACCTTTATTCTTGTTCCCGGTACTATACCCATACCTGCAAGCCTGCTTGTTAAGCTCTTGCCTCCGGACAGATGATAGACAATCCCTTCCTGGCCTTCCTTAAGGTCAACAATAGATACCGGTCCATTATCCATTCTTCTCTCTACCTTCGTTGTATATAATATTGTGTTCCCGGCTTAATTTGTACTATGCTTCGCAGGTATCTGTCAAATAGGCGAGGCAAGCCTTTCTCCTGCCTGGTAGGCATCCTTCAGGGCAGTAGGGTGTTCCAGGATTGCGCCCTTTGCATCTATGCCGAGATAACTGAGGGTTGTATGCTCGGGGACGCTTATGGTCCTGAAAAAGGCCTTTGCTGTTGCCTCACTGCACTCGATGCCAATCTCCTTCTTCATCCCCCCTGCGAGGAGGAGCAGACCTTTTCTGCCAAAGAGACCTTCAGGAATCTGTCTTTTCAGCAAATATTTTTCACACCAGAAGACCTGGCATCGGTCAAGCATGCACTTTGTCTGCGCAGTAAGACCAAAGAAAAAGATAGGGGAGGCAAGGATAATCCGATCCGCCCCCCTGATCTCTCTATATATCTCCTCCATTCCATCCTTTATGACACACTCTCCTGTCACATCACAGCCCCCGCAATTCTGGCACGGCCTGATATCCATCAGATTCAGTCTGAATAACCGGACCCTGTGCGTCGATGGATCTATTGCCTTGAGTGCTTCACGGAGCAGGAGGTCTGTATTCCCCCCCTCCCTCGGACTCCCGTGGAAAGCAATGATGTTCAATGGATACTCCCCTTATTGCATATCTTTTGTTACAGATGCTTTAGTCCGCTGTTACAGCAGCTTTAGTCCGCCTTGTAAAAAGCCATCTTTTTTGCACCGCATACGGGACAGGTTTCAGGCGCTTCCTTTTCTGCTGTATAACCGCACACTTTGCAGATGTAGTAATCATAGGTCGCTCCCTCGCCCTTACCGAGGGCGTCGAGTGCCTTTTTGTAGAGACCTGCGTGAATCTTCTCAACTTCGTTGGCGATATGGAAACTCCTCTCAGCCCCTTTATTACCCTCTTCCCTGGCCTCTTCAATCATTGCAGGATACATGTGCTGGAATTCATGTGTTTCTCCGCTGATCGCTGCTTCAAGGTTCTCTTTGGTGCTCTTTATCCCCCCAAGCTCTCTCAGGTGGTTGTGGGCATGAACAGTTTCGGCTTCTGCGGCGGCCCTGAAAAGCCTTGCTACCTGCGGATATCCCTCTTGTTCGGCCTTCTTTGCAAAGGCGAGATATTTCCTGTTTGCCTGGGATTCACCGGCAAAGGACTCTTTAAGATTATTTTCTGTTTTGGACATATATACAACCTCCATAATATTTAATCTGTTTCATCACTCACGGCCCTTGCAGTCCGCGTCAGTCTTTAACCTCGAACATTGAACGTTGAACATTATTTATCGCACCTTCTCAAAGGCCTCTTTGGGCGCATTGCATACCGGACATCTCCAGTCATCGGGAAGTTCCTCAAATTTTTTACCCTCTGTAGCCTCATTATATTCGTAACCACACACTGAACATTGCCACATAACCGTCACCTCCTTTATTCAAATTTTTTATGATATTCTTTTACCTTTTTTGCAAATTCCCTCGCATACTCGTAACATTTTATTTCATCATCAGCCGATGGCCTGTACTGTACCTGCACGCCGGGCTCCACCGTCTCTATGCCCATACGCTTAATCGCTTCATTGGCCTCTTTTACTCCCCCTCCTCCCCATCCAAAGCTCCCGAAGGCGCCCATTATCCTGTTCTTGGGTCTCAAACCACCGAGATGGTACAGAAACTCTGCCACTGACGGGAACATGAGATTATTTAAGGTCGGTGTCCCTATAAGGCAACCCCTTGCCTCCCAAAATTCCTTTATGGCAAGGCTCATAGGACTTGCCCTCAGCTTAATTACCTTACAGTCGACCCCTTCATCCTTGATCCCCTGAACAACGGGAACGGTCATACGCTCCGTACTGTGCCACATAGTATCATAAATAACCGCAACACGGAGATCCGCCTTTCCATTTGCCATATCAAGATACATCTGGATGATTTTACCGGGATCCTTTCTCCATATTATGCCGTGGTCGGGAGCGATCATGTCGATTTCAAGACCTGCCTTGACAATATCTGCTATCTTTGCCTTAATAAGCTGACCAAAAGGCATCAGTATATTCGCATAGTAGTCCTTGACTGCATCCTCAAGTTCATAAAGAGAGGCGCAACTGGTAAATTCGTCGTCAAAGCGAGCCGCTGAGGCAATATGCTGTCCAAAGGCATCCTGAGAGATAAGAAGTTTCGCTTCCTTCACGTAGGTGACCATGGAATCAGGCCAATGGAGCATGGGGGTCTCGAGAAACAGGAGGGAATGGGTGCCGATATTCAGGGTATCTCCGTTTTTCACCACCTTAAAATTCCATTGTGAGGTGTCAAAATGCCTCTCCAGCCCTTTTCTGCCCCTCTCGGTAATATAAATCGTCACCTGAGGTATAAGCTTCATGACCCTTCCAAGTCCGCCGGCATGATCAGGCTCAATATGGTTTATTACAAGATTGGTAATACGGGACAAATCAGTAATACTCTTTATCTTCTTGATACTCTCTTCAACGAAATCACCCTTTACCGTATCAAGGAGTGTAATCTGGGAATCCATGATCAGATAGTTGTTATAGGTGGTTCCGTTTTGGGTAATGTAACCGTGAAAATCCCTCACACCCCAGTCGGTTGCACCAACCCAGAATATGTCAGGTTTAATCTCTACAGCCTTCATAACTACCTCCTTTGTATTCATCCTTTCAAAAAAAAGTTGTACTTCTACATTAAAACAGGAGATAGAAAATATCAAGGCCCTTACTCAAATTATGCATCCTCATGCCATAATTTAACAATTGACGGCTGCTGAAGGGGCGGGTTATGGAGAAGAAATGTATTCTACGAGGATATAATATCAGGACGCCAGCGGTGTCTATTGCCCTGCTGACCAATACCCCGAAGCTTGCTTTGAGACGTTTGTCCCGCAACTTGCCACGTGGTAGTTCATTTCGGAAACTATCTGCGATTTCTTGAAAAATCGTGGTATGAAACTCCCCGCTGCAAGCAACGGGGTATCATTACGATTGAATACTTTATGGCTATCGGCATATCGCATACTGAATGGGAAAAAGCGGATATTTTGTAATTCTCAATAAACGCTGGATATCCGGCCTAACCTCGGATCAGGCCATAAATCTTCTGAATATATCCCGTGCAATTACTATTCTCTGGACCTGGTTTGTGCCTTCGTAGATCTGAGTGGCCTTTGCATCCCTCATCATCCGCTCCACAGGATACTCCTTCGTATACCCATACCCGCCAAGGATCTGTACAGCGTCTGTGGTTACCTTCATGGCCACGTCAGCAGAGTAGACCTTTGCCATAGCTGATAATTTGTCCACCCCTATGGCGCTCATTTTATCTCGTTCGTAAACTTTCATATCGAGAAGGTGTGCTGCGTCATATACAAGGGCGCGGGCCGCTTCAGTCCCTGTAGCCATGTCAGCCACCATAAACTGAATCCCTTCAAAATCTGCCAGTTTCTGTCCGAACTGCACCCGCTTCCAAGCGTACTCCACGGCAAAGTCAAGCGCCCCTTGCGCTATTCCCACTGCCTGCGCACCCACCGCGGGTCTCGAAAGATTCAGGGTACTCATGGCTATATCCCAGCCATCCCCTTCTTTGCCAAGGAGATTATCCTTTGTCAGCCTCACATTATCAAAAATAAGCTCCGTGATATCAGAGCCTATCATTCCCATCTTGTCTTCACTCTTTCCTATGATAACACCAGGGTAGTCCTTCTCAACATAGAATGCCGAGATGCCTTTCGTTCTTGCCTTGGAGTTCGTTGATGCGAACACAGTATAGATCTGTGCATTTGCGCCATTGGTGATCATCGATTTTTTTCCGTTGAGATAGTAGTATTCTCCATCCCTTACAGCAGTTGTTCTCATATGAGATGCATCTGATCCCCCTTCAGGCTCCGTAAGGGCAAATGCTACGATGTAATTCTTGTCCGGCTCGGCAATCTTGCTGTAAATATACTCCTTCTGGTCTTCGTTACCTGCTACCATAACAGGCATCAATCCTACATTGTGGGCAAGAGGTATCAACGATGATGCCCCCGACACTTTTGCCAATTCTTCAATCACAAGACACAGGGAGGTAATATCACCGTCAAGCCCCCCGAAACGTTCAGGAAGCATCATGTATAAAAAACCGTGTTTCTTGTAAATGTCCACAAGATCCCACGGAAAAGCGCCTGTCGCGTCAATTTCCTTTGCCCTGGGGGCAACTTTTTCTTTTGCCAGTTTCTCAGCAATTTTCTGAATCATCGTGTGCTTTTCTGAAAGATTTAACATGCCACCGGCCTCCTTTGTGTTGACAAAATACGTTTATTCCTAACATAATTTTTTAACAAATAAAACAAAAAAGGAGGCGTTATGTCAAAGGTGTACTTCACGGATTTAAGGACATCGTTAAAAAGAAACCTTTTCAATAAAATTGAAGATCTACTCAATAGAACCAAAATAGATACAAGAATTAAGAAGAATGACCTCACGGCAATAAAGCTTCATTTTGGCGAATATGGCAATACCGCCTATATGCGCCCGGTATTTTTAAGGATCATTGTGGACAAGGTAAAAAGAGCGGGAGGGAAACCTTTCCTTACAGATACCAATACCCTGTATACAGGTTCACGGAGTGATTCGGTAAGCCACCTCACTACTGCCATAATGAACGGCTTCGACTATTCATGCACAGGCGCGCCCCTCATCATTGCAGACGGTCTCCGGGGGTCAGGTGGCGGAAGGATTGCCATTGACGGGGAAGCACTCAAAGAAGTTCACATCGCCAAAGAGATTCTCGATGCAGACAGCATGATCGTGGTGACCCATTTCAAGGCCCATGAAATTACAGGTTTCGGAGGAGCCCTTAAAAATGTAGGTATGGGATGCGCTACAAGAGAAGGAAAGCTGATCCAGCACAGCACCGTAGCCCCGAAAGTAAATATTGCAAACTGCAAGGGGTGCAGATTCTGTCTCGAATACTGCCCTGCCCAGGCAATCGCCATGACTGAGAAGAAAGCATCTATCAACGGGGGAAAATGTATCGGCTGCGGGGAGTGCATCCTTGTCTGTCCTCACAAGGCAATCGAGATTCAATGGAACGAATCACCCGACATCTTCCAGAAAAAGATGGTAGAGTACGCCTTCGGTGCCTTAAAAGGGAAAGAAAAGAGGGTGGTCTTCCTCAATTTCCTAATGCAGATCAGTCCAGCTTGCGACTGTTACCCCCATAGCGACACACCGATTGTCCGTGATATCGGCATCCTCGCATCAACCGATCCTGTAGCCATAGATGCCGCGTCATGCGATATGGTAAACAGCGAGGCATCAATGCCCCATTCAGCTATTAAGACATGCCTCGGGGCAGGAGAGGATAAATGGCATGCCCTATTTCCAAGGATAGACTGGAGCGTCCAGCTTTCCCATGGAGAAAAGATAGGGCTTGGGGAAAGGGCATACACGCTGGTGAAGATTTAGCAAGCCCCTTTAATAGTTGACTTCATCATGGGTTCCAATATCAACCGGCCCGATCTGGTCGTGTTCGAAAATAAACAAGATTGAAATCCTATAGGTTATGTTTATGGAAACTGAATGCAAATCAGATAATCTTCCCTGAAGCTTGTGGAGTTTCAGGGAAGGATGAAGAGGATTAGCCTCAAGCAATCGAAGGGTTTTTTCGTATTGACCGAGAATATCGGGGTGTTTCTTGAGAAATTTCCCGGCCCTTTTGTTATAACCGTCCGTGTATATGATTTCAGCCACGGGTTATTCTATTTATATGCTGCTCAACTGATTCTTTGATCACATTGCCCTTTGTGAGATCATCCCGGGTTTCACGGATGGCAGCCTCCAACTCACACTCCCTCAAATAATTGTATTTTTCAATAGGAAGAACGACAAAACGACTCTTGCCTCTCACGGATATAATAACTTCATCTCCAGCATCGGTAGCCTTGTCTATTGCAGCAACCCCCTTTGTTTTAAGCTCATTGGCGGTAATAATATTACTCATCTTGGCCTCCTGTGTACGCACACTAAAAGCAACCAACAGGCAAATTGCCTGAATCCTTTCATACTATTATTAATACTCTTAATAGTACTATTTGTAAAGCTAATTTTGATTGCCGCTATAGCGATTCACCCCGTCGTAATAGTCGGAGTCTCAATAACAGATACCATAGCATGAAAACTACCCACCTCACGATGACATAGGCAAAAACCGTGAATAACACATGGACTTTTGGGTAGCAGACGTGGGCAACGAGCAATATAACTGCAAGATTGCCCAGCCCTGAGGTAACACTCAGGCTGATGCGGTCTTTCCGGTTCGATCCACCGGCATAGTAACCCACGAATAGCGATATGGTTATGACGATAAAAATGGCGGCATAGGAGATGAAGTTGAACTTTGCCATGGCTTCTATTGAGGGTATGATAAAAACAAGGATCAGAATGATGACCGAAATGCGGAAGAACCACTCCAATATGCGCTGAAGGATTTTCGTGAACGACGGCAATAGTTCGTGGAGTATTATTCCCGCCAGTAGAGGCGCTATCGTGAGTGGAGCAACCTCAACAAAAAGCCTGCCTGGTGAAACTGACAGGTGGAGGGGAAACCACTGACTGAAGACCCATAACCAGATAGGGACTGTCAATGGCATCATCAGAACCAGGAATGGCATGATGGTAACAGCCGCAGATATGCTTCCCTTTTTGCCTTTTGCCTCCACAAGATCAAAGGGATCGCCCGGCGCTACCGCTGAAATCAGCATAATCCCTCCAATAAGAAGGGGAACATCAAGGATCTTGACAACCCCTGCGGTTACAAGGGGGATGATTACACAGGCCACAAGAAAGGTCTTGCGCAAAAGCCAGGGATTCTTCAGCTCTCTGTTGATATCCTTGAAGGTAAAATTTGCACTGATCACAAAGACAATGGCAGGAAAAGTGACGTGCAACAGTATACCTATCACCGTTACAACAATATGATGTTCCAGGAAACTATGCATAGACAACTCCATAGTGTTTCAGTTTCTCTGTGGTTAGGGCCTTATACAAATTGGAATCAGAACCATTTCTTCTTTCTGAAGTATTCAACCATATATACCGCCACGCCGGCCATCAGGAGAAGAATTGCCGGATAACCCCAGCGAAAGTTCAGTTCAGGCATAAACTTGAAGTTCATACCGTACACCCCGGCGATAAAGGTCAGGGGCATGAATATGGTAGCAATGATCGTGAGTACCTTCATCACCTCATTCAGTCTGTTGCTTACACTGGAAAGGTAGATATCGAGCATGCCGGAGAGCATATCACGAAAGGTATCTACGCTGTCCATCACCTGTATCACATGATCATAGATGTCTCTCATGTATACATGGGTCTGTTCGCTTATCAAGCACGTCTCCCCCCTTTCGAGGCTGGCCATAACCTCCCGCAAAGGCCATATTGACCTCCGTAAAAAAATCATCTCCCTCTTCAAATGTTGTATGGACCTTAATGCGGTCTGTCCTGTTGTCGTCACCAGTTCATCTTCCAGGGTCTCTATCTTTTCCCCGATCTCCTCCATTGCCGTGAAATAATTATCGACAATAACATCAATCAGGGAATAGGCAAGGTAATCGGCCGCCATCTTTCTTATACGCCCCTTCCCTGTACTGACCCTCTCCCTGACAACATCAAATATATCTCCATCACCCTCTTCAAAGGTGATCACATAGTCCGGCCCAAGGACAATGCTGATCTGTTCGATCTTAATCGCCTCGTCAATCCTATGGAAGGATATTGTTTTTGCCACTATAAAAAGATAATCGCCGTAATCCTCAAGTTTAGGCCTTTGATCCGTATTCATGGTGTCTTCAAGAAGAAGGGGGTGAAGATGAAAAATTTCCCCTATCCTCTCAATTGCTTCCACCTGATGGACCCCGCTTACATTGAGCCAGGTGATATATCCCTTATCTTTCGGCGCTTCATACTCCTTCATGTCATCAAAACTCTTTTCAACACAACGCTCTTCATTATATTCAAAACACCTGATCTTTACCGTACTCTCCTTCTTCTCTCCGATGTGAATAAGACTTCCTGGAAGAAGTCCGGTCTTTACTGAACGTTTCTTTACAATTCCTGTCATTGTATCCTCCATAACGAGATTACCTCATTCTACTACACGACTTAAAACCTTCAAAGCATTATTTATCTGCCCCCTTCTTGCTTGTAAGACTTGAATCACAAGGCATTAATGGATATATTTGTGATAAATGTAAAGTTTAGAGGAGATAATTATGTATGAACAAGGCGTCATCAGGCCACCGAGCGAAGCAAACAGCCTTTTTGTGAGGGTAACAAGGAACTGCCCCTGGAATCAGTGCGTTTTTTGCCCTGCCTATAAAGGAACAAAATTTTCCAAGAGAACCGTGGACGAGATAAAAAAGGATATCGACAGCATGGCAAAGGAATACGGGGGATATAATACGCGCGTCCAGACCGCCTTTCTCCAGGATGCGGACAGTCTTCTTCTGCCGACGGCTGATCTTCTGGAGATCATCCAATATCTGAAAGACAAATTTCCCGCGATCACCCGTATAACAAGCTATGCCCGCGCCCCTACACTGAGGAAAAAGAGTGTGGAAGAGTTGAAACAGCTTAAAGAATCAGGCCTGGAAAGGGTACACGCCGGTATGGAGAGCGGTTCCGCGAAGGTACTGAAGATGATAAAGAAGGGCATCACCCCTGAAGACATAATCGAGGGCGGGTTACATGTCAAAGAAGCAGGTATCTCCCTTTCTGAGTACATCATGCCCGGCGTTGGGGGCCGTACCATGAGTGAGGAACATGCCCTTGAAACCGCCCGGCTCCTCAATATTGTCCGGCCTGATTTTATCAGAGTCCGGACCTTTGCCCTTCATCCTCTCTCCCCGTTGAATAAAATGGTTGCCGACGGGACCTTTGTACCCATGAACGACGACGAGATGGTTGCAGAAATACGGCTTCTTGTCTCAAACCTCGACGAGATGCATAGTTATTTTTCCTGCGGCGATTACAGCCCCAACCTTCTCATGCAGATCGACGGATATCTCGACGAAAAAAAGGCCTACATGCTGAGCGAGCTCGATAAGTTTCTTTCTTTAACCAAAGAGCAGAAGCAGGCATACTCCCTGATCCGCCGTACTTCCTACATGAATTATCCCATTGATGTCGTCTCTGACGAAACTGTAATGAAGCAGATACGGCCCGAGATAGCAAAGCTGGAAAAAAATGGTGATAATGGGGTGTACAAACACATACAGGACATCATGGCCAGCCAGATCCCCCAGCCTCCGACAGGTGAATGGAAGTGAGAAAAGCAGTCGTTAGTCGATAGTCGTTAGTGAAAGGCTCAATCCCGCTTTATGCTGGACATAGTTGAATCCAATTGCCCTGATACCCCGCCGCTTTTGGCGGGGATGTTCATTTGTAGAAGTCAGGATTTGACCTATCGGATTGCACAGAACCATCTCTGGATTTTCTTCCTGCAACAAACACAGACAGCCTTTTAAACACTATAGCAGTTTTCATGTTGTAATGAATGACCTGAAATAATATTTCATTCACAGATCCGTAAAGATTATGCAATAATGATAACGAAACACATTTGAGACAAGAAACTTCTCAGGAGGTCTTTATCATGAAGGGTGTGAATTCGGAAAAAAATACTCAAAGAAACCTCCTTCACATTTTGCTCATAGCTTCCACAACAATAGCAACTATTCTTGTAAGCCTCTATTATCTTTCTTCCGGAATATTTATTTTATTTCAAAATTTCCTTTATATCCCAATTGTTCTGAGCTGTCTATATTACAGATTCAGAGGTTTTGTCTATTCAGTTTGCCTTTCGATACTCTACCTGATTCTGATTCTTGCCTTTACATCTGAAAGCAGCATTGTTTGGCAGTCGCTTGCAAGAGCGGGTATTTTTATTGTTATTGCGGGAATCGTCAGCTTTTTAACGGCGCGTCGCAAACAGGCTTTGCAGAGTTCCCGAGAAAACGAGGAGACTTTCAATCGTTTATTCGAAAATTCCACCGACCCCGTGCTGATACATGTCAGGGAAGGGTTTGTAGATTGCAATGCTGCCTGTGTTGCTATCCTTGGATATACCTCTAAAGATGAGGTCTTAAACAAAAAACCGTGGGATATATCTCCTGAATATCAGCCAGACGGAAAAAAGTCTTCTGAAAAGGCTGAAGAGCTGATTGATCTCGCAATGAGTAAAGGACATCAACGTTTTGAATGGGTCCATCTTAAATCGGATGGCACTCAATTCATAGTAGATATAATGTTGACCCCTATAATGATTCGGGGCACCCAATTTCTGTATGTTGTATGGCGCGACATCACCGAACGTAAGCAGGCGGATGAGGAAAGGAAAGCGCACAATCGTTTTCTGGAAAGCCTGGCGCAGGTTGATCAGGCGATCAAGTCTGAGACGGATGTTGAGCAGATGCTGTGGAATGCAATCAAGGCGGTGTTTTCTATTTTTGACTGCGACCGTGCCTGGCTCTTCTATCCTTGCGATCCGGATGCACCGTCGTTTCGTATACCCGTGGAAATCTGCAGGCCTGAATATCCAGGCGCCCAGGTCTTGAATGTGGACGTGCCGATGTCCCCCGACTTAGCCCAGGATTTGCGGGAAATTATGGAGTCCGATGATCCGGTGATATACACCGCCGGGACAGAAAAACCCATTAACAAAGTGACTGCCGAGCAATTTGGTGTTCAGTCTCAGATGACTGTTCCCCTTTATCCCAAGTCAGGAAAACCCTGGGTGTTTGGTATGCACCAGTGTTCATTTCCTCGCATCTGGACAGATGATGAAAAACACCTTTTCAAGGAGATTGCCCGCCGGATGTCCGACGGACTCAGCAGTGTGCTTTATCTTCGTGAACTGCAAGAGAGCGAGGG
>PNOM01000009.1 GCA_013824835.1 Syntrophus sp. (in: bacteria) | reverse complement strand
TATGAAGACAATACGCAGGATTGTTCATGGTGATTCAAGGCAAATGAATCTAATTGCTGCGGGGTCAGTTCCCCGCCCCTTGGGGCGCATACAATTGCTGAGTACAATGTTTTTAGATACCCCGCTGCTTGCGGCGGGGAGGTTTATTCTCCTTTTTCATTATTTTTGATATTGCAACGGTTGACCAAGCGTATCCGCTCAAATCTTCCTTGTTATGCAACTGTTTTGCCCCTTTATTCCGTCCTGCGGTCTCCCGGTCTCACCATAGCCTCTGTTTTCTGCCTTCATCTCCAACTCGGTATTACATCCGTATTCATCGAGGCTCCCCCCATCTTTACTGACAGCGCAAAGCTGGCGGCATAATTTCCGTCCCCACCCTTTAACCCCGTAGGATGTAGGATGTCCGTTCCCCCGAATCGAGTCCGGGGTCGCTGGGACGTCCCCCTTGCCTGGGATGTAATGCCTTTACGTCCTACGTCCGAAAGGAGCGTAGCGACTGAACATCCCGCGTCCTACGGTCCTTTAACCCGCGCTACGATCCTTTAGAAGGCAAACCCGCCGGTGCAATCTACGCGGCCTTTCCCCCTACCACTATTTCCGGTATTCGCAGTGTGGGCTGGGCATCTGATACAGGAACACCCTGACCGTCCTTTCCGCATGTGCCTATGCCGAAACCAAGGTCTTTGCCTACCATATCGATCCCCTGAAGCACCTTGAGGCCATTACCCATCATGGTTGCATTTTTAATCATGCTGCCCACCTGACCCTTTTCGATGAGGTATCCTTCCGATATCTCAAAGACAAAGTCGCCGCGGACTGTATCTACCTGGCCGCCGCCCATCTTCACCACAAGCACCCCGTCATCAACGGATGAGATGATTTTTGAGGGCTCTTCCATGCCGGGAAGTATGATGGTATTGCTCATTCTCGGGATTGGTCTGTGACGGAATGATTCACGCCGCCCGTTGCCTGTTGATATTGTTTTGAATTTCAGGGCATGGAACCTGTCATAAAGGTAATTTTTCAGAACTCCGTCCTGAACAAGAACCGTTCTTTCCGCGGGGGTGCCTTCGTCATCATAGCAGTATGTGCCCCGCATATGAGGTATTGTGGCATCATCGACCACGCTTATCAGGGGAGAAGCCATCTTTTCCCCGAGCATATCCTTGTAACAGGAGAGCCCCTCCATGGCAAGGTCTGCCTCAAGGCCATGGCCTATGGCCTCATGGATCATGGTTCCCCCTGCCTCTGATGCAAGGACAACAGTCTTCGTGCCCATGGGTGCTTCCATGGCGCCAAGGAGTCCTGTCAGTCTTTTTGCGGTCTTGCGGGCAAACTCCTCAATGATGTCATCTGTAAAGTATTCAAAGCCGTAAAAACCCCCTATAGCCTCATAAGAAGTCTGCATTTCGCCCTTTTCTTCTCCCACGAGGAGGAGGTTCAGGACAACCTGGGTCCTCTTTTCCTTGATCTCAGTGCCTTCGCTGTTATAAATGGAGACATCCTGCAGGGTATCCCTGTAGATGACCCGTACCTGTCTGATTCTTTTCTCCATTCCCTTTACAAGGGCCTCAAGACGTTTCACCATGGCAAGTTTCTGCGCGATTTCAACCCCTCCGGGTGCTATCTCAATGGTGAAGGGGTAGCGGGCCTCGATGAGACGTTCTGTTCCCGGGTAGGACCATGGGCCGTCTTTTGCAAATCTTCTCAGTCCCTGTGCCATATTCAGGAGGTCCGCCTCTTCAAAAGAGGTTGTGGAGCCATAAAAGGTCTTCCATGGGGTAATCATACGAATACCCACGCCCTTGTCCCGCCCTTTCTCCAGTTTCTCTATCCGTTCTGATTCAAGGTGGATGTGGGTATAGTTTCTTTCCTCAATAAATATATCGCCATAGAGGGTATTCCCGCCCATCAGAGACTTCAGAATCCTTTTTTCGTCAAACATGCTCATCCTCCTGAAATACAATGCCGTACCGGGCCATATCCTTCATGATAGACTCCATATCCTTCTCAAAATGAATGGGATATATGACCTCAATTTTGCCCATCTTGCCGTCCAGAACGGAAAAAAGCCCTACATCTTCGTAGGATTCGAGGATGGCCTTGAAGAAACCTATCCCTTCTTTATTCATAACAAACCGCTTAATCCTTTCCATGAATTCTCCCCATGAGCATTTCTATGAATGCCTCGATCCGGAGTTTTGTCCTTGTGTCAAGGAGCCTTGGCAGGTCGCCCTCTATAGTAACAACCGGTACGCCAAGGGTCTCCCGAAGTATCACATCCTCCATAATCCTGAAACAGAAGGCCTGGACATAGTGGATGATGCCTTTGATCCGCCTCTCCCTGATCGCTGCTTTCATATCCTCTGCCCTGGAGAAGACATCATAGGGGTACGTGTAGAGAAGATATCTTTCCACTCTATCCTTATTGAAGAAAGGGAGGGTAAACTGTCTCTGTGTCTCATTGTAGACTACGTGGCCTCCCACGCTTTCTATAAAGGGATAGAGGTCGAGGAGAATGGGCGGTACGCCAATATAGCCAATATTAATCCCCTCTGTTGGCGCTCTTGTGCTTGCTTCATCGATGAACGCAGCCGCAATTTCACCGTATTTTCTGTAATCTCCGAGCATATCGGAGGCACGGACAAGCCAGAGATGATTCTCGTACCCGGATACGACTTTCTGGTCCCATGTCATGCGGTCTATCTTCGCAAGCTGCTCCCTTACCCCTTCAATCTCCCTTTCCACCTGCAGAAGCCTTTTCTCATCCACTGAAAAGGCCATCATGAGCTTCTCCATCTCCCTTTTGAGGACCGTTCCATCCCTGTCGTAGGGGTATGAAAAGGGTATGGTTTTTATGCCTTTATAGTGAAGTATCTCCGACAGGGCCAAGGTGTTGCTGCAATCGCCTTCCATTACCGCAACAACGGTATCGATGCCTTTTTCCATGATAACGCCGTAGATACCCTTCACCCAGTTGCACATGCTCTTGGGAAATCCGTCCCTTTCAGCCCTTTCAATGTACCTCATGGGGGTCTGATCGGTAATAAAAAGGTTATTGAGATCACAGGGCGTATAACCCCCTGCGAAAAGGACCTCCATGGGTATGGTTGTGGTAATGCCTATCAGTTTATTCATTCAAATACTCCGCTCATAGCTCATTAATATGTCATTGCGAGGAGTGTAGCGACGCGGCAATCCAAGTTATTGAGATTGCTTCGCTTCGCTCGCAATGACATTGAAGTTTAGTATCATTTTAAAAGCCATTTAGAATTACTTTTCACCTTTCACATTTTCACGCATCTTCTTCAGCGCCTCATACATCTCTTTATATGTCCCGGGTTCTATTTCTTCCGCCCGTATGGAAAGGGGGAAACCCATGCGGCTATATAGGGCTTCCACCTGCTCATTGCCGATGTGGCGGGAAAGGGCATATTTCAGATACTTCCGTTTGTTCTGGAAGCAAGCCTTTATAAACTCAATCAGCCCATTATCACCATACCTCTCTTCTTCCTTTATCTCCATGGACAGGAAGGCGCTCTCTATCTTCGGGGGGGGCACGAAAAGCCCTGGTTTCATGAAGAAAAGAACCTTTACACGGGAGAACATCTGACAGACGGCTGATAAGGAACCGTAGGTCTTCAGAAAGGGTTTGCTCACAATTCTCAAAGCGATCTCCTTCTGCATGGTCAGATAGGCGCTCTCAATTATAGTCCTTTCTTCAAGTATCTTAAAGAGTATTGGAGCAGTAATCTGATAGGGGATATTCCCGACAATCTTGAGGTCTTTTGCCCCCTTGAACGGTGCAAGGGGGGTCTTCAAGATATCGCCGAATATGACGGTTAGGTTCGAATACTCCCTTTCGAGGGGAAGAAGGTATTCGGAACAGGTCCTGTCAAGTTCAACGGCGTATACAAGGCCGGCCTTTTCGCAGAGGGACCGTGTGAGGTCCCCATGGCCTGCCCCTACCTCAACAACAACATCCGTGCTGTCTATGCCCGTGGTTCTCACCATTTTGTTTGTAATATTCCTGTCTTTTATGAGGTGCTGGGAGAGGCTTTTCTTAAGCATGGATTAGTGGAGGGTCATCCGCGAGAAGGCCCTGATATTCAACGGGGAGGTAATTCCCTTCTGTACGTAATAATATCCCGTTGCTGCGATCATCGCCCCGTTGTCAGTACAGAACCGGGGAGACGAAAATATTACCTCAAGACCATGGCGGGCACCCTTTTCCAGGAACACTTCCCGTAATCTCCCGTTTGATGCGACACCGCCTCCAACCACTATTCTCCCGATCTTGCAGCCCATCGCTGCCTTGATGGTCTTCATGGAGAGGACATCAAAGACTGCTTCCTGGAATGATGCTAATATATCATTTATATTCTCGTCACTTACCTCGTGTTTCTTCACGTAACTGATGAACGATGTCTTCAAACCACTGAAACTGAAATCATAATGAGGCTCATCAGACATGGGTCTCGGGAAGGAAACGTAATTTCCTCGACCTTTTTGTGCATATTCCTCAATGACATTGCCGCCCGGGTAGCCTATAGCAAGGAGCTTTGCAATCTTGTCAAGGGCCTCTCCAGCAGCATCGTCCCTTGTGCTGCCGAGAATCTTGAAGCTGCATGGCTCTTCCATGAGGAGGATGATTGTGTGCCCCCCTGACACGACGAGGGCGATATAGGGAAAGGATATCTTCTGCTCAAGAAAGATGCTCATGGCATGGGCTTCAATGTGATTTACCCCTACAAGGGGTTTCTCAAGGGCAAAGGCAAGCCCCTTGGCAAAGGATAGACCTACGAGTACAGACCCTATCAAACCAGGCCCTGCAGTAACACATATACAATCAATATCGCCGCCTGCAATGCCTGCCTCATTGAGGGCCTCCCGATAAATGCCGTCAATCAGCTCTGCGTGTTTTCTCGATGCAATCTCAGGGACTACGCCCCCGAATGCCTTATGGAGGTCAACCTGGCTCGATACAATACTGGAGCATATCCTGTTTCCATCCTCGACTACGGCAACGGAGGTGTCGTCGCAGGAGGTGTCTATGCCAAGAATCATCATTGGTGATTATGAGCCGACATTGATCTCTTTCCAGTTGATCTTGATTTTGCTCGTCTTTTTCAGGTCCTCCATGAAGGATTTGAAAAACGCATCTCCATTCATTTGAATCATGTATTTTTTGAATGCTGCCTTATCCTTTTCCCACTCCTGCGCATCCGGGGCCTTTTCGTCCTTAAAGGAGAAGACGTAGTATTTTCCTCCTATCTCAACGGGTTTTTCATAGAGGGGACGGTCTTTGGAAAGGGTAAGGAATCCTGCATATTCAGGGGGGATTATGCCGATCTTCGGTATTTCGCCAGCGCTCCTTGACAGAAACCCTGTATCCTTTTTCGAATTGAAGGCCTTTTTCTGTATCGCTTCCTCAGCCTCTTTTTTTGACAGGCTCTTTGCCTTTTCAGCAGAGACCTTTTCCCGCAGTTCCTTTATTACTGAGGCCTTGTCAAAGGGTTTCCCTGTTTCAAGTTCCGTTACCTGAAATATGTAGGATTTTCCATCAGCCCTTATGGGAAGGGAGATGTCTCCCTTTTTCAGCCCCTTGAGCCATTCCTGGGGTTTGAGATTTTTCAATTTCTTCTGGACTTCCGATTCCCTCAAGTCGCCGAGGTCTGTCACGGTAAGGCTTTTTTCTTTTCCGTATGCCTCAAGACTCTTGGCCTTCAATAGATCAAGATAGGCTGCATCGTCCTTTATTGAGCTCTTCTCATCAATGGTTATATATTTCAGTTGGTACCGGTTTTCTCCTATATATGACCCCTTTTCCTTTTCATAAAGATCCTGGAGTTCCCTGTCGCTCACATCCACCTTTTTCCTGTAATCTGCGGGATCGAATACCATATAGGCAAGATCAACCTTACCTCGTGCCTTCACATAGCCTTTCCACGCCTGCCCGTCATTGATTATGACCCCGTTGTCCTTAATCAGGTTGACCATCTTCTGATTCAGGATCGCTATTTTTTCGGATTCTTCGAATCTATTGGGGTCCATGCCGTTTCTTTTCAATGCCTCGGAGAAAAGTTTCTTGTTAAATTTTCCATCACTTTTAAAGGCCTCGATGCTGTCAAGATAGGTACGGTATTCCTCGTCGGAGACGGTGAGTCCCAATTCCTTCGCCTTAAGAAGGAGAAGATACCTGCCAACGAGATCGTCCATGGTCCGTTCTTTCAGTTTGAGTCCCTTCAGGGTGTTTTCGTCCAGCTTGTCCTTGAGGATTAACCGGTACATATTGAGAGACCTGTTATAGGTTTCCTGGTATTCAGCCATTGATATCGAATAGGGGCCAACCTCGGCCACTGTTTTATCTCCATCTTTTAAACCGCCTACCCCCCAGAAAATAAAGACAACGATAATCAGTCCGAATATGGCTTTTACCATGTAGCCGGTTGCATACTTTCTCATAAATTTTAACATTACCGCTCCTTGATGCTATTGATATTGATTTTGATTTCTTAAAATAGTATATTAAGACTGTTTTTTCAATATCTTAATTACGAAAGTGGGGATAATTCATTATGTTTCAATCATTCTTTGGATTTATATCAAAAGATTTAGCCATAGATCTCGGAACCGCAAATACTCTCGTATATGTAAAAGGAAGAGGTATAGTATCAAATGAGCCGTCGGTGGTCGCTGTCCACAGGGATCACAGGGGTGGAAAAAAGGTCATTGCAGTCGGCGAAGAAGCCAAGAAGATGCTTGGCAAGACCCCGGGGAATATTATCGCCATACGTCCCCTTAAAGACGGCGTCATTGCAGACTTCGAGATTACAGAGGCAATGCTCAAGTATTTTATTCAGAAGATCCATAACAAAAAGTCCTATGCACGGCCCCGTATTGTCATATCAATACCTTCAGGCATCACGCCTGTGGAAAAGAGGGCGGTCAAAGAGTCTGCCGAGTCTGCCGGAGCTCGGGAGGTCTACCTTATCGAGGAACCTATGGCGGCAGCGATAGGCGTGGGTCTTCCTATTACGGAACCGAGCGGCAACATGATTGTAGACATTGGTGGCGGTACCACAGAGGTTGCTGTGATCAGCCTTGCCGGTATTGTCTACTGTAATTCTGTCCGAGTCGCAGGGGACAAGATAGATGAGGCCATTATACAGTACGTAAAGAGAAAGTATAATCTCCTCATAGGCGAGAGGACCGCTGAAATGATAAAAATAAACATCGGTTCAGCATATCCTGCCCAGGACGGTGAGGAACTTACCATGGAAGTAAAAGGAAGAGACCTTGTGGGTGGTATACCGAAGACCCTGGAAATCTCATCAAAAGAGATCCGTGAGGCAATCGCAGAGCCGGTAAATGCTATAGTCGAAGCAGTAAGGATAGCCCTTGAAAGGACACCTCCTGAGCTTGCTTCCGATATCGTTGATAAGGGTATTGTAATCAGCGGCGGCGGGGCATTGCTCCGCAATCTCGATCTTCTCATAAAGGAGGTTACCCGTTTGCCGGTTATTATTGCCGATAACCCATTGACGGCTGTTGTGGAAGGCACCGGACGGGCCCTTGATGAAATAAGTCTCCTGAAAGAGATTGCAACCTATTTTTAATAAAGCAGGGAATTGAAAAATACTATATTTATAGTTATTGCGGCTCTTCTCCTTATTGTTTCTTTTCTTATTTTCACCAACACCGCGTTCCTTGTAAAAGGATATTCGGGGATTAAGGGCGGTGTCTCAGAGGTAACGGGTCCAGCCCTTTCACTCATGGGAAAACCCGCGGATCTTGTCCGGCATATATTCAATTCCTATATAAACCTTGTAGGTACAAAGAAAGAAAATGTTCAGTTAAAAGCGAAGCTTGAAGCCCTCCAGCTCGATCATCAGCGGATTTTTGAAATAGAGAATGAAAACAGGCGGCTCAAGGCTGTCCTGAACCTTATGGACCAGCAGAAAAACACCATGGTAGCGGCAAGGGTCGTAGGGGAAGATATCAAGAACTGGTTTAAATGCATCATTATTGATAAAGGGAGGAATAGCGGCATCAGGGAAAAGATGCCCGTTGTGACCGCGAAGGGGCTTGTAGGCCAGACAGTAGAAATAAACAAGTGGCACACAAAGGTTATGGTAATGAACGATATTAATTCCTCAATAGATGTGTATATAGAAGGGAAAAACACACGGGGAATGCTTGAAGGCACTGGCCAGAATACGTTGAAGTTGAAGTATATACTCAAGAACGATGAGATTGAAATCGGCGACAAACTTGTGACATCAGGAAAGGATGGCATATACCCGAAGGGTCTGCAGGCCGGTATCGTGATTACGGTGAACAGGAACAAGGCGGGCATTTTTACCGATGTAGATGTGATGTCTTTCAACAATTTTAAAAGACTGGATGAAGTCCTTATAGTGAAGAAGCAATGAGGTTTTCAGTATATGTGCTGATCGGGATAAGCTTAACGATTTTCCAGTCGTCCATACTCTCTGCTCTGCCCATAGAGTTTTTCAAGCCGGACTTCGGGATTCCTCTGATAATCTATACAACACTCTTTCTGGGACCTCAGGCAGGGCTTATCGCAACCCTTATCCTTGCCCTTTTTCAGGAGATACTTTCCAATGCACCGCAGGGCTCCATACTGTTTACCAAGCTCTCTGTATTCATTATCGCAACATTCCTGAAAAAACAGCTTTATATAGATTCAAAATATAGTTTTTCCTATATATGCAGCGGTTTTGTTATCCTTGAATCCTTTCTCTTCATGGCCCTTTCCTTGCTCTCAAAAGGAGAAACGGGCAACATTGTCAACATTATCCTCTATACATTCCCGAATGCCATCTTTACCGGTTTTCTCTCGATCTTCCTGTTCTCTTTTTTGGAATACCTGAACATGAGATTCTTAAGCAGGGAATAGATGGAATACAAAGTCATCCCATGGAAGTTTAAATGGTGCAGGCTGATCCTCATTGTAACCATGGTGGTCCTTTCTCTGAGGTTATGGGATCTCCAGGTTATGCGGGGCGGCGAAATGAGAAGGCTGTCTGAACAGAACCGCATACGGGTTAAAAAGGTTATCGCCCCGAGGGGGGTTATATTCGATAAATCGGGCAGGGTGTTGGCGGACACGCGACCTTCGTTCAATCTTTATATTACTCCTGAAGATATAAAAGATTTCAGCCAGACCGTGGACGGTCTTGCGAAGCTCCTCAACATTGACAGAGAAGATATTCTGGAAAAGCTGAAGATGGCAAGCGGTTTCCCCCCTTCCTTTCCTGTAAAGATAAAACCGGATGTCACGAAAGACGAGCTTGCAAAGGTCGAGGCCCACAGGGTCTATATTCCGGGCGTGAGCATACAGATTGAACCGAAGAGGAATTACCCCTACGGCAAGATGATGGCCCACATGCTCGGCTACGTGTCGGAAATAAGCAGCGAGGAACTGAAGATTAAGGAGAACAAGAGTTACTCCCCTGGCGACTATATCGGTAAATATGGCCTGGAAAAGACATATGAGGGTTATCTGAGGGGGGTAGATGGCGAAAAGAGGGTCGAAGTTGATGCAATGGGCAGGGAGGTGCGGACCCTTGATGTTATTGACTCAATCCCGGGGAATAGTCTTTATCTGAATGTAAACCTGGATGTACAGCAGGTTGTTGAGAATGCTTTAGAGAATAAAAAGGGAGGGATCATAGTCCTTGACCCGAAAACAGGTGCAGTGATTGCCCTTGTTAGCAGACCGGCCTTTGATCCCAACAAATTTACTTCAGGTATCTCGAAACAGGATCTGAAGGCAATTAATGCTGATCCCGGAAAGCCCCTTATGAACAAGGCTATTCAGGGGGGGTATCCGCCAGGCTCAACCTTTAAGATGGTCCCTGCCTTAAAGGCATTGGATTTGGGAATTGTTAATGATAAAACAGGTTTCTCCTGCAGGGGTTCATTCTCCTTCGGTAATCATTCCTTTGCATGCTGGAAAAAGGGCGGCCACGGGAGCGTTTCAGTGCACAAGGCCATCGTCCAATCCTGCGATGTCTATTTCTACAATGTAGGCCTGAAGCTCGGCGTAGACAGGATTCATGAAATGTGTGAAGCGATCGGTCTTGGGCCGAAAACCGGTATTGACCTGCCCGGTGAAATCCGCGGGCTTGTCCCCTCTACGGAGTGGAAGCGGAAGACCTATAAGCAGCCATGGTACGAAGGAGAGACAGTATCGGTGGCAATAGGGCAGGGTGCAGTCTGGCTTACCCCGATACACCTTGTCCAGTTATCTGCATTTATTGCCAACGAAGGCGTCACATTTAAACCCCAGATTGTGAACAGGGTTGTCTCGCCTGAAGGGAAAACAGTCAAAACCTTTGAACCTGTAATGAAAGCAAACGTAAAGATGAAAAAAGACACCTTTGCAAGAGTGAGGGAGGGAATGAAGGGTGTGGTGAATGAACCGGGAGGTACGGCATACAGCTCTCGTGTCCAGAACATAAATATGAGCGGAAAGACCGGAACAGCCCAGGCAGGTTCCCTTGAAAAGGGCAAACACCTTGGTGATCATGCGTGGTTTATCGCCTATGCCCCTGCCGAAGACCCAACGGTCGCCATATCAGTCCTTGTAGAAAAGGGGGGACATGGAGGCAGTGAATCAGCGCCTATCGCAAAGGCGATTACGCAGACTATTTTTAAAGCGAACACAGGGGCAAAGGAGGCGCAGACAAATGAGAATAGATAAGAGGAGACTCTATCATCTTGACTGGATACTGATCTGTAATGGTTTGGCCCTCTTTGCCATCGGCATTCTTAATCTTGTGAGCGCGACGAGTTCCTTTTACAGCGGTTCATACAATTTTATCGTAAAACAGCTTGTGGCCTTTACCATTGGCGTTATAATGATCCTCGTTATCCTTCACTTTGACTACCGTGTTATCATCAACCAATCAAAGTGGCTATACTGGGCTGCCATTGCGCTCATTGTCCTTGTCATCATTATCGGCATGGCCGCAGGGGGGGCGCGGAGATGGATCAGCATCGCAGGTATCAGCCTGCAGCCGTCGGAATTCATGAAACCTGTGCTGGTTTTGTTTCTTGCGAATATGCTTTACCAGAAGAAGAGAGAAAGTGTTTCGCTGGGGCTCAAAGACATTGCAGCCCCAATGCTCTGGACCCTGATCCCCTTTTTCCTTATTGTAAAACAGCCTGACCTCGGAACGGGCATCATCATTCTCCTTACCAGTCTCGCCATGCTCTGGTTTGTAGGGCTCAAGAAATCAACCTATGCAATTCTTGGCGTTGTCGGGGCAGTAGCCCCTTTCATAGTCTGGAGGTACCTCATGAAGCCTTATCAGAAAATGAGAGTCCTCAGCTTCATTAATATTGATGCTGACCCAGCGGGGTTCGGGTACCATGCCAAGCAGGCATTGATTGCCATCGGTTCAGGCAAATTTTTCGGCAAGGGGTATATGGCAGGGACCCAGCATAAACTCCAGTTCATCCCTGAGCATCATACAGACTTTATTTTTACTGTCTTTGGCGAGGAGTGGGGTTTTGTGGGCTCCATTGTGTTTTTTATTCTCTTTTTAACCTTCATCTATAGATGTCTCAAAATATCCTTGAACGCCCATGATGAACTGGGCTCAATTATCGCCTTCGGTGTTACTACCATAATTTATCTCCAATTCACCATCAATGTGCTTATGGCGATACACCTTGCGCCTGTTGTGGGTATTCCGCTGCCCTTTATCAGCTACGGCGGTTCTTCATTAATGTCTGTTCTGGCTTCCGTCGGTCTTCTGTTGAACATTAACATGCGAAGATATATGTTCTGAAGCCGGAGGATAAGGCTGAAACTCGGCCTTATCCTCCGGCTTCGATCTTGATTGTCCGGTTCCTACTGTACGATCCAGGAATTGAGTATATTCTGGGCAACACCAAGGTTTTTCTCATACATCTTTATTGGCGAGGTATACGACCAGACATGGATCACTTCACCGGTGCTCCTTGGAAGAACAATGATCCACTGTTTGTATCTCTCATTATTCAATGCATACTCAGCGCCGAACATTTTTCCCGCCAGCTTTGCCCCACCCTTGTCATGGGTGTAGGGACTGGTTTCATAGACGATAACCTCTTTTGCTACCTTGAGCTGGTTTGCGAGGTACTCTATAACCGAGTCGGCATCTTTATATTTTCTGCCCTTTATCGTTATAGTATTAAGGTTCTGAATGCTTACCACCGGATCCCCGTCCACGCCTTTCCGGGGACCAAATACAACCGAATGGGCAGTCGGGGAGACATATGCCCAATTGCCGGGGTATGATATGGCATATCCTAATGATTTCTCCTGATAGGTCTTGTTCAAAACCTTTGTTTTAGAGGGATTCTGCGCCCATAGGTTCGTTGCTGCTGCAAAGGTTAATATAAAGGCAATACAAAAGACAGCCGTAGAAAAACGCTTCATTGTGTGGCCTCCTGTAGTTCGTTATGTGGTATCACTGATCCAACCATCCCTCACAAATATCTTATTGGGGGGGATTAAGGGGTACCCATGCCCTGTGGGCCGGTACCCATCTGCCGTTAACCCACTGTCCGGGCACCTGCACCCACTGTCCGGGCGGCACGTCATCTGGATAGGGAGGCGGCGCAGCAACTGCCTGTTGACGCTGCATCTCATTCTGTTTCTGCTGCTTCTGATAATCCATTTCATGGCCGACAATGGCCCCTCCAAGGGCGCCTGCTGCAACACCTATAAGAGTCCCCGCTGTATTACCCCCTATTACCTGTCCTGCTATTGCACCGAGACCAGCTCCTATAGCAGCGCCCTTTGTGGTGTCGCTCATGCCGTCAACAGTTGCACAGGAATATCCCATAAATCCAACTGCACATATTAAAACCGCCATAACTATCCTTTTCATACCATCCTCCTTAGTTCTTCCCGTTGCCTTGCTGCTATTACAATAGTGTATATAGTATACGTCTGTTTTTGTCTTCTTTCAATCAATAGATGCCTCGCAACCCTGCTGCGGGGTAGTTCATTATATGTGTAGCCATATAGTGCCGCAGGAAAGAGAAAAAATGTGTAATAAATGTCACCCGTTTTTCCCGCAAATGTGGTATTATGATAACTCAATCAGGCGCCCGTAGCTCAATTGGATAGAGTGTTGGACTACGAATCCAAAGGTTGCAAGTTCGATTCTTGCCGGGCGCATTTGGTTTTACAGCCCTCCTCAATATATCCGTCTTGCCGTCTTTGCCTTGATATCATCTTTGATTTAGAATTAGAATTATACGTTAAATTCCAGAATGAATGCTGACCCATTCTGACGTTCAATTCTAATCGTTCCTCCAAGCTGTTCTGTGAGCATGCCAACAAGCTGTAACCCGAACCCAGTGGATGTTGCGATATCAACTGATTCAGGAATACCTATGCCGTTATCCTCAATAATGAGTATTGCATGATTGTCTTTTAACGAAAAGGAGACCTGTATCAACCCATTATCCCTTCCGGTAAATGCATATTTCATTGTGTTTGTAAGCAGCTCATTAAGAATCATGCCCATGGGGGATAAGGTCTTCGCGTCAAGGATAAAGTCATCAATTTGCTTTTCAATGGTGACTATCCACCGGTTAGAGAAATTGCTTACAATTTCATCAATCAAAGAGGTAAGGTATTCCTTTGATGATATCTCTCTGAAATCAGCAGATCTATACAACTTATCATAGAGAACCATCATGCTCTGGACACGGTTTTCCGCATCCTCAAGAGCAGCAATAGCTGATGGGTCATTCATTTTTTCTGCGTGGAGCGACAACAAGCTCACGACCACGCTCATATTGTTCTTGATGCGGTGGTGAACCTCTTTTAGAAGGATTTTCTTTTCTTCGAGTGAGGATTTAACCTGTTCCTCGACGTCTCTGCGCTCCAGTTCGCCAGCTGCGCGCACGCCAACCAGTTTCAGAATTAATTCCACCAGGTGTGGGTTTGAAAGGGGTTTGCGGCTGATCAAGGCAATCAGGCCGATTGGCTGCCCCTTGGAACTCCAGAGGGTGGTTCCCATATACCCCTCTGCCACCATCTCCTGGAGCACTACATCCTGTGGGAATAAATGGCGAACATCCCTCGGAAAAGAACAGATCGTTTTTCCTGCCACATCACCACAGGGGGTATCTTTCAGGGCATAGGATATGTTATCCTCGAACTTGCCATCGAAGTAGACGGCCACTGTCCTGGCGGACAGACAATCCCCCTCCAGACTGTCAATACAGACAAAGTCCATACTCAGGGTCTCAGCCAGGTAGCGCGCCAGGGATTCGAAGAAGTCCTCGCTTGCCCAATTGCTTTGCAGGAGGAACAATTGGGCATCCTCGATTTGCTTACGTTCAGTGATGACCTGGAAATATACAGAAATACCCTCTTCCCATGAATAAACCTGTACTTCATACCAGTCGCAGTAAGGCTCGACATTAAAATAAGTGACAAAGGACATGGAGGTCTTTTCTTTAACAGCCTGCAGGTACTTTTCTTCAAATACGGATCCCCTTGCTTCCGGAAAGGCATCGAAGAGGTATTGCCCGACCACTTCATGGCTCTGCCGCTTTAACATCCGTTCTGCTGCGCAATTGAAATAGGTCGCTACAAAGTTATTGTCCATGGACATAAAGGCATCGCTGATACTCTCCAGAACATCCTTCGCCCGTTCTGCTTCCTGGGTGAGCGCCTTGGCCGCAGCCTTATGTGCTGTTATATCGCGGATATTGCACTGAATAGTCTTCTCCTCGCCGACTGAATACACATTGCTCACAAACTCAACGTCGATGCGCCTGCCGTCCTTTGTTTCAAGGGGCAGATTGTCATAGCGTATGTACTCATTCTCTGATAGTTGTAAGAAAGCTTCGCTGTTTTTTCAACGATTTCTTTTTCGGTATGGGAGGAAAGGAACATGATGGGTATATTGTGGTCCTTGAGGATCTCCCGGGCAGTTTCGGCACCATCCATGCCTTTTCCCAGATCAATGTCCATGAGAATAAGATCGATAGAATAGCCGTTTTGTGTAATTTCGAGGGCCTTTTCGCCGCTGGATGCACAAATTACGACATAGCCTTCCTTTTCGAGCATTCTGGTTTCGGTAAGGCGGATCAAAGGCTCGTCTTCAACGAGGAGGATGGTTTTTCTGTCTGACATGAACGCCTCCATTGTCAGGTGTGAAAATTATGTATTGCAATATAAGGCTCTATTGCCATAACGTTTTAAAGAATCATTATGAGCGGCCTGTTCAATCGTTATTTTAATGCAGGAGCGAGAGAAAGTAAAGCTCGCTGTTTCATGGCGATCCTTTAGACGGAAATCTCAAGGAGAATCTTTTCATAATTGACAATAGGGGTGGTGCGCTCTCTGCCTTCTTTGGTTTTTTTCAATTCGATAAGGCCGACTTCTGCAAGAAAATGAATGTCGTCAAAGGTGTTCTTTGCATCCCGTTTCAGAAGTTTTGCCAGTTCGTATATTGACGCGGGGTGTTCTTTCCGAATGACCTTCAACATCGTGAGGCGGTTTTCCGTGAGAACCTTTCTCATTGCTTCAAGGTTTTCAAAGTAGAGACCCTCATGCTTTTTCAGCTTTTCGCCTTTTTCTGCTTTACCCCACACGTTCTTGACTTCCTGGAATAACTCATCTTCAGATTTTACGGCAATCTTTATATTCTTTACCTTCATCGTATGTCCTCCTTGAATCGCTGAACGTCTTCCTTGAAATCATGCCAGAGCTTTTCCAGGTTTTCAAAGGCGTATGCATATTCCTTGCCCTCGTAATGCCGGTGATCCCCTTTGCCTTCAAAATTGTCATAGCCTATCACCCTTTCATTGGCTACAATGTAGACAAAGGAGTATTTAAGACCATGGGGCTTGTCTTCTGTCCTTGGAATCTGCCATATCTTGATTTCTTCAATAGAACCATCGGCCATATACTCCTTAACCTGATAGGCAGGCCGGGCTTTCATATTGGTATGATTATACCATATATAGGAGAGGTGTCAAGAGGCGTTAAATCACGGTAAGGAAGGCTGCATGTTTGAAGTAAGCGAAAAGACATCAAACAGTTCCTGCAAGGACGCGAACCTCAGCCCATCAGAATCTTGCTGGATGAAGGTGGGTGGAGAGGCCCATATCTCTTGATGGCTCTCGATGAGCAAAAGGAAGATGATAAGGTTTTCACGGAGAGAGGCGCGATGTTTCTCAAAGATTAATAGCGAAGGATTTGAAAATATTACATTAAAAAGTAAAACCCACTCTCTCTTTCAGGAAGGAAGTGTATCAGCATTGAGAACATCGCACCAAAATGCTTACAAGCTGCTATCCTGCTAAGTGACTAATAACAAAAGCCAGCAGGAAACCAGCTACCGTGACCAGCGCCACGAACCTGCCGCCCTCCTCGAATGCTTCTGGTATCATCGTGTCGGCGATCATCGCCAGAACAGCCCCGGCTGCCAGCGATAGTGTTGCAGCGATGGCGTCCTTGGATGCGTGACCTAAAAAAGTATAGCCCAGTGCAGCAGCGATACCGGACATTATAACTGTTATACCCCAGACCGTCATAATATAACGATACGACCGGCCCGTCTTTTTCATCCCTATTGCTCCGGAAATGCCTTCAGGCAAGTTACTGAGAAACACCGCAACCAGCATGATGAAACCAACACCTTGGCCGGTTGCCAACCCAACGCCGATGGCCGCTGATTCAGGGATACCGTCTAAGAGCGCTCCCAGGAAGATGGCAGAGCCGGAACTGGCAAGCTGCGTGTTCCCAGCAGCGGCTTTTTTAGCTGCATGTTGCATCCCATGCCCACGTTTGCGAAAGTGTCCGCCGTAACGGTCGATCACATAGTCCCCGCCAACAAACATCACTGCACCGGCTATGAACCCAATTGACACCGAATCGAACCCACCCAATTGATAGGCCTTCTCCATCAGGTCAAATGTGAGAGCTGAGATAAGTACGCCTGAACCGAAGGCCATGACTGACCCTACCACCCTTTTGGACACCTTCATATAAAGGCCGATCAAGACCCCAATGAAGAGCGCCGCCCCGCCTATGAGCCCATAGATGCCTGCAGTTATCATTGGCTGTGTCCAGTTAAAAAATAGTTCATGACCTCGCTACCATATTATCTATTCCGTACAATCTTGATTATACATAGAACTATACACCATTGCAGAAAATATTACATCTGAGGAGTTGAGGAAGGAGGTGGAAAAGCAATCTGTCTTTCACCCCGCAAGCTATGAGGTTTTTGCAAGCCCTTGCAATTTCATCGGATAGTCGCCGGAACGACTTGGGAACGGGTTATTAGCAACATATCTATTGAAATTATAGGGGTTATATAAAGCGGGCAACGGGGATCGAACCCGCGACCTCGAGCTTGGGAAGCTTGCACTCTGCCATCTGAGCTATACCCGCATTTCTATAATAATAAAAGAAATGGAAGATTAAATCAATAGTTTGTTAACTCTTCCTGTTATAACCGAATCTTTCCTCGAAGATCGGGGCAATAAGATTGTCAATGGGTGCATGATCATCCCGTATGACGATGGAATGCCGTGTTTTCATAAATTCCTCCATCATCTCTTCAGGCACTAATGCAGATGTGGCATGACCCTTTAAGTGGCTTTTTACACGGGCATCGAAATCCTTGATGTCAATATTCCCGTTGCCGGCAACCACAATGAAGGTGCTGATCTGTGTATTCTTGAAATCCGGGCTTACGGAGAGAAGAAAGACGTTTTTTTCACCGAATACCTCACGCAAGGTTCGGATATAGGAGGGAAGAAATGCTCCTTTCTGGAAATTATCAATAATGTTGGACATTACTATGCCGTCAGGGTTGAGGACCTTTTTCAGTTCCTGGGCGTACTCCTTTGTGGTGAGATGGTAGGGTATGGAAAGGTCGTTAAAGGCATCGGTAAAGATAAGGTCATACTTATCCTTGCTGTTCATGACAAACCATCTGCCGTCCGTATTGAATGTTCTGATCCGCGTATCCTTCGGCAACCCGAGATGACTGTATACGATCCGGGTTACTTCGGGATCGATCTCAACTACATCGATCTGGGCATTGGGGTAGAAGACTTCCATATACCTTGGAAAGGTATAACCTCCGCCCCCTATGGTGAGACTCTTGAAAGCCTGATCCTTGCCGAACTTCCATTTAAGGACGTCCGAGTAGATCTTTTCATACTCATATTCGATGTGTTGGGGATTATCGAGGGAGACATAGGAATGTATCAGGTTATCGAGCACCATGGCCTGAAGAGGCGTTGTTTTGTCATTGCTGGTAGTATTTATCAGTTTTATGGTGAAGTAATCACTTTCCCTGTAAAGGTATGTCTGATCCGTGAGTTTGGGTTTGTAGAGAAAGCTGTAAATGGCCCATACACAGGGCAGGGCAATAATAATGAAAAGTGCCACGGACTTCTTTGTCTTGAACAGGGAGCCGGAGAAGACTGAGGCGAGGAGAAGGATGATCCCCATGGACAGAATAATCATCCGTGTTCCCATCCATGATATGAGAAAGAATCCCGTTACAAAGGTCCCTATAATCGCCCCGAGGGTTGAGAGGGCGTATATCTTGCCTATCACGTTCCCTGCCTTGTCTAAATCTTTAAGGGTAAGACGTACGACGACCGGCGAGATTGTCCCGAGAACACAGCCGGGAAGAAAGAAGATGATGGTGGTTACAAGAAAAATGCGGAGCATGAGGGAAAGGGGGAAACGGTAGGATGCCACCAAATAGGTAAGGGGGATAATGGAAAGGGCAGTGATGCCTGATAAAAGAAGCAGCCATCCGAGGGTTTTTCTTGCAGGAAACCTGTCTACCAGTTTCCCTCCAATATATGCGCCGATGCTTATGCCTGCGAGTATAACCCCTATGATGCTTGTCCATGTATAAATAGAGACGCCGACAAAAGGTGCAAGTATGCGGCCGGCCACCATTTCAATAACCAGGGTGCAGAAACTTGCGATAAACGTAATAATATAGGCTTCCAATAGGCTCATCAGTATGCAATACCTCCCGGACTGTTAAGTTTTGTTATAAAACTCAAAATATTAACCCAGATTTTCCATTAGAACGAGCATCTGTGTCGGGATATTCCACGCAAACATGCTCATTACGCTCCAGCGGCTACAATCGCTCGCGTTCGGCTTCGTAACTTTTGCTTATGCAAAAGACCGAGCTTCCTCGCCTCACGACGGTTTGCTTAAGGATTACCCCGACACCATGCTCTAACGACTTATCTGGGTTTAACATAGCGCTGAATCGACAACCTTTTATACTTATAGTATTGGAGGGGATTTGTCAATGGATTTCGGCGCCCTGGATGTCCTTTCCAGGAACGAAAGGGGACTTAAAAATCCGGTTCCGGAAAGGCTTTGACGGGACCGCCCGTATAATCCCCCGGGTTTGATCCGCTGGCGCCGAGGGTGTGCAATTCGTCGATAATGTTAAAAATAACCTCTCCATTGTCTGCATGGAAGGCCCGGTCCCGGAAGGGTTTTGCACCCCGCAGCTCCCTCGTGTACCAGATGAAGAATTTGTGGAAGATACTCACACCCCTTCGTTCGCCGTAATGTCTGATAGACAGATTCAGGTGATCCTTCATTACCGCAATACGTTCATTCACGTCAGGCCGTTCACAAAGGGCGCCATCCTGAAGGAACCGGATGATATCCCTGAATATCCAGGGGTTTCCAAGGGCGCCCCGGGCGATTACTACCCCATCGCATCCCGTCTCTTCAAACATCCGTGTGATGGACGGTACAGAGAGGTTATCGCCGCTTGCGATCACCGGTATGCGCAGGGCATCCTTCACATCCTTTATTATCCGGTAATCTACAATCCCGCTGTATCCCTGTTGCTTTGTCCTTCCATGGATGAAGAGCCCGCTGATGCCCGCGTCCTCTGCGATGAGGGCCACCTCCCGGGCGTTCACTGAAGCAAGGTCCCATCCGGTCCTGATCTTTACCGTAACAGGGACTTTTGAATGATCAACCATCACCTTGAGGAGTTCCCCGATCCTGTGCGGTTCCCTGAGGAGCGCAGCCCCCTTGCCTTTTCGTGTGACCTTGGGGGTTGGGCAGGCAGCATTGAAATCAAGAAGGTCAAAGTCATATTCCTCAAGGACATCAAGGGTTTTTAAAATATGCGTTTCATCATTGCCCAGTAATTGTATGCCGAGGGGGCGGTCATCAGGGGCAGAGGAAAGCATATGGCGGGTCCTCTTGTCCCGGTGGCTTAAGGCCCGCACATCGATCATCTCTGTAAAGGCGAAGGGAGCGCCGAAGGCGCGGGTAATGGTGCGGAAAGGCAGATCGCTTACACCTGCCATGGGAGCAAGTATGCAGGGGAGGGGTAATGTGAGATTGCCGATCGTGAGCACCTCTTATTGTAGCCCGTGCCTGACAATGTGTCAAATAGTCCGTGATTTAAATATTTGCTTGCAAAATAACTAAAATAACAGGAAAATGAATGGAGGGGGTTAATGCGAGTGCAATAAATAAAATGACATTATTTCCCTCACCCTCCCCCCTTAAAGGGCAAGGGTTAGCGGACAAATGATGATTTAATGTATTTTATTGAGCAGTCTTCATAGTATTTTCCTCTTTTAGGTATTACTTTAAATCAGCAAAGGAGTCGGGAGATGACGATGGTTAAGGCAAAACATGATGTTGATGTTCTTGAAAAATGCTTGACGGGTATCAAGGGTCTTGATGACATAACGAAGGGAGGGCTTCCGAGAGGCAGGCCAACGCTGATCTGCGGCAGTGCGGGTTCCGGTAAAACGCTTTTCGCCATGGAGTTTCTCATGCGGGGCGCCATGGATTACGGAGAACCAGGGGTCTTCATGACCTTCGAGGAGACGCCGGAGGATCTTGCGAAGAATTTCATCTCCCTTGGTTTTGATCTTCATGACATGATGTCCCGTAATCTCATCGCAACGGATCATGTCTATATCGATCGAAGCGAGATTGAAGAGACGGGTGAGTACGACCTTGAAGGATTGTTTATCCGCTTGGGGAACGCCATTGATTCCATCGGGGCGAAGCGGGTTGTCCTGGATACCATAGAAGCGCTTTTCTCCGGATTTTCTAATGCCGGAATCCTTCGGGCAGAGCTTCGCAGGCTTTTCCACTGGTTAAAAAACCGCGGTGTGACGGCTATTGTTACGGGAGAACGGGGCGACAAGCTCCTGACACGGTACGGACTCGAAGAATACGTGGCCGATTGTGTGATTCTCCTCGACTTCCGCATCGAGGAGCAAATTTCCACCCGCCGCCTCTGTATTGTCAAGTACCGTGGCTCATCTCACGGTTCCGACGAGTATCCCTTTCTGATAGACGAGAGCGGCCTCTCTATCCTGCCCATCACTTCCCTGGGGCTTGACTACCCCGTTTCCATGGAGCGCATCGCCACGGGCATCCCCAAGCTGGATACAATGCTTGATGGGAAGGGGTTCTACCGGGGCAGCACCATCCTTGTCTCCGGTACTGCAGGCACAGGCAAAACAAGTATGTCGGCCACCTTTGCCGACGCTGCTTGCAAACGTGGTGAGCGTTGCCTCTATTGTGCCTTCGAGGAATCACCCAGCCAGATTATCCGGAACATGAGATCCATCGGCATCGATCTCGCCCGATGGGTAAAGAAGGGACTTCTCAGGTTTCATTCAGCCCGGCCTTCCCTTTACGGTCTTGAGATGCACCTTCTCACTTTCCACAAGGAGATCGATGAGTTTAATCCCCAGCTTTTCATTATAGACCCGATCAGCAACCTGAGCGCCGCGGGAACAGAATCAGAGGTTAAATCCATATTAACGCGCCTGATCGACTATTTGAAGATGAAAAATATCTCTACTTTCCTTACGGACCTTACCCATTTTACCGGCAACCTTGAACACACAAGCGAAGAGATATCTTCTCTGATCGATACGTGGCTTCTCCTCCGGGATATCGAACTCAAGGGGGAACGCAACCGGGGCCTTTACATTTTGAAGTCCCGCGGCATGGCCCACTCCAACCAGATTCAAGAGTTCCTGCTTACGAACCAGGGCATTGACCTTATTGACATCTATACCGGTTCCGGCGAGGTATTAACCGGCAGTGCCAGGGCAGCCCAGGAAGCCGGGGAAAAGGCCTCTGAGCAGACACGACAGCGTGAGGTGGAGCGCAGGCTCCGCGAGCAGGAGCGCAAGAGGAATGCCCTGGAAACAAAGATCGCAGCGCTCCGTGCCGAGTTTGATGTGGAAACCGAAGAGGTGCATTTGATGGCGGAAGAAGAGCAGAAAAGACAAGCTGTCCTGGCAAAGGACCGTTTAGAAATGGCGCATCTTCGCAAGGGGAAACCTTCAGCTTCTCCAGCGAAGCCCTCGAAAAAAAGAGGGAAAGGAGAGTAAAGTGAATGATGACCTATCGAGAGAGGGGGCAAAGACCGATTCTACAGAAGAAATCTGGAATCTTCGGTTGTATGTAGCCGGTCAGACTCCGAAATCGATTACGGCCTTTGCTAATTTAAAGAAGATATGCGAAGAGCACCTCGCAGGGAAATACCGTATTGAAGTGATCGACCTTTTAAAGCACCCCCAGCTTGCCAAAGGGGACCAGATTATTGCCATACCGACACTGGTAAGGAAGCTTCCTGAACCGCTTAAAAAGATTATCGGAGATCTGGCTAACACGGAGCGTGTGCTGGTGGGACTGGATATCAGGGCGGGATGAAGAGCAGAAGACAGAAGACAGAAGACAGAAGACAGAAGACAGAAGACAGAAGACAGAAGAGCAGAAGACAGAAGACAGAATGAGGACGAGAGATGGTGATGAAAAAAGGGAAAACAAGCACTGAGGAGTTCGAAAAAGCGGCAGCGAAACAAGAACGGGCAAAGTATGTTCTTCGGCTGTATGTTGCAGGGATGACCCCAGGGTCAACCCTTGCAATCGCCAATGTCCAGAAATTCTGTGAAGAACACCTGGAAGGCCATTACGAGCTCGAGGTAATAGATATCTACCAGCAGCCCAAGCTGGCCAAGGTAGAGCAGATTATTGCCACTCCAACGCTCATCAAGAAACTTCCCCTGCCACTCCGGAGGTTCATCGGCAACATGTCGGATAAGGAAAGGTTTCTTGTGGGTATTGATCTGAAGTCAAAGAACTTCAGAAGTCAGAAGTCAGGAGTCAGAATGAGGATGCCGGCGATGAGATTTGAGGACGAGGTCAGCACAAGAACTTCAGAAGTCAGAAGTCAGGAGTCAGAATGAGGATGCCGGCGATGAGATTTGAGGACGAGATCAGTACGCAGTTATATCCTTTTGCCACAGGTTTTTCTGGATTCTGTCTACTGTCTTCTGACTTCTGTCTTCTATCTACTTGAGTACAAATCAATGAACAAATCATATAAAACACGCCGGCAGCTTTTGGATGAGTTGCAGGACCTCACATTGCGGGCGATGGAAGCAGAGGAGACTCTGCGCGCTATCCGAGGCGGTGAGGTGGATGGTCTGGTTGTCTCAACAACGGGAGGAGATCAGGTTTTTACGCTATCGGGGGCTGATCATCCATACCGGGTCATGGTCGAAACCATGAACGAAGGGGCCATTACCCTGGCCTTCGACGGCACGATCTTTTTCTGTAACCAGCGTTTTGCAGATATCGTAAAAAAGTCTATTGAAAAGGTAATTGGATCTTCGATCTACCAATACATTTTATCAAAAGACTTCGAATTATTTGAGGCATTGGTTGAGCGGGGTTTAAAGGGGAGCAGCAAGGTAGAACTGGCCTTACAGGCCGGAGAAGAAAATTCTGTGCCTGTCTTGCTTTCCGTAAGTACTCTTCCGCACTCGGATATGTCCGGCCTGGTGTGCATGGTGATTACCGACCTGACGGAGCAAAAGCGTAATGAAGAGATGCTGGCAGAGGAAAAACTGACCACTGAAATCCTCTATCAAGCTACTGAAATATTTGTTTTCTGTGACCACCAGGGCCGTATCATCCGTGCGAGTCATTCGACCAATGGGCTTTTCGGCAGCAGCCCGGTCTTCCAGATATTTGACGAGGTATTTCACCTTTTCTATCCCGACGGGACTCCTTTTACCCTTCTATCTGCAATGGGTGGCAAGCCCCTCCACGCAGTTGAAGTTCATTTCACCCGTGGTAATAACGAATTATTCTCCTTTCTATTGGGCGCAAACCTAATCACCACTAATAAAGGTGGCGGCATTATTGTCATAATGGTGGACATCACCGAGCGCAAGAGGACAGGGGAAGCGCTTCAGATTTCCGAGACTCGTTACCGGAGGCTCTTTGAAACAGCCCGGGACGTGGTCTTGATTCTCAACGAAGAGACAGGGCGGATAGAAGATGTAAACCCCTTTCTGACGGATATGTTGGGTTATACCCATGAAGAGTTCGTGGGAAAGAAACTCTGGGAGATAGGGGCCTTCAAAGATACCGAGGCCAGCAAGACGGTCTTTGCCGAGTTGCAGCATGAAGGGTATGTCCGTTATGAAGATTTGCCGCTCACCACAAAGGACAGGCGGGAGATTGATGTAGAATTTGTCAGTAATGTGTACATGGTGGACCACCATAAGGTCATCCAGTGTAATATCCGCGACATCACCATCAGAAGAACGGCCGAGAAAGAACTCCAGAGGAGCCAAAAGCTTTTCCACACAATTGCACGGGTCTCTCCGGTGGGACTTATCCTTACTGACAAAGAAGGGCAGTGGGTATATATAAATGAGTACTGGTCCGAAATTACCGGCCTATTGCCAGGCGAGACATATGGAGAAGGGTGGGCAAAGGCGCTGCACCCTGAGGACAAAGAAAGGGTCTTGAACGAATGGTATCAGGCGATCCAAAGGGATCTGCCTTTCGAAACAGAATTCCGCTTCCAGAAGCAGAGCGGTAGTATAAAATGGGCGATAGGGAAAGCAATAGCTGAAAGGGGCGTACATGGAGAAAAGCTCGGTTATGTGGGGACCATCACTGATATTACCGAGCGGAAGAAGATAGAAGAAGAGCTTCAGAAGGCATACGAGGGATTGGAAGAACGGGTTGCAGAACGGACATCTCAATTGGTTGCATCAAATGTGTTACTGAAACAGGAAATCACGAAACGTAAAATTGTTGGAGAAAAACTGAATGCATCCCGGGAACGATTGCGCAATCTCACTACCCATTTACAACAAATCAGAGAAAAGGAAAGGGCTTATCTCTCCCGAGAGCTCCATGACGAATTAGGGCAGGTCTTAGCAGGTATGAAAATGGATATACGGTGGATAGAAAGACGATTGCCGGAAGACGGCATACTGATTATGGAAAGGCTCAACTCAATGCTTATGCTTATTGACAGCGCCATCGGTTCCGTTCAAAGACTTTCCATGTCATTGAGACCGCCCGCACTGGATGATTTTGGCCTGGATGAGGCAATAGAATTGGTGCTTACGGATTTCAACAAGAGGACAAACATTGCATGCAAGTTTAATGCAATGCCGCAACACGCTGCCCTTGACAGGGGAGTTTCTACGGAGGTCTTTCGTATCTTCCAGGAAGCTCTTACCAATATTGCCCGCCACGCCAATGCGCAAAGTGTTACGATAACCCTGCAGCATACGGGAGATGGACTTACTATGGAAATCAGGGATGACGGGAGAGGCATTACAAAAAAGGAGCTCGTAGGCCCAATGTCTCTTGGATTGACAGGTATGCGCGAACGGATATACGCCCTGGAGGGGACCCTCGAAATTAAGGGTGTTAAGGGGAAAGGAACAACCGTTACCGTAAGCATTCCCATTCATGAAGACAAAATAAAGAACACCACAATAAAGCGTCGTCCCAAGAAGACGGTGCAGGAGGTGTAAGCGATGTTCAGCGTTATTATTGCCGATGACCACCCGGTCGTGCTCAAAGGCATCAAAGAGATCATTGAAGAACACTTCGACGATGCGACAATCGATTTAAGCTCCAGCGGCTATGAATTGTTGAACAAAATCAGCAACAATGATTACGACATCGTTCTCCTCGATATTTCACTCCCTGACATCAATGGACTGGAAGTTCTCCGGGAAATCAGAAAGAAGAAACGTAAACTCCTTGTTCTTATCCTGAGTATGTATCCTGAAGAGCAGTATGCTGCCCGCGCCTTAAAAGCAGGAGCAAACGGCTATCTTACAAAGAAAAGCGCATCGGATGAACTGGTGCTCGCAGTACGGAAGATCCTGTCCGGCAAGAAATATGTAAGCCCGGCCTTTGCGGAAAAGATGATGCTCGATTTCGAGTCAGATACAGAAAAACTCCCCCATGAAAACCTCTCCGATCGTGAACTTCAAGTGTTGTGTATGATCGGCAAAGGAAAGGCAGTGAAGGAAATCGCCGGGGAACTCCATCTGAGCTCAAATACCGTAAGAACCTATCGGATGCGTATTCTGGAAAAGATCGGCGTGAAGGGAACCAGCGAGCTGATTCATTATGCCCTGACGCACAGCCTGGGGGAAGAGTAATTCCAATTCTAAGTCAAGTCATTGCGAGGAGCGTAGCGACGTGGCAATCTAAGGCCCTGAGATTGCTTCGCTTTGCTCGCAATGACATCTGATATAAAATACACTATTGAATTAGAAATACCTATAATGCCAAATGTTAGTTTTGTTTCTCTGAAATCCATCCTCCCCCTAAGGCCTTGACCAGCAAGACACTGGCAATGAGCCTTCGACCCAAAAGTCCCAAGGCAGTGCGTTCGTTAGCAAGAGCAGTCGATTGAGCGACAATTACATTGAGATAGGAGACGGTTCCAGCCTGGTACTGACTCATAGAAATGTTTGCAACCTGCTGGGCTGCCTGCACAGTCTGATCCTGGACCCGTGCCTCTTCTTCCAGAATGCGTAGAGCTGCCAGATTATCCTCAACCTCCCGAAAAGCTGTCAGCACCGTCGCCCGGTATGAAGCCACCGTAGCGTCATAGGCTGCCCAAGCCTGGTCAGACTGGGACCTGCGCAACCCGCCGTCAAACAGGGTTGCAGCCGCCGCCGGGCCAACCGACCAGAAACGGCCCGGCCAGAGAAACCACGAGGCAAGACTCGAAGAACCGAGACCGGCCGCAGCAGACAGACTGATGGTCGGAAAATAGGCAGCCTTCGCAATGCCGATCCGGGCATTCGCCGCTGCCATCATCCTCTCGGACGAAGCGATATCGGGTCGCCGTTCGAGAAGTTCGGAGGGAAGTCCCGTTGTTGGGATTAGAGGAATCATGGTTGCTGATGACGTCGATGGCAAGGAAAAAGCTGCTGGGGGTTTGCCGATCAGCAGGGCAATAGCGTGTTCCAGTTGGGCACGCTGTACACCAAGATCGATTGTCTGTGCTTCAGCGCTTTTGAGCTGAGTCTCGGCCTGAAGCACATCCGGTTTTGTGGTCACACCGGCGGCATAGCGTTTTTTGGTCAGTTCAAGGGATTTTCGGTAAATAGTTGTCGTGTTGTCAAGGAGCTGTTTCTGGGCGTCCAGTACCCGCAACTGAAAGTAGTCACTGACCAGTTCCGCTTGGGTACTCAGGGTTATTGCGACCAGGTCTGCGGCACTTGCCTGGGCATTGGCCTGACTTGCTTTGACTCCACGACGTATCCTTCCCCAAAGGTCAAGTTCCCATGTTACATCCAGTAGAAGCTGAAAACCTGAACTCGTAGAACCTCCGCTGTTTCCAGCATCAGGATTCCCTGGTGTATATGACCGTGTGGCCGAGGCACCTGCCGAGAGCAATGGGAAGTAGCCTGCCCTGGCAGCCATTACCAGTGCGCGCGCCTGACGGAATCGGGCCTCTGCTGAAGCGATGGTGAGGTTTGATATCGCTACCTGCTCCACAAGAGAATTCAAGATGGGATCGTTATATAGCTCCCACCATTGTTCAGGAATCTCGCTGTCTCGCGGCTGTGCCACCTTCCAGACTTCCAGTTCCTTGTACGCTGTCGGCATTGTTTTGACCGGAGCAGGTCTGACATAGTCGGGACCAACCATACAAGCGGCCAGCAGCAATGGGCATAAAACCAACATTATCCATGTAGTTAAGCTTGTAATTCTCACGAGCCCTCCAGCTTCAGTTGCTTATCACGCATCTACTCCCGGGCCAGCGCTTCGATCGGGTCGAGTTGTGCGGCTTTTCTGGCCGGAAGATAACCAAACATGATACCTGTCAGAAAGGCACACGCGAAAGCAATGACTATCGGTGTAACCGTAAAAATTACCCTCCAGCCTGCAATCGCGGAGGTAGATAAACCGCCGCCTATACCGACGATGACACCCGCCAGGCCGCCGATAAAGCAGACCATCACGGCCTCGGTAAGAAACTGAAACATCACGTCAAAGCTGCGCGCGCCAATCGCCATGCGGATGCCGATTTCACGGGTCCGCTCGGTAACTGAGACCAGCATGATATTCATCACGCCAATGCCGCCGACGATGAGCGAAATAACGGCAATCGCCGCCAGCAGATAGGTGAGCGTGTTCTGTGTTTCGTTGGCCGTGGCGATGGTATCGGCCATGTTCCGAATGTTGAAGTCTTCCTTGCCATGGCGTTTCATCAGCAGCGCATGGAGTTCAGCTTGCACGACGCTCATGTCCGCGCCCGGATTCACTCTCACGACAAAATTGTTGAAATACCGTTGTCCGAAGACGCGCGCTCCAGCCGTTGTGTAGGGCATCCAAACGGAATTATCCATGTCGTCTCCCCGTGGGGTCAAGCCTTTGCTGCTCAATACGCCAATAACCAGGAAAGGTGCACTGCCAATGAGAACATACTGACCCAGCGGATTCGTATCATTAGGGAATAGATTCTTCGCTACGGTCTGGCCGAGTGTGACGACCTGGGCATAGCGCTTCACGTGTTCCGCCGAGAAAAACACGCCGGATTGGGTTGGCCAATCGTGGATCTGCGGAAAGTCTTCGCCGGTTCCGACCACTGCGACCACCAAGTCCTGGTCGCCAAAGCGCAGCAGCGAAGATAACGTTGTCTCAGGACCCGCCATGGCGACACCCGGTACACTGCGAATGGATATCAAATCTTCATGCAGGAAACTGGTCACGATCACGGATGAGGCGCGAACGGCTCGCGGTCCGCGCATAACTGTCAACAGGTCGGTACCCATGGCCTGGATGCGCTCAAGGACTTCCTGCTTGGCGCCATTGCCGATGGCCATCAGCGCGACCACCGAGGCAACACCGATGATAATACCCAGCATGGTCAGTGCAGTCCGCATGCGATTGTGCAGCAGCGAGCGCAACGCCATCTTCAGTGCTTCCCCGAGGACCGCCACACCCGGCTTGGCATCCTTTATCGTTTCACCAATCTTCGCCTGATTGCCTATTTCCCCTTGATTTCCGAACCTTCACCGGCATTGCCGATGGCGGCAGCCGGTATCAGTAAAGCGTTCTTCGCCTGTGCCAACACGATGAAGACCTGTGCCGTCATCTGAATCTTCAGTTCACGCTCTGAATTTGGAATATCGAACAAAACGTCGTAGAAAACCACGTTATTGATAAGTTCCGGGGTAGGGAGTATTTGCCTGATCTTGCCGTTCCAGGTCCGGGAATTACCAAGGACAGTGAAATGAACGCCCTGACCGGGCTTGACGCGGACAATATCCGCTTCCGAAACTTGCGCCCAGACCGTTACGGTACTGATGTCGGCAATCCGCAGGATATTCGGCGCCTGCTGATTAGCGTTGAGCGTTTGCCCTTCCAGAAGACTTATGGAAACGACTTCGCCTGCCATTGGCGCTGTGATTTTTGTATAACCCAGATTGGCTTTAGCAGTTTCTACTGATGCGGTAGCTTGCTTTGTCAGCGCCGAGAGTGAAGCAGCTTCGGCGAGGGCAACATCGTAATTGGCCTGGGTAATGTCACGGTCGTTGGCGGAGATTGCCCCTTCCCCTTGCGCAAAAAGCACCTCATTGCGGGACTGTAGCGCTTTGGCGAGCACAAGTCGCGCCTCTTTCACAGAGCGCAGTGAAATCATATTATCGAGCGCTGCGTTGGCCGACATGAGCGCTGTAGTCGCCAGAACGGGATCTATTTCCGCGATTAACTGATCCTTTTCCACCTGATCGCCTTTCTTGACCTTCAGCGATTTAAGCTTGCCCGAGGTCTGAGCGCCGACATCGACATATTTGAGAGGCTGCACGATGCCTGCCGCCACGACCGAGCTTTCAAGATCGCCATATACAACAGCAGCAGTGGTATAGAGGATCTTGGGTTTGCCAAACACCCAGTAATACAGGAACACACCTGCAATGACGACGAGGGCTGCGCCAATCAGCCACAGGCTGCGTCGCTTCAAGAGGGCTCGAAATTTTAAATAACGACCCTTCGGAGGCGTTGCAGGCTCATCATTCATCTTCTACCTTCGTCGTTCCCCTCTATGCTCTCTCATTGCAGGCTTCAGGGTCCAGCCCATGGGGCTTGCACAGTACTTATTTCTTGCATCGATTGGATAGAGGGTTCGCTCAGAGTTTACCAAAACCGTGAAACAGGCATCAAAACGTTGAAAGGTATATTGAGTACGGGGGAACTGGTATTCGGTCAAACCATTAGGGATATTAGCATTCTCAACCTTTGCAACAATCTGGTCACGGTCCTGGATCTGTATATGTCCCCGGATAGGCCTTCCGTCATTTCTGAGTCTTACCGTGAATCTTATTTCCTGGCCAGGGGAGACCGGATCTGGATACATATCGAGACCTTCAACGTGCAATGACACAGCCCCAACCCCCTTATCGCTCATCGTCCATGCCGAACCCGATCTTTTCGCACAGAACTGCCTTTCTGCATCGATAAGTCTCCGGGTGCGTCCAATGTTCGCCTCTACGGTAAAGCAATGGTCTGAACCAGAGAATCGATAACCTGTTTCCGGAAAGGCAACCTGATTTTCGCCCGGCCTGAGAACAGCATTTGTTACCTCACTGATGATCTGGTCTCTGTCCTTGATGGCGATAGTAACTTTGCCGGAAAAACGAGAACTGTTAGAAATGATTACTTGGAAGGCCAAGCGCTGACCTTCCCGAACAGGGTCAGGGGATAATTCTATTTGATGGATTTTAAGGTCTTCGGAACGAATACCCTGTTCTTTTCCTCCTAAAAGCCTTTCTGCAAGCTCGTCTAATTGAGCATGAGCCAGAGCAGGAAACACAAATAGACATCCGACTAACAAAAACATCCACCATTTTTTCATAATATCTTCTCCTTTTTTCTATTTGACTGCCGGTACTTTTGCTGTAGTTAACTCTGTGATCAAAGTGCCGCCAGAGGCGCAATTTTATTATATCTGTATTTATGATACAGCAGACGCCTTTTCTTGTATGTCGCAGAACCAACAATTATTTTGTAGCGCTTTTATGAATGAGCGTGTCATCTTTTTTGCTACAGGGATTTAGGAATCTATTCATCTTGCAAGAAAATCACCACCGTGTATGGAGTAGCTTTAAGTCTGACTCATCTCCACCGACTTTCTCGCCCATGCCCTTCGTGGGCTCAGGGTGTGCCACCCCGCCGACAGCGTGGCCCTGTAATCAAAAGGTTGCCACCTTGGACGTTTAACCAGGGCCAAGCACCGCAGGCAAAAGAAAGGTCCAGATCATTACCGCGGCACCAGTCAAAATCACGCCCAAGACTACTGCCCAGGTCAGATGCTTGGAGCTAAAGTACCTTCCCCGCGTGGGGGGTGTGTGCTCATCTTTCTTTTGTTCTCGCTCTTGTCGATGAGACAGATCGCGTTCGTGGTTCATATTGCCTCCTTATTCCTGAGGGCCTCGGCATAAAGAATATTCGATTTTAAGAGTCATTTCTCGAATCTTAGCTCTGTTTCTCTTTTTCGTATGCTTTTTTACCGGCTTCCACGGTTTTAGTGATAATATTTTTTTCCTTTTCTATATAATTCTTTCCTTCTTCAAAGTAAGTTGTTGCCATGCCCTTAACCTGATCAATATAATCTTCCGCTTTTTCTTTAGCTTCCTCGGCAAGCTTTTTTATCATCTTGCGGGTTTCTTCTCCCGTCTTCGGGGCTGTAAGCATTGCAACACCGGCTCCGATGAGCCCACCGACAAAAAATGAAACAAGAATACATCTTGTACTAAATCCACTGCCTTGCTGATTCATACGTCACCTCCGCCTGGTCCAATAATAACCGCCGCCGCCGCCGAACACTAAAAATAACACAACGATAAGAATGATAAGGGTTGTAGTACTCATGATAATTTCCTCCTTTTACTTTGTTGCACATCTGTGCCAGTTTCTGATTCTTCTGTTGACCGCGCGCTTCGCATCCTTCACTCTTGCTACTCCCCCAAAACCTTCTTGACCTGACCGACCTTTTCCTGCACTTTACCGGCTATATTTTCGGCTTTGCCTTTGGCCTCCAACTTGGGATCATCGGTGATTTTTCCGGCCATTTCCTTGACCTTACCCTTTACTTCATGAAAGGTTCCTTCTGCTTTGTCCCTAATACTCGATTTCATGGTATTCCTCCTTTATGATTTCGATTTGAATGATGGTGCTTTAGCCGTAGCTAATTCCATAATCAAAGTGCTGCTTGCGAAGCAATGTTGTTACCTCTGTATTTATGATACAACAGACGCCATTTCTTGTCTGTCGCAGAACCGACAATTATTTTGTAGCGCTTTTGTGCATGAGCGTGTCGTCTTTTTTGCTACGGGGATTATAGTTATCGATATCCTTATGGGACCGCAGGGCATTGCATAATTGTCTACAACGCCTTATATTGAAAAAGGTTGATGTAACCGGCCAAATATACTATTACGGGAGGATAGCAGATAAACACCTCACGTTCAGGGGCCGCAACGCTTTCAGCCTGAAGGAGAATTGCCATGAAAAAAAGAAACGTCTTTATCAGTTGTGTGCTCGTTCTTGTTCTGATCGCCGTTTTTGCAGTCTGTGCATCGGCATCTGATGCTGAAAAGGTAGATGACATGTCTCTGGCGGCGAATGTAAAATCAGCACTTGAAGCTGATGATTCCCTCAGAGCATTCGACATCGGCATTGAAACCCGTGATGGCGTTGTCATACTTAGCGGCTGGGTTAGCTCTCAAGACGCAGTAGTTAAAGCGGGTCAAGTCGCACGGAGCGTCAAAGGAGCCCGATCTGTAGAGAGTAAACTGACTGTGAAGTGAACTACCCCGCAGCATTGACCTGAGGGGCAATAGTGCGACCGTCTCCCGCTTCAATCAGTAGATTCCTCGAAGCTCTGAAGCGGGGTAGTTGATTCGCACTCACAAATCGCGCATATGGCATATAATTCAAGGCTGCAAATTACTGAGTAAAATCAGCAAGGAACATACTATTTATTCATTATCTTTTTGTAGTGCTTAGGATACAGTTTTTCTGCGCACACAGGACAGATACTGTGACTGAATTCTGCCTCTGAGTGATCTCGTATATAGACTTCTATTTGTTCCCAGTATCCTTTATCATTGCGTATTTTTTTACAGGAAGCACAAATGGGGAGAAATCCGCTTAAAGTCTTGATTTGAGAAAGTGCTTTCTTTAATTCAATAACAAGCCCCTCCCGTTCCTCCTCTGCCAGTTTACGGTCGGTGATATCACGGATGTTGCATTGGGCCACTTTTGTATGGTTGACAAAGTAGATATTGCTGACAAACTCAACAGAAACAGGCTGTCCAGCGATTGTTTCAAGTGGCAGGTCTTCATAACGTACATACCCCTTGCTCTGTAATTCTCCGAAAGCGATCCTGGATGCCTCTTTGTCTCGGATGGCACCGATTTCCCACAGCTTCTTTCCCAATAAATCTTCCTTGGAATAGCCAAGCATCTCTATCAGGAATGGGTTCACGTCGAGTATCTGACCTGAGTCTGCGTCGAGAATCAATATCCCATCCCGGGCAGTCTCGAAGAGTCGTCGGTACCGAGCTTCAGAAATTTCCAACGCATCCTTTGCCTGTTGGTGCTCGCGGCGCATTTTTGCCTCACGCAATTCACGTTCAATCGTCGGAACCAAGCGGGGCAATTCCCTTTTCTGGATGTAGTCCTGTGCACCTTCTTTTATTAAAGAAACAGCCAAATTGAGATCAATTTGTCCGGATACAATGATGAATGGCACGTCCGGGCATAATTCCTTAGCAAGTGCCAAGGCTGCGGGGGCGCTGAAGTGCGGTATAGCATGGTCAGAAGTGATCACATCCCAATCCTGGTGTTCTAATGCATCGCGCATGGCAGCCGGAGTATCCACTGCAGCGTAAACGACCTCATAGCCTCCACGGCGCAGGGTGAGCAACGATAGGGTTGCATCATCTTCTGAATCTTCAACCATCAATACGCGCAAAGGTTGATTCATAAATTCCTCCTGCAGGATTATGACCTGCTATCAACCCGGCAATAAAACAGCACAATTCCCGTCATGTGCCGTCTGCACGGCATTACTGCACGCTTCGCTCCACCGGCGGAAGCCGGTACGGTTCAATCAATAGATTCCTCGAAGCTCTGCTTCGGGGTAACCATATTCCCTCGCCCCTCGCGGGAGAGGGTAGGGTGAGGGGGCGTAAATCATGTTCCTCATTCCGCTAATACCTCGCAGCTCTGCTTCGGGGTAACCATATTCCCTCGCCCCTCGCGGGAGAGGGTAGGGTGAGGGGGCGTAAATCATGTTCCTCATTCCGCTAATACCTCGCAGCTCTGCTGCGGGGTATTTGATTTGCGAAGCAACATCCAGCAAAAACACTGGATGCAGGATCAAGTCCGGCATGACGATTCTTAATATGTTTAATTGCCGATGTAATATCGACAAATCAAAGCAGAAATTCTTAAAGGTATTATCTGGGAATTGTGAAATTAAAGGTAGCACCCTCGTCAATCTTCCCCTCAGCCCATACTACCCCACCATGCCGCTCAATAACACGCTTCACAATTGCCAGTCCGAGTCCGGTCCCCTCAAACTCCTCAGTTTGCTGAAGTCGTTCAAAGGCATTAAAGAGTTTACCTGCATGCTCTATAAGAAATCCGATACCATTGTCCTTCACATAGTAGACGTTTCTTTCTGCTTCGCTCCATCCACCCACATAAATAACCGCGATCTCCCTGGGTCGGGTATACTTGATAGCGTTACTCAGGAGGTTAACGAGGACTTGTGTAATCATTGCTTCGTCACCCTTCAAGTCCGGCATCGCTTCAACATGCAGGTGTATTGTACGTTTTGGGCACATTCCTTTGAGTTGATTAAAAACCTCCCCCACCATTTTTTCCATTTTGAGGGATGAGAAGTTTACAGTTTCCCGTCCTGAGCTGAAGAAGCTAAGCAAGCCTTGAATAAGTTCCTCCATCTGGATACTGCTCGCGTTAATCATCTTAAGGTATTGTTGACCTTTCTCATCGAGACTGTCTCCATATTTCTCCAACAGCCTGTGAGAAAAACCCCCAATAGTGACAAGGGGCGCCTTTAGATCATGCGACACAGCGTAGCTGAAGGTCTTCAGTTCCTCATTTACGGCCTGAAGTTCCATAATATGCCGCTCAAGTTCTTGATTCAGGGCTTTAACCTTGCCCTCATCCCGCTTCCGTTCAGTTATGTCCTCAATCGCCAGGAGGATGATCCTCTCTTTGCCCGACGCTCTTTGAATCTGTCGGGCATTCAGAAGCATGATGCGCTTGCCGATGGTAGAAAAATTGTGTTCAACCTCATAATTATCAAAGGTTGCCTTTTCAGGGAGGATCGTTTCCAGCAGTTCCCGCAACTTGGGGATATCCCACTGTTTATTTCCCAGGTCATAAATGAGTTGCCCCACGGTCTCTTTGGGGTTTACCTTAAAGACTTCATAGAAGGAGCGGCTGGCGGTGACAACTCTTAAATCGTGATCCAGAGCGATTAAGGGTTCACGGATGGTGTTTATGATACCCTCGGCGTATTCGCGGGCTTCATCTTCGGATATTTTAGTTGCTTCCACTTCATTGATTCTCTGCTTTAAGAAGGATATTTCTTCGGTAAGTTCTGAATTTGTTCTGGATAAATCTTTCATCCGGCTTACTATGAGAGAATGTGGAGAAGAGGGGGGGAATCCTCTTCTCCGCTAAAGAATAGGACTCGATGGGTGTCCTTTTCGGACAAAAAGGGAATTGATGTCCTTTCTCGAATTCCCTTAACAATAACACGGGTATATCTATTTAGGCAGTCCCTGTCCGGCAAAAGAGCTGTTTTCATAATACGTTTTCATCCTATATAATGCAACATGACAAAATTACTATATAACAGAGCGTCTGTAATGTCTGTCGCAAAATCAATGTTTATGTTGTCATCATTTTTACTACAGGGATGAGAAATCTATGATTATTACTAATCATATCAAAGAGTGCTATAGGGTTGCAAGAACTGTAATAGGGGCGGATAAGGGTAGCTAATAGAGAACTTAACCCGCCCCCTACGAAGTATGTTTTCTTCTTAAATCAATGGTAGACCGGTTTCATATGCGCCGGTGCTTTGAGATCGAGACTCGCGATGATCTCCGAATGAGATGCAATTTCGGCAAAAGTCTTACGATGTCCATACAGGTTGTTCAGATCGTCTTTGGATAGATAAACGATAATGTATTCGAGAAACCCACCGTTTTCCTTGCATTGCGAATAATCGCGCACAGGCCAGTAGATACCCAAAGAAAGGCCTTCAACGCCGCTCGCTTCTATATCGCTCTTCTTGACAAAGGCAAGATACTTCTCTACATATCCTCCCATTACTTTGGAGAATCTCTGCTCCGGCTTTGTGGAACCTTCATCGAAAACAATCTCCGATGGTCTGATATTGACCATGAGATAGTAATGTCCCTGGTTCGCCAGGTCACGGAGCGTAGTAAAGCCGATCCCTTCCTTGTAGATATTTATCTGATTTAATCTCAACCGTGTGTAGATGTCGTGAAGCAGTGGGCTGTTGATGTCGTAAAGAGCTTTCAATCGTGCCTCACCATAGGAGCTTTTTATACTTTCCTGTTCTGTTTTGGCCATGTGCACCGGTCCCGTAGCACATGAAAAGAGAAACAGGGCCACTACAATCACTAAAAACTTTTTCATCTTATTCTCCTTATCTCCGTGCAAATGACAATGAAACGACAAGACATACCGCCATAATCGTTATGATTGAAATCATCACGGATCTCTTAATTGGTCTGTCTCCTCGCGCAGGAACGTTAATATCGTACCCGATGCGCTCACATAAATAGAGAGCAAAAAACATGCCGGAAAATAGTAACATCCATGGCCTTGATTTAAAGGATGTTTTCAAGTCGTCCCCGAGGGGAAGCGACAAAACTGTCGAAATTCATTTATAACCAATACACAATAATGTCGAAGTGCATGCAAAAAATTACAGGCAAGAACCCGCGCCTATCGTTTTACTCCTGAAAGCTCTCCAGCATCTTTTGTCTTGAAGGGTGTTTCAACTTTTTCAGGGCCTTGGTTTCTATCTGACGGATACGTTCACGGCTAAGTCCAAAGACATCACCAATTTCTTCCAAGGTATGATCGGTAATCTCGCCAATGCCGTGCCTCATCCTGATAATCTTTTCTTCTTTTGGGGTAAGGGTCAATAACACTTTAGCTACCTCTTCCCTGAGAGAGCTGCCTACAAACTCGGCAAAAGGCGACGGTGATTCAAGGTCTGCGATAAAATCACTGAGCCTGGACTCTTCGTCTCCGATCAGAGTATCGATTGATGTAGTTTTTTTGGAAATCTTCATGATCTTTTTGACCTTCTCTGTGGAAAGCCCGGTTTTTAACGAAATTTCAGCGATGTTCGGCGCTCTCTCCAACTCCTGAAAAAGAGGTATACGCACCTTGCCGATCCTATTCATGGTTTCAAGTACATGTATCGGTATCCTGATAGTCCGTGAGTAATCGGCGATTGCCCTGGTCATGCCCTGCTTTATCCACCACGTTGCGTATGTGGAGAACTTGTAACCTTTTTGATAATCATATTTATCCGCGGCTTTTATAAGGCCCATGTTTCCTTCCTGAATGAGGTCAAGAAGTGACAGCCCCCTGTTCATGTATCTCTTGGCAATACTGACGACGAGCTTCAAGTTTGCCTGAATTAGCCTGTTCTTGACAGCCTTCAGTCCATTGTCTATTTCTGCAAGTTCCATCAATATTTGAGCTACTACCCGTGCTTCGCCCATATCCATAAACTTAATCTGTCGTGTAATCTTCCTGATAATCCCATCAAGAATCTTCTTATTGATTTTAAGGTCAAGGAGGATCTCTTCTATTTTATTTTCAATCATCTTCAGCGTTTCTTCACGCTGTTTCCTGTGTAATTCATCCGTTTCCAGGAGTATGCCTTTTATTTCTTCTTTTTTCTCGCAGAGTTTTTGTATCGTATTGATGAAGGATATGGCTTTCTTTTTATATTTCTCCTCATCTTTTTCCGTATAGTTGATGTCATCAACAGTATTGACGATATCAACAGTATTGACAGTCCCTTTCTCCAATCGCAGGCGTATCTCCAGGAATTCATCCACCACCTGAGGCAGGTTAAATAAAAGATTCCACGTTTTTCTTTCACCTTCTTCCATCTTTTTCGCGATGTTGTCTTCTTCCTCAGACGTAAGGTGCGATACATGACCGACATCCTTTAAATAAGCCATGATTATGTTATCTGTTTTTTCGGAAGAATGTTGTTCAGTTTCTTCCCGATCAGGGTTCTCAACCTTCCCTTGTATCATTACAACAGTCTCAATATCTGATTTTAAAAGAAAGTCAACTATATCTTCGGGAGAAAACATGCCCTGAGGGAGAAAATCTTGTACCTCATCGGACGCAAGATGGCTTTCCTCTGTTCCTATGTCCATCAGTTGTTCTATTTTAGTGAAATTATTTGTTGTCATTCTCACCGAAACTTCTTTCTTGTAGCATCCATATTTCATACCACGACCGCTGAAAAATCATACACGGGTTACATGCTGATTCGATGGGACCAATCCTGGCCGCAAGAGGTACAGGTAAAGAAACCGATCTTCACATCGTCATTGAACATATTTACCCCCTCCATCAGTTCGACCCGGACCTTAGTTTTATTGCAGAACGGACAGAGCGTGGCAATTCGGTCGTGATGAGCTGTGTCGTTACTTTGCATATTTGCCTCCTCTTCTAATGAATAGGGGAAGTGGAGAAGAGGGGGATTCCCCCTCTTCGTTGAAGAATAGGGCTCGATGGATGTCCTTTCTCAAATCCCCTTCACAATGGTATATCTGTTTAGGCAATTCCTGTCTGGTAAAGGAGCTGTTTTCCATAATATGTTTTTCATACCAACATAACTCATAACTCAAAACACAGTACTTACTATATAACAGAGAGCCTGCAATGTCTGTCGCAGAATCAACGATTATGTTGTCATCATTTTTGCTACACGGATTAGGAGGAGAAAGCGTCGTAGCCTGACGGAGCAGTAATTCCAATTCTAATTCAAAGCCCTATCTTTGTTGGCTGCGTCATCCGCTCCTCTATGTACTTTAAAGTACACCTGCGGCGCTTCTTCCTTGCCGCCCGGGTACCCTCTGGGTGATCATCTTCGACTTAGAATTGGAATAATACCTTTAACCGGATATCACTGAAAAAGCGTTGAGAGTCCCGTCAAAAGAGCTTCTTGAAGAAATTGGTGATGGACCCCCTCTTTTTTTTACTTTTCTCCTGGTCAAGGCGTTTACTTTTCTCTTGGCCGGGGGTATTGGGGTGAAAGATGGTCCTGCTGAAAACGATCCGCCACCCCTCCTTTTCCTTGATCATCTCCAGGTTCAGCGTCTCACGACCATAGAGCGTGAAGGGGCTTGAGACCATTGCCACAGCTTTCCTTTCGTCATACTTGTTAAAGATGACCTCATCGATTCTGTAATTCTGGATCTTGATGCCATTTCCCCCATGATCATTGGTGAAATCGTTCAGGGTATATGCTTTTTTAGACTCCTCGGAGAGTTGTTCGTAAGCACTCCGATATTTACCCGTCGTGATATCCTGTAAAAACCCATTCACCTGCTTGATAATATGGGATATATCGCGACTCTGAGTGGTGATCAAAAAAAGAAAAACCACTACCAAGGCGGCCAGAATGAAATATCCCGCCACGGCATACCGTTTCTTCCTTCTGAAGATGGTTTCGTAAATCCATTTTCGTTCTATGAAAATGATCGTGCCGATCACGATGACGGTGAGAGCGACAGCGAGAATACTGCCTTTTAGCAGGAGGGAAATGCCCAATCCGATAAAAACGTTGATAAGAGCGATGTAAAGGTTTTCTTTTTTTTTCATAAAAACGTCTATAAGTGTGATGTAAAGGTTTTCTTTTTTTTCCAACGCTTTCTAAATAAAGATAAGCCCCTATTTCCCCCAAAGAATGCGAGTTGCAAACAGGCTTTTCTCAATTCTCCATATTTTTCATTCCAAAATAATCCGAAACCTCGGTGATTATGGTTCTCGTGTTCTAACCGACAGATATTATAGAGGGCAACTTATTGCAACCTGTTTGGGATCCCCCGGCAGAGCCGGGGGATCAAAGAGATTGACTTTTTGTCATCCTACTTTCTGTTGTGTTCTCCCCCCCCTCCTTCAGGTTTTCCCTGTGGTTGGGAGCGTTGTTGCTGCTGAACCTTCTCCTGAGAATGTTGTGGCTGCTGAGCTTGAGGCTGTCTTTGTGGCTGAACCTTCTCCTGAGAATGTTGTGGCTGTTGAACCTGAGGCTGTCTTTGTTGATGTTGCTGCTGTGGCTGTTGTCTTGGCTGCTGAACCTGCGGCTGTCTCTGTGGCTGAACCTTCTCCTGAGGATGTTGTGGCTGCTGAGCTTGAGGCTGTCTTTGTTGATGCTGCTGTTGCTGCTGTGGCTGTGCCTGCGGCTGTTGTCTTGGCTGTTGAACCTGTGGCTGCCTCTGTGGCTGCTGTCTCTGTTGCTGATGTTGCTGAACCTCAGGCCTCTGTTGATATTGCTGCTGCCTTTGACTTCTTAGTTCCTGTCTCTGCTGTTGTGGTCGAGGTTTATAGTTCTGGACGCCCCACGTTCCTTGTCTTTCCCAATGTCGATTATTTTGCCAGCCCCTCCAGTTCCGTTGAAGTCGTTGGTTGGGAATCCGTTCATAGTTCCACGGGTGGCCGTACCAATTATTCTCTCTGTAGTATCCTCTCCAGCCGGGGTCTACATCAAAATAAAAGCTTGGAACATTAGTATAATACCCCCAGCCCCGGTTATAATAACGTGAGCGATACCAACGACCTTCCCATGGACGCCACCACCAGCCATTCCAGAAAAACAGGTCTACTTCTATTCCAGGAGCAACGTAAACACCGGTTGTATCGGGCATTACGATTACTTCCGGAGGTGCTTCAAATACGATGGGTGGCGGCAAACCAATACTCACGCCTATACTTACCTGTGCCATGGCTGGAATAGGAACGACAATTGCCAATGCCAGAAGCATTGTTCCAAAAAGTACCTTTTTCATTTTGAAGCCTCCTTGTTGCTCAAATTCAGCTTGGGTTTCCTCTGGTCCTGCGTAATCACAATCACTCCGTGAGATTCCAGATGTATTTGCCCGATTTGTCGATATAGCCCCATTTACCACCTAATGATACATTGGCAAGACCTTCTGTGAAATTATCAGCCTTATCAAACTGCGGATTGATGATAATCTTGCCAATTTTGTCGATATAACCCCATTTACCCCCGATTAATACTGGAGCAAGGCCGTCATTAAAATATCCGGCATTATCAAACTGCGGATTGATGACAATCTTACCTTTTTTGTCGATATAACCCCATTTGCCATTTAATCCAACACCGGCGAGACCTTCTGTAAAATTTACAGCCTTATCAAACTGTGGATTGATGACAATCTTGCCTTTCTTGTCGATGAAACCAGCCTTCCCGTTCTGCACAACAAGATAAAGACCTGATGTGTTTGATGTACTTTCCTGTTTACCACCGCATCCAAAAACCAACCCCATAGCCAGAACAACACAGAATAGCCGAATCGCCGATTTCATATACTGCCTCCTGATGATCTTTCAAACCTGACTGAACAAAGTCTTACCTATAAGTATTTATGATACAGCCAATACTCTCTCTTGTCTGTCGCAGAACCAACTATTATTTTGTAACGCTTTCTATAAAGAAGTGTGTCATCTTTTTTGCTACAAGGTTTAGAAACCTATTCATTCTGATTTTAATCCTTGTAGCAATAAAGACGACAGGCTCGTGCACAAAAGCGTTACAAAATAATAGTTGGTTCTGCGACAGACAAGAGTCAGCGCCTCTGGTATTGTACTGTAGGTGGCTTTTGTGGTGAAAATAGTTAAGGAAAGAAGAAATCGATAAGAATTATTTATAAGGAGATGGGTTCAATTATGGATGAACGAATAGTATCTAAAATAAAATGCAAGTCTATGATTCTATTATTAGCAATATTGGCCGTGCTTCTTTATCCTCCCATGGTATCGGCCACGATAACACTGGATTCAGCGCAGAGTTTCGCAGTCCTGGGTTCTTCAACAGTGACCAATATTGGTGCCACTATAATCTACGGTAATTTGGGTCTGACGGGAAGTTCGGTCACTGGTTTTCCTCCCGGGACCGTGACCGGAATGATAAACATAGGTGATGCGGCCGCTCAGAGTGCCATGACGGATGCAAAGAATGCGTATAGTGCGATAGCAGCCTTGACGCCTGATTACAACTACAGTGGCCAAGGCCTGGGTTCACTTACGCTTACGCCGGGTGTCTATTATTTTTCCTCGTCGGCTCAGTTGACAGGACCACTCACCCTCAATTTCCAGGGTAACCCAAATGCGGACTTCATTTTCCAGATAGGGACTACACTCACGACCGCAAGCAGTTCTTCTGTTATCATTACCAATGGGGGTTCAGCTAACCAAGTGTATTGGCAGGTAGGAACTTCTGCGACACTGGGCACAGATACTAACTTCATAGGAAATATTCTTGCTGATCAGAGCATTACCCTTACTACCGGCGCCAATATTTTGGACGGCAGAGCCTTCGCGCTAAATGCGGCAGTGACGTTGGATAGCAATGTTATCAAAGCGGCACCAGTCCCGGTACCACCAACTGTATGGCTCCTTGGTTCCGGTTTGGCAGGACTTGTAGGATTGAGGAAAAGGTTCAAGTTCAAGAAAGCCTAATCAGGTATAAATTATTGATCCTTGTAGCAATAAAGACGACAGGCTCGCGCACAAAAGCGCTACAAAATATTTGTTGGTTCTGCGACAGACATAATAAACAGTCCGTTGTATTTTAATACAGATGGCTCCTCTTGCGAAGATACATATCTCGAATGCTATAGTACCCCTCTTTTCCTTTGTTGGTGCAGGGACTCTGCGCCTGCTGGGCAATTTCGGAGCAATAGCTGTTTTCTTTTCCCTGGCCTTTGTCAATATCTTCCGGCGAAAGCAGCTCCGTGAGATTGTAAAACAGGTATTTTATATTGGGGCGAGATCATCCCTGATCGTACTGTTGGTGGGTCTTTTTACCGGTATGGTGCTCGGGTTGCAGCTTTTCTATACTCTGGTGAAGTTTGGCTCTGTGGGTGCACTCGGGTCTGCCATTTCTCTCACCCTTGTCAGAGAAATGGGGCCGGTCCTCGCGGCCATTATGATCACTGCGCGAGCCGGCTCCGGCATAGCTGCAGAGATCGGGATTCTTCGCATCTCCGAGCAGGTCGACGCCCTGTATTCAATGGGGGTTGATCCCGTGCGGTATCTTGTCAGCCCGAGAATCGCTGCCGCAATTATCAGCTTTCCCTTGCTTACCGCTTTTTTTGATCTCATCGGTATCATCGGGGGATACCTGACCGGTGTTCTGCTGTTAGGAACAAACGGTGGTACCTATTTTTATCGTGTACAATCTTCCTTAAGCATGGTGGACATTCAGGGAGGTTTTATAAAATCCCTTGTATTCGCCATTATCGTGTCTGGTGTCTGCTGCTATCAGGGCTATTTCTGTCATATGCGAAGCGATGGTTATGGGGCTAAGGCGGTAGGCATGGCGACTGTTTCGGCAGTAGTCATCTCCTGTGTGATGATTCTTGTGGCTGATTACGTGGTTACATCTTTTATAATGTAGGGATGATAATGGCGACACCTTTAATAGAATTTGATAACGTGACAAAGCGCTTTGGCGAAAAGACCGTACTCGACAAGATCAACCTCAAGATCTACGAAAATCAGATTACCACGATCATCGGCAAAAGCGGAACCGGCAAAAGTGTGCTTCTCAAGCATATCATCGGGCTCATAAAACAGGATGAGGGCACTATCCTTTTTCAGGGTAAGCCTGTTGATACAATGAAGAAAAGCGAATGGAAGGCATGCAGGAGTCAGATTGCTTTCCTGTTTCAGAACAATGCCCTTCTTGACTCCATGACGGTTTTTGATAACGTGGCTTTTCCCCTGCGTCAGACGACCAGCCTCAGCAGGGATGAGATCAAAAAACGGGTGCTGCAAAGGATCGAGGATCTGGAGCTTACCGAAGCGATCCATAAATTCCCTTCCGAACTTTCTGGTGGTATGCAGAAACGGGTGGCCCTGGCGCGAGCCCTTGTAACGGACCCGAAGATTGTGCTCTTTGACGAGCCGACCACAGGTCAGGACCCCATCAGAAAGAACATGATTCTGAGTATGATCACTCATTACAGGAGAAAGTTCGGATTTACCGCTGTCATGATCAGCCATGACATTCCCGATGTGTTCTTTATTTCAGATCGGATTATCATTCTCTGGGAAGGGGCTGTAGGCTTTGAGGGAACATACGAAGAGGCGGTCAAGAAGAAGCTGCCTTTGATCGATGAGTTCCTCCGCAGCCTTGAAGGGTTCGAGGACGAGCTCACCAGTCTGCTCTCCCGGGAGGCATTCAGAATGCATTACTCGGCCATGTTGGGGGGTTCGTCAACAGCAGCAGCTGTTTCTGCGGCCCTTTTCAGCATTCGCCTGAATCTGGTGAACGAGGCCCTTGGATCGCAGGCTGCATTGGAAGTTTTAAGGGCTCTTGGTAAATATACCAACAAACGGTTTAGGCCCATCGGGGGGTTTTCTGCACGTCACAGCAGGGATGAGATATTGACGATATTCCCTCACACGAGTATTGATGAGGCACGGCAACTGGTAGCAGGCTTTGCGCAAGAACTGAAGTGCGAGGCCCTTGACCGTGTTCAAGGCATTGCAATTGCAAGGATCGGCAAGGAAACGTCTTTCGATATCCACATCCGTGCCGGGGTTACCTCGGTCTCTTCTACAGATGCCATTAATCAGATTATGGACAAGGCCCGGGTAGATCAGGAGATTATTGTAACACACCGATGCGGTTCCGGAGGTAATGAGCAATGAAGAAATATTCCATAGAAACAACGGTCGGTATTTTCGTGGTGATCGGCCTTATATGTGTGGCCTACATGACCGTAAAACTCGGCAAGGTTTCCCTCTTTGAAGAGGACACCTATCTGCTCTCTGCCCGGTTCACATCGGTCTCAGCTCTGAGAGTGGGCGGCACCGTGGAGATTTACGGCATTGAAGTGGGCAAGGTGGCGAATCTCACCATAGACGCCGATAGACAGATGGCAGAAGTCGGAATGAGGATTAACAAAGGGGTCAAGGTATACGATGATGGGGCGGCAACCATAAAGAGTGCCGGGCTCATCGGTGACAAGTATGTAAAAATAGATCCCGGGGGAGCAGGCGAAGTCCTGAAACCGCGGGGGGTAATTACACAGACGTCTGTGCCGGCGGACATTGAAGATCTGATCGGCAAGTACGCCTTCGGGGACGTAAAAAAGTAACTGCTCAGGAGTCAGAAGTCAGAAGTCAGGAGTCAGGAGTCAGAAGATAGAAGATAGAAGATAGAATGGAAAGGAAACCCGCGCTTCTATTTCTTGATGCTGGCTTCTGAATTCTTCATTGTATTTAAAGGAGGATGTCATGAAAAGATGGTGTGGTAGACTCATACTTGCGTTAATGTTAATGCTCCCTCTGCATGTTTTTGCCGGCGTTCCGCTCGATACGGTAAAGACAAATGTGAACGGCGTGCTCGATGTGCTCCGCGACCCCAAGCTCCAGGGGGAAGCAGGCAAACAGGTGAAAGAACAGAGGGTCCAGGCGGCTGCTCACAAGCTCTTCGATTACGTGGAACTTTCCAAGAGGACCCTGGGATTGAACTGGAACAAGTTTTCCCCGGAGCAGCGCAAGGAATTTGTTGACCTTTACAGAACGATACTCAAAAACGCATACGTCGATAAAATCACCGCGTACACCAACGAACAGGTAAACTTCACCAAGGAGGTATCTCTTTCTGAAACTACGGTGGAGGTCCAGAGCACCATTGTGTCGAAGGGCGGCGAAACACCCATTAATTACAGAGTCATGAAGAAGGAGAATAGCTGGAAGGTATATGATGTGGTCATCGAAGGGGTGAGCCTGATCAGTAACTACCGTACCCAGTTTCGGGAAATCCTCGGGAACAATCCGCCGGAGAAGTTGATCGAGACCCTGCGCAAGAAGGTTGGGAAGAAGTGAGGTAACAAGATATGAAGGTGCGTCAAAAAAGGATAGATTTTCTGAGACCAGCGACGAGTATGTTTCTCATGTTTCTCTTGTTTTTCGGTTGTCCAGACCTGCACGCAGCCGACCATAGTCCGAACCTGAATGCCGGTTCTGATGTAAACGTTCCGGCAATAGCAAAGGATGTTGAAGAGACCGCACCTGTTCTGGTCGCTGCCGCAGAAAAATCCTCCGATGAATATGGAGATGTGACGGAAGAAGGGGCCACGTCGATTTCAACTGCCACTGGAAAAAAACCGTCCGACGAATATGGAGATGTGACGGAGAAGGAGATCGGGTCTGCTCCGGTTGCCTCTGCAGGGAAGTCCTCCGATGAATATGGGAATGTGACTGAAGAGGAAGCCGGCGGCGGCGAAGGGCCGCGTATTGCCGATCCTGTAGAGCCCTTTAACAGGGCTATGTATCATTTCAACGATAAAGTATATTTCTGGGTATGGAAGCCTGTTGCCCGCGGCTACAAATATGTCGTACCGGAAGAGGTAAGGGGGATTTTCAGCAAATTCTACGAAAATCTTAAGGCGCCCATCCGCATCGTGAATAATTTCCTGCAAGGGAAGCCGGGGTACGCTGGGCTTGAGGCAACCAGATTCCTCATTAACTCCACCTTTGGTGTCGCGGGCCTGAGGGACTGCGCAAAGGAGTGTTTCGGGATCAACGGCCACTATGCGGATTTCGGCCAGACCCTCGGCAAGTATGGTGTCGGTTTTGGCTTCTATATTGTATTACCCCTTCTTGGCCCTTCCAGTCCCCGTGACGCAGTCGGGTGGTTGGGGGACTGGGTTTTGAGACCTCAGACCTACACCGGTTCCGAATGGTTCAGCCCGGATAGCATAGGGCTCTACATCCATGAAAAGGTCAATGATACCTCCTTCCATCTGGGCGAATATGAGATGATCAAAGGTGCCGCCATCGACCCTTACGTGGCAATGCGTGACATCTATATCCAGTACCGCACGAAATTAATCGAGCAATAGAAACTTGCAAAGCAATATTCATGTGTGACAGACATAGTATAAGGAGGACAGAAAAGTGAGCCGCATACAAACGATGTTTGATCCCAAAACAATAGCCCTGATCGGTGCAACCGAGAAGGAAGGCGCTGTTGGACGGGCAATCCTGGAGAACCTGCTCCGGTCAAAGGACAGAAAGATATTTCCAATAAACCCCAATATTGCCAAGGTATTCAACATGGAGACCTATCCTGCCATTGCAGGTATTCCAGAGCATGTGGATCTGGCTGTGGTGGCAACTCCTGCCCGGTCAGTGCCGGGTGTGATTGAGGAGTGCGGTCAGGCAGGTGTAGACGGAGTAGTAATAATCTCCGCCGGGTTTAAGGAGATTGGTGAAGAAGGCACACAGTTAGAGAGCGAAATCGATGGTCTCAGGAAAAAATACGGGATGCGTATTATGGGACCAAACTGCCTTGGTTTTGTACGACCTGCTCTGGGCTTAAATGCGACCTTTCTCCGGGGCAATCCTCCTTCGGGAAATATCGCCTTCATCTCTCAGAGCGGCGCCCTCGGCAGCGCGATACTTGATTGGGCGGTCAGCGCGGAGATAGGCTTCAGTATGTTTGCGTCACTGGGCTCCATGATTGATATTGATTTTGGCGATATGATCGATTTTCTTGGAGATGACCCGGCTACGAGGAGCATCCTGATCTATATGGAGGGTGTGGGCAACGCAAAAAAGTTCATGAGTGCAGCACGGGCTTTCGCCCGCCGCAAACCTATCATTATTTTGAAGCCAGGGCGATTTGCAGAGAGTGCAAGGGCGGCCCGCTCCCACACCGGCGCTATGGCAGGGGATGACGCGGTATATGAAGCAGCCTTCAGAAGAACCGGCGTTGTAAGGGTCGGGGAAATAGCGGAACTTTTTAATGCTGCCGGGGTTCTTGATTCAAAAAGGTTACCAGCAGGTCCGAGGCTTGCCATAGTAACGTCTGCCGGCGGACCTGGTGTGATGGCCGCCGATGCTATTATTCACCTCGGCGGGGAACTGGCGGAACTCTCTCCCGAGAGCATGAACCAGCTCAATGCAATTTTGCCGGCCTACTGGAGTAAGGCGAATCCTGTTGACCTGCTTGGAGACGCAAACGTCGACAGGTTCACAAAAGCCCTCACCATATGCCTCGCTGACCCCAAGGTGGACGGGGTGCTCGTCATTTACGTGCCCATGCCCTCCGCCCCTTCAACCCAGCTTGCGCAGGCGCTGGCCGATAGTGTGAAAAATGCCTGGAAACCTGTTATCGCAACGTGGATGGGGGGAGATGATGTCGAGGAAGGTAGACACATATTTATTGAGAACAGTATCCCGAACTACGACACCCCTGAGGAGGCTGTCAGAACATATGTGAATATGTGCAGGTACAAGAGACATCTCGATGAACTCTATGAGATCCCTGACGAGATGCCAGCCCAAAAAGTGCCCTCGAAGGACCATTTGAGAGAGCTTATCAAAGGGGCCCTCAGGGAAGGACGAACCCTTCTCAACGAGGAAGAGTCCAAAGATTTTCTTATAACCTATGGCATTCCTGTTACGATGACGGAGGTTGTTCAAGATGCTGAAGGGGCGGTAAGCATAGCAGAAAAGGTTGGCTATCCGGTAGTCATCAAGATTGTTTCCCCTGACATCTCCCACAAAAGCGATGTGGGCGGCGTCATTATGGGCATTGATTCAAGTACAGCCCTCAAGGAAGCCTATGAGAAGCTGATAGAAAGGGTGAAGAAACGTGCCCCGGAAGCACACATAACGGGTGTGGTGGTCGAGAAGATGATTATTGATGTTGATTACGAGCTCATTCTCGGGAGCAAAAAAGATAAGGATTTCGGCTCGGTTATCCTCTTTGGCATGGGAGGGACCATGGCGGAGTTCATCAAAGATTTTTCGATCGGGCTTCCGCCACTCAATCAGACCCTGGCAAAGATGTTGATGCAGGACACCAGGGTATACAAGATGCTTCAGGGTTTCCGGGGCAAACCACCGGCAGATTTTGAAGAAATCGAGGAAATCCTTGTCAATTTTTCCAATCTTATCATCGACTTTCCCGAAATAGCTGAAATCGACATAAATCCTCTTGCTATATCGAATGGCAAGGCCTTTGCCCTCGACGGACGAATCATTATTGACAAGAATTATGTAGCTACAGATAGATCAGCCTATCCTCACCTGATTATCACCCCCTATCCGACCAAATACACCACACCCTGGAGGCTGTCCGATGGCACCGAGGTGCTTCTGCGGGCCATACGTCCTGAGGACGAGCCCGCTGAGCACGAGATGCTCTCTTCCTTGTCTCAAGAAACATTGAGGACCAGGTTTTTCTCTGCTATTAAAGACATATCTCATGAGTGGCTTATCCTTTTCTGTAATATCGACTATGACCGGCATATGGCGATCGTTGCAGAAATAGAGGAAAATGGAAAGAAACGCATGATAGGGGTTGCACGACTTATCATGAACCAGGACATGACATCCGGTGAGGTAGCCTTTCTTGTGCATGATAAGTTTCAAGGAAAACACCTTGGGTCCAAATTTGTAGAAATGCTTATCGGGATAGCCAGGGAAAGGGGTCTCGAGGATGTCCGGGCAGATGTCCTTACCGAGAATGAGAGCATGCTCAAGGTCTTCAAGCGATCGGGGTTTGCCGTTCAGTGGGTTCCGGGAGGTACGAGCGAAGCAGTATTGAAGCTGAAAGAATAAGGGATTCGCGGAGTATGAGTGATACTATAAAATTACTTATCGATTTGCTGAACAGACGTTTCGGGGACGTGCCGTCCATGACTGAGGCGGACTGGCGGCAAGTAATTGTGGAGGCGCAGAGGCACGGGGTAGCGCCCTTTTTATGGTACACCCTGCATAATACTTCGGACTGTCCTCAACCGCCTTCAGGTATCCAGGAAACACTACGGGCAAATTATTATACAGCAGTGGTACATTTCATGCGACGGGAGCACGAGCTTAAAGAAGTTTTGCAGACACTCACATCCGCAGGCGTGTCGGTAGTCCTGCTCAAAGGGGCAGCTGTAGCTTATTCTCTGTATCCTAACCCGGTCTTACGGACCATGGGCGATGTGGACTTATGGATACCCCATACACAAATTGTTCCTGCCCGACAGGCTTTACATACTATTGGCTATACTATTCATTCTCAGGAAGATCACCGCCCACAGGCACTAAAGGATGTACTTGCCGGTGAAACGCAGATGATGCGCAACCGGCCCGGGGCAGGGTTGGTGGAACTCCATTGGAATGTCTACCCGGGAGAATGGCTGCGTCACACGGCCCGAATCGATGAAACGAAGATATGGGCTCGCAGCGTCCCGATTGAGGGTATGAATATGCGACGGCTGTCAGCAGAGGACCTGATATTGCATGGGAGCGTGCATTGTGCTGTAAATCATCAAATGAGTGATGGTGTTGTGCGCACGATCCTTGATATTGTATTAGCACAGCGTACCTGGGAGATCGATTGGGAGGTTCTGGTACGCCGGGCCAGGGAATGGAGGGTTGCTACTGCCGTATGGCTGGTTTTGAGCCTGGTCTCAGAGTTTTTTAGTGACCCAAAAGTTCAATTACCTTTATGTTCAATTGCTCCTTCCCGGTTTCGTCAACGGGTCCTGGGCTGGTTTGTGCCCGGCATCCCGTCGTCAGGGAACCCCAAATTGACTGCCGGTCCGCTAAGATTTATATACCAACTCTGGCTGGTAGATCGCCCTGTCGATGTCATCAGACTCTTGTGGCGTGGGATTTTCCCGGATCGAACCTGGCTGATATTGCGCTACAAATTGCAGGATGCACCGAAGTGGCGCATATGGCTGCAATGGATATGGCACCCTCTGCGACTGGTGCTCCGCCGGGACTTTTAAATAAGTATGGAGTCCCTTGTTTTGCAGGTCTTTCCCAGCCATAAAATATGTATGTTTACGTGGAGATAGTTTTATGACACAATCAACCCCCCTATTGCCCGATATCAAACCTATAAGCGATCTCCATGCCGTACCCACCCCGGAAATCTACAAAAAGCTGGAGACAAGGCCTGAGGGGCTCACTCAAGGTGAGGCCAAAGAACGTCAAAATCGATTTGGCCGCAACCGCATCCTCAAAGTTAAAGGAAAGCCCCTCATTCTGAAATTGTTGGCCAACTTTACCCATCTTATGGCACTTCTGCTCTGGGTCGGAGGGGTAGTCGGGTTTATCGCCAAAATGCCTCAACTGGGATTGGCGATCTGGACTGTTAACCTGATAAACGGGGCATTCAGTTTTTGGCAGGAGTACAAAGCCGAGAAAGCAACCGAGGCTCTACTGCGCCTGCTCCCTCCCTATGCTCGCGTGCTTCGTGACGGGAAAGAGCAATCCATCCTGGCTGAGGAGCTGGTTCCAGGCGATCTGATGCTGTTAGCCGAGGGAGACCGCATTTCGGCAGACGGTCGCATGGTGGAAGCGGCTGAATTGCGGGTAGACCAATCGACCCTTACAGGTGAATCTCAACCGGTTGCCAAAACCAGTGAAGCTGAGCTCCGGACCGGGATGACCCGCGCTGAAGTTCCTGATCTTGTCTTTGCCGGTACCAGCGTAGCTGCCGGAACTGGAAAGGCAGTTGTCTTTGCCACGGGCATGAACACGGAATTTGGTAAAATAGCACATCTTACCCAGACTATTGTGGATGCGCCAAGCCCCTTACAAAAGGAATTGGACCGTGTGACCAAGGTTGTTACAGCAATGGCGGTGAGCATCGGTGTCCTCTTTTTTATCCTTGCTGTTTTTCTTGCAGGTGTGAATCTGGCCGCTGGTTTTATCTTTGCCATGGGTATGATTGTTGCTTTTGTGCCCGAGGGATTGTTGCCCACGGTGACGCTATCGCTGGCCATGGGCGTACAGCGCATGGCAAAGCGTAATGCCATTATCAAGAAACTATCGTCAGTGGAAACCCTGGGCTGCACAACGGTAATTTGTACCGATAAGACGGGCACACTTACGGAGAACGAGATGACCGTACGAGCCCTGTGGACCTCAGGTCACAGGCTAACCGTGACCGGTGTCGGCTATGAAGCTACAGGGCAGATTCTGGCTGAAGACCAGCCTATTCCCTCTCCCGCGGACGGGGACTTGCGTCAGATGCTTATTGCCGCCGGGCTGTGTAACGACGCCCGTTTGCTTCAACCGACAGATGGTTCCAGCCACTGGACCGAGCTGGGTGATCCTACCGAAGCGGCGCTGCGGGTAGTTGCCCTTAAGGGCGGAGTGAATCTGGACGCTGAATTAGTTCATATCCCGCGCGTGCAGGAACTGCCCTTTGATTCCCATCGCAAAAGGATGAGTACCGTACATAAAGGGCCGGAAGGAACTGTAATAGCTTACGTGAAAGGGGCGCCCAAAGAGATACTGGACCTGTCCACCCATATTCAGATTAACAGCCAGACAGCTACTTTAGCGGAGGATTTAAGAGCACAAATTGTCGAAGTAAACGATGAATATGCCCGTAATGGCCTGAGGGTTCTCGCTATTGCCCAGCGCCTCCTCCCCTCTGATCCGGGTGTCCCCAAACCGGAAACAATTGAACGGGACCTGACCTTCCTCGGGTTGATCGCCATGATGGATCCTCCTCGGCCGGAGGCGGCCGAGGCTGTACGGAAGTGCCATAAGGCGGGCATCCGGGTGATCATGATTACCGGTGACTATGGGCTTACCGCTGAGAGCATCGCCCGCAATATCGGCATCATCACGACCTTTCCGGCTCAGATCATCGCCGGTCCGGAATTAGAACAGATGAGCGATGAAACCCTGAAGGGACATCTTGGAGGCGAGGTGATCTTTGCCCGCGTGGCGCCTGAACAGAAGCTGCGCGTGGTCACTGCTCTTAAAGAAATGGGCCAGGTGGTGGCGGTAACAGGTGACGGGGTGAATGATGCCCCTGCTTTAAAGGAGGCAGATATCGGCATAGCGATGGGAGTGACGGGGACGGATGTGGCCAAAGAAGCTGCTGATATGATCCTGACAGATGACAATTTT
>PNOM01000008.1 GCA_013824835.1 Syntrophus sp. (in: bacteria) | reverse complement strand
TCTTATTATATATTGTGCAGGTAAGAAGGGGTTCAAAGTGAACTTACTCGGGAGCGGATGTGGGGACGGACGGGATCAATAATTCAATTTAGAAGAAGTTCAACAGGATGTTAGAGGAATCTATTGATTGAAGGAGGTTCCCAATTACACATGAGGTTTCCCCCCACTTCTCACTCATCGGTACCGCACCATATGTTTTGTGGTCAAAACTTCCCTTGACTTACAAGACCGTCTTTTTTATACTTTTCCAGGCAAAGGGAACTTAACAAATATTTATGAGGACGGTATCGTATAGATACGGAAACAGAGAGATTTAAGGAGGATAGTTAATGAAGAAGAAACATGGCGTGGTAGCGGTAACACTTTTTGTCCTGACAATCTGCATGGGCATGGTAATGGCCCTGGAAAAGCCCGCCGTGGCCCAGACAGGTTTTTCCAAAATAGATACTGACGGCAATGGTGAGATAACAGTAGTCGAACATGGGGCATTTTGGAAGGGACGCTTTAATGAATTAGACGCCAATAAGGATGGCAAGATAACGGTTGACGAGTTTATAGCAGGTACCACCAAACAGACTTTTAAGAACGCTGATGCCAACAAGGACAAAGTCCTGGTAGCTCAGGAATATGTGGCCTACTGGTGCGGATCGAAAGCCAAGGCATCGAAGGATGTAAAAGGCAAAGCGCAAGCAAATCTTGTTGCCGATGTTGATATTAATATGGACGGCAAGATCAGCACGGATGAATGCGTGGCTATATGGTTGACCCACTTTAATAACATGGATACGAACAAAGATGATAAGGTCACGATGGATGAATATGTGACATATATCAAAAAGAGATTCAAGGAACTCGATAAGAACGGCGACGGATATATCGTCTTGGAAGAGTACGATTACTACTGGTCAGGAAAAGGAACACCCGTCATAAAGTAAGAATAGACAAAACTATTTGCACTATGGCACGTTCATTTCGGGGAGACAGTCGTCTCCCCGCAGTTTTTTCTGCCCTTTAGAGGAGGTTGTGGGGACGGATGCCCGGATGATCTGCAATTTCTTTGAGGGTGTAGTGATAGATAATATGGGCTGTATAAATAGAAAGCTTTGGGAGCAGCTTTGGGGTCACGTCTTGCTGTGACACTTATGATCTTTCTTGCCTTTCTTCACCGCTTCGCTCCCCGAGGCATAGCGGGAAAGGTAAATTGTCTTTCTACTCAACCAATAAAAAACTTAACCATGTATTTTAGCGCGTTGTGTGTACGGAGTCGCTTGTTGGCATCAGTTTTTTTGATGGGAGACGAACAACTTTGTGCTTGGCGTCAATTTGAACAGAACGGAGATCAGCGCAGATTGCAGAAAGGTCACCCTGGAATCTCTGCGTATGCTCTATTCGATGCCTCCGCACTTCTTCAACAATAGGATCTTTCATGTATCGACCTCCATAAGTTCTTCAGGTGAGCAGATTTCGGGGCATACAAGGCCCTCACCTTCGATAATTTGTCTGATCATCTTGCGTGTGAACGGATTATTCATGTGGGCAAAATTCCATGTAATAACAACATCAATACCGTTTGCCGCAGCCAGAGCGATGTGAAGAGCATCTTCCGGGTATTTAGCAGGTATTGCTTTCTGGGCAATCAGCTTTTCTGCAAGAGATCGTGCCTCGTCGTCTATGTCGAGTAATGGGAAAGGTTCAATCGCCGCAAGCCGCATTTTTGCCTGGTCTGGATCACCTCTTTTTGCTTCTTCATATACAAGCGCTGAAATGTAGGTATCATATTTGGTCAAAAGCTCTGGCCAAAGCTCCCGGGTAGCCTCCTGATGGCCGGCAATCATTATGTCACGGTTTGGCTTGGCAATAAGATAACTGACCACTGTTGTTTCAACGTATATCCGTTTTTCCATGATAAGATAGTAACATAATTAATTATTTTTCTCAAAAAGAGTATTGTATTTTTTGATAAAGTCCCCGTACTTTTTCATGATTGACCCCATCCTGCGTATCGCCTCCCCAAAAGAATCAATTGTGCTCAAATAACCTTTCAAATTTAAACAGAAATCTTTTTGGCTGCCCTATCACCGGAAGGCGATTTGCAGGTGAATTATGGAGGAATGAGGGAAGGAAATATGGTATCCTTTCTCCCGTTCCTCTATAAGCGAGATGATATGGGATTACTATGGATAAATGATGTTTCGATAAGCTTCGGCAGGGCACAGCTCCTGGACGGTGTGACGCTCCAGATCGAGGCAGGTGAAAGAATCGGCTTACTTGGCAGGAACGGCTCCGGTAAATCGACCCTTATGAAGGTGCTGGCAGGTGATGTTGCACCGGATAAAGGCGGGATTGTGAGGAGCGGCGATGTGAGAATTGCCATGCTGCCTCAGGATGTCCCCGACGGATTGAGAGGAACGGTCTATGATGTAGTGGCTTCCGGCGGTCAGGAACATGCGGAGCTGCTCAGGGAATATCATAATCTTACCCTTCAGATTGCGAGGAACAGGGATTCGTCTCTACTCAGAAAACTCGAACGGGTGCAGCACCTGATAGAGACGTCCGGGGCCTGGTATTTTCACCAGAGACTGGAAACAGTTATTGCAAGGACTGAACTGGATGAAAATGCCGAGTTCATGTTTTTGTCTGCAGGTCTGAAGCGCCGGGTTTTTCTGGCCAGGGCGCTGGCCCATGAGCCGGACCTCCTTCTCCTCGATGAACCAACGAACCATCTTGATATCACCACCATTCTCTGGCTTGAAGATTTCCTGCTGAAATTTGATAAGACACTCATGTTTGTGACCCACGACCGTGCCTTTCTCCAGCGATTGGCAACCCGCATCGTGGAAATCGACCGGGGCCGCCTCGTATCCTTTTCCTGTGATTACCATACTTTTCTTGATCGCCGTCAGGCCCTGCTGGAGGCGGAAGAAAAGCAGTGGCATGAGTTTGACAGGAAGCTGGCAAAGGAAGAGACGTGGATCAGACAGGGGGTCAAGGCCCGTCGTACCCGCAACGAGGGCAGGGTAAGGGCGCTGGTGCAGATGCGTCAGGAGAGGGCACGGAGGCAGGAGCAGGCAGATGTATCCCGCCTTGTGATCCAGGAGGCGGAACGAAGCGGCCGTATGGTTGCGGATGCTTCTAAAATCACCTTTTCCTGGGGAGATAACAGGATTGTTGAAGCCTTCTCCACCACCATCATCCGCGGGGACAAGGTGGGTATTATCGGACCGAACGGTTCCGGCAAGACTACCCTGCTCAAGATACTTCTCGGCGACCTTGAGCCCCAGGAGGGGAAAGTCCGTCTCGGCACAGGGATTATGATTGCCTATTTTGACCAGCTCAGGGCACAGCTTGACGAAGATAAGACCCTCAGGGAGAATGTTACCGGTGGCAGCGACATGGTGATCATTGGCGGCACGGCACGGCATATTGTGGGGTACCTCCAGGATTTTCTTTTCCCTCCTGAGCAGACCATGGCGCCGGTCAGTTCCCTCTCTGGGGGTGAGCGCAATCGCCTGCTTTTAGCGAAACTCTTTGCCGTTCCATCCAACGTGCTTGTCCTCGACGAGCCAACAAACGACCTTGATGCAGAAACCCTCGATCTCCTTGAAGACCGGCTTCTCGAATACAGCGGCACAATCCTGATGGTCAGCCATGACCGTGAGTTTCTCAATAATGTGGTAACCTCAACCATTGTCTTTGAGGGAGAGGGGCGGTTGGAAGAATATGTCGGCGGGTATGATGATTGGCAGAGGCAGAGGCAGGCGCCTGCGGAGGCGCCAAAATCTATGGCTTCAAAGGAGCAGAAGGAGAAGAGGGAAAAACCTCCGAAGGAAAAGCAGAAGCTCACCTTCAAAGAAAGCAGGGAACTGGAAGGGCTGCCCCGGATCATTGAGGTCCTGGAGGAGGAGAAACAGCGTCTCACCGCAACCTTGAATTCACCCGAATTCTATGCAAGCCGTGACGCATCCAGGATACATGCGGCTAACGAGCGGTTCAAAGCCTTGGAAAAGGAGCTCGATGACGCCTATCTCCGCTGGGATGAGCTGGAGAGCCTCGCTCAGAAATTGAACGTAGAATATCAGCCATCAAACTCTGACTGAAGGCTATGTTATCACTTAAAAATACTAATGTTTCTAAAACATGATATAATATGCTCATGATTACCGACAGAGATAAGCAAACAATTATAGAGATGGCAGATAAATATCATGCGAAGCGAGTGCTTTTGTTTGGGTCAAGCATTTCTCCCGATAAAGAAAGTCATGACATTGACATCGGAGTAGAAGGTATTGAAGATAAAGACTATTTTGTTTTCTATGGCGAACTTATGTGCGCCTTATCAAAGCCGGTCGACATTATAGACTTATCCGGAAAGAATCGTTTTGTTGAACTCATCAAACTTGAAGGTGAACCCCTTCATGCCTGACTATCGTCTTCGTATTGAAGCCGAATATGAAGCCATTGACGATATCCTGTCGGCTTTACCAGACCGTGCTTTATCAACGCTCTCTATACTTGAACTTGCTGGGGTCGCAGCACTACTTCACAACTTTTATAATGGCATCGAAAATATTGTCAAGCAGGTCTTTGAGTCAAAAGCAATGTCTATCCCGAAAGGCGAATCCTGGCACAGAGACCTTCTGCTCTCGGCAGAAGAAAAGGGGATTCTGTCCGGCCTGCTGCTGGCTGACTTGAAACGATATCTTGCTTTCCGTCACTTTTTTAGTCATGGATATGCACTTAATCTTTTCCCTGATCGTATTGAGCCCCTTGCAACGGATGCCAAGTCGGTATTTGCTACGTTCAAGAATGAAATTGCAAAAGCTATGTGATAACAGGAGTGCAAATTCAAACGGCCATAAAACGGCGTTAGGAATGAAGATTACAAGATGACGTTATCCGAAGAACCCGCTGTTCCAAAATCAAATTTCTGGGTTGTGCTGAAATGAACGATTATTGCCTGCCTTGCAATCATAGGCGCTTTTACTCTGATTATTCATAGCTGTAAATTTCTGATGGGGCGCGGTTCACAAGGAGAACCACCATCTATACGGTCTTCAACTTCTTCTCCAGACGGCAAATATAAGGCAGTACTATTTAATGACTGTGGAGGCGGTGGCATATCCTCCTACTGTTTTGACTATATCTCTGTCATTCCATCTACCGTTGAAGGTAAAGCTACATATGCTTATCGCTACAGAATCTATGAAGCAAGTTGTTGTACATTCCGCGATACTGTTACTAACAACAGTACAAATGGGCCGTAGATTAAGTGGCTATCAAATAACCGGTTACAAATCACTTTTTCTGCAACACAAGGAGCGCGGGGTATCAAAGAACTGAAGTTAAAAGGCCATGATGACTCAGGGCGTGTCGATATGGTTTATGTCACGCACGAATAGATATTGTTAATGTCTCTTAACTGCTGTACCTGCTATATGAAGGAGTAGACCGGATGAAGGAAATAATCAAGGCGAATGCCGCGCTCGTGATCAGTCAGTTCAGCACCCTTGTGGATTTTTAATTCGGCAATAATCCCCGCTCCGTTGCCTGGATTGACGAATTTATTGAAAACCAGCGTTTCAGACCGAACCGGGATTTTCGTACTAAAGAGAGGCTCATTGATATCCTCGGTTCTTTTTTAGGCGAGTGCATTATCTCCTCCTTTGGCGGACAATGGGAACAAAGAGATGACCGGTGGTGTGTCTACTTTGGCAATGATAATGCCCTATATCCGTTCAACAAGGTCTACAAACAATTTGCCAATGGTGCCCAGGATTTGATCAAGACCTTTTTTGAGATCATCCCCCTGACCTTTCCGGAATATGTTCAACTGGAATTCCATGTCCGTCAGGCGGAAGCGGCGTATTATCGTCTTTATGAAGTCCGGTCAGAGGCCGAGCAGACTGTCATGCTGAAACCGGACAAGACTGCGACCGCTGAGGTCCCAAATACAGCGCATACCAATACAAATATTATGACTCTATTCAAAGCAATCTTTTTCATGGTGTCCTCCAAAGATTCATCGGGGTTAAGCCTCTCTAATTGTGACTTAACCCCTTTCGTGCTGTTTCTACTTTTTGGATGTTGGTGATGGAGGAGGAGCGCTTTTTGCAGGTCTGCCACCACTGCCGGGTATTGAACCCGGGGGCGGTGTAGTTACATTAACCGTACTGGTTGATCTCTGAACAGTACCGGTTGAAGTGCTGACCGCTCCGGCGTTGACAACATTGTCCGTAGTCCTTGTAGCCGTGCTCAGGTCAATCGAGTGTGTGGGATTGGCCTTTTGGTTCTGCGCCAGCGCGACTCCAGCGATGCACATCATTGCGAAAACCAAAACCACTGTGAATAACCTTTTCATGTTTTCTTCTCCTTATAGACTGTTATTTTGGACATGGAAACTTTTATTGAATTCATACCCCCTTTCTTGGTCTATTGTTATATTCTGCCACATTTCATCATATTCTTCCATAAATGATAAGACAAAGCAAGGTGCGAAAAAGTTCCAGAAATCAAACCCGTTCTCGATATTTATCGGTGTTTGAAAGGACGATAGAGAGGGTCGCCGATCAATACCATCTGCCATGACCAGAAGGGAGCTGAAAGGGTATAACAATCAATAAGGGATTGGCCGTCGAGTAAACAGCCAAAAAAGATGTCTGGCGGAGGGAAGGCCTGTAGATACGGTTCTGCAACCGGTCCCAGTGTTGCAGCAACCCCTTTCTCCAGCATGATCTTGCACCACACCGTACTTGTCCTGGATTTGAGGGTCGTGCATTCAGAACTGGCAATGTGGAATCCGACAGCGCCCTTGACCCATGTAAAGGCATCTACATACTTTCCAAGGCTGTACCAGCCGCAGTATAAGGCTGCATCAGGGGCCTCGCCCGGCTGTAACAGTTTTTCCTTTTCATCCAGGACAACGGGCATCTTTTTACTGATTTTAACACGATGGGCGGCATTATGGATTAACCGGTCATAGAACTGGTATGACGAAAGGTTTTTATCTCCTTTGTCAGGCCAGCGCGCATCAAAATATGCTGTGCCAATCAGCCCGGTTTTCTCGGTCTGGATGCTGTCATCAATGATACGATACACAGTTTCCTCCGATGGACCATCCAGACGACTCACCGGTATGACTTTATTCGGCATGTTATCGGTTTTATTTCCAAGAAAACCGATAAAATATCTGTTCGGAAGCCATCCTTCAAGGGTGTATTCTTTTTCCATCACGAGGGCAATTTCGGAGTCGACGGAAGCACCATACAGGGTTTTTGTAGCCTTAAGGAGCTCCTTTTCAGTTGATGAAAGCCTTTCCTTCAGTATCGTGACTGCGTGCTGGTCTTTACCGCCTGATGTCTTGATCTTCTCTTTCAGTTCGGCTATCCGCAACTTTAATTCCATAACCAGTGCACGTTCGGCTATTGACAGGCGTGGCGGGGCAATGCGTAACGGGACACCATACATGAGGATAATGCACTTGAATCTGCTCCCTTCCGGATCGTTTTCTTCAAGGAAGCTTCGGATTGGTGCGGCTATCTGTTTTTCGTATTCTTCCCGGTCAATCTGTTCTTGCTGCGAGGTGTCTATCTGAATTATGTTTTGTTGGGGAACATTCCGTTTTTTCATGTAATATCGGGCTAATCGAAGGCTTTCCGGCACCTTGTTGTTTACCACGATAACAAGTTGATCCGGAGCAATAGCCTCACTCACTCCGGCAAATGTCATGAATATGAGGATCGCCAGAGAGGCGATGAACATCATGATGTATGCCCTTGGGAGACTAATGGTACGGCTTCCGCGCTTCTACGAGGCAGTCCATTCTTTCCCCGGTCCGTACGAGCGCGACATGGGTAAAGCCTGCTGTTTCGAGGGCATGTTGTACCTCCCCGAACGTGTAGGTATCGCCCCCTCTGGTATTGACAAGCATATTAATGGCAAACATGGCGCCTGCAGGCGGTTTTGTACGGGATTCATCCATAATATGATCCCTGATAAGCAGCACTCCTCCCGGTTCAAGGGCCTGGAATGTCTTTTGGAAGAGGTCCATGTTTTCCTCAGGGCTGTTCTGGTGGATAATGGCAGAGAGAAGGACGAGGTCATATTCTCCCGGAAGGTCATCTTTATAGAAATCGCCTTTCGCAAAAGTTACCCTGTCTGAGAGCCCTTCCCCTTCAATCCTCTTCAAGGCAAGGGAAATAACCGGTTCGAGATCGAATATTGTTGCATTCATGTGAAGGTTTTTCCTCAGGAATGCTATTGTGTAGGTGCCTGAGGCGCCTCCCACATCGAGCATTCTTTTAAAGGGGCTGAGATCATAACCCTCAGCAATTTCTTCGGACAGGCCTATGCCGATGGCGTGCATGGCCCCGATGAAGGCCGCCCTGTTTTCATCGTCAAATTCCTGGATTTCCCTTTTTCTCATGCTCCCTTCTTGTACGGTCTCAGTGAGATAGCTCCAGGACTTCCAGAGCCTTGCCATATGGAGGATCATGGGAAGAATTGTATGAGGGTGCCTTGAAGAAAGAGATTTGCCGTTTTCTGTGCAGTGATAGAAATCCCCCTTCTTTTCCAGAAGGTCCATGGTGACAAGAGCGTCGAGAATGCGTGCAGTGGCCCGCGGGTTAAGGCCCATGGATGAGGCCAGTTTCCCGGATGTAGCAGGTCTTTCGTCAAGGTTCGTGAAGAAATCGAGTTCTGCTGCCGTAATGATTACCCGGCTTTTCATGAAGGTAAAGACTTCTTCAATGATATGCATATGTTTTTCCATTTTTCTGCTCCCGATCATATATTTTACAAAAATATCCTATCATGAATCAGGACAGTTTTCAGTAGAACTCTTCCAAAATGCCTTTCATAGCCGAAAGATCAAAGGGTTGTTTCACAAGGGGTGTTTCCTTTATCATAGGTATACCATCTTCGTAGGTGTGGCGATGGTTCCTGTAGAGTATGCCGATGGGGATGCGGTCGCCGAATTCGAGGGCCTTTTCAAAGGCCTGAACCCTGTTTTCCGGATTGTAGTCAGGCTCAATATGGTAACACCTTGTTTTGTACCAATCGTAGGTATTTACCTTGTTGAAGGTTACACAGGGCTGGAGGATATCGAGGAGGGAAAATCCCCTGTGGTCCATTGCCTCCTTAATAAGTCCTTTCAAATGATCCCCATCACCGGCGAATCCCCTTGCCACAAAGCTGCAGTCAAGGGCCACAGCAAGGGCTAATGGATTTAAGGGTTCTGATTGGACCCCGAAGGGCTGGATCTTCATGACAGTCCCTTCCGCGGTTGTTGGTGATGCCTGTCCCTTTGTAAGCCCGTATATCTGGTTGTCGTGGACAAAGAGTTTTACGCTGATGTTCCTCCGCATGGCATGGATCAGGTGATTGCCCCCCTCTCCATAGCAGTCCCCGTCTCCTGCAAAGGCAAGGACAGGCATCCCGTGATTTGCAAGGCGCAATCCTGTGGCAACAGGGAGGGTTCTTCCATGGAGCCCGTTAAAGGTATTACATCGCACATAATGGGGAAATTTGCCTGATTGTCCTATGCCGGAGACAATGGTGATCTGATGGGGTTCCAGGCCGAGTTCTACCATGGCCTCTTTAAAGGCTTTTTTGATTGCAAAATTGCCGCATCCGGGACACCATGCAGGCGTTAAACCTTCAAAATCATCTAAATGTGCCATTGATTTCTCCTACAAGGGTTTCTAAAGTAAAAGGCCGTCCGTCGAACCGGTTTATCCTGTCGTCGAACTCATAGCCGGTCTCGGCCCTCATAAGGGAAGCGAACTGTCCGAGGGCATTATTCTCAACGCAGATGGTCTGTCGGGCCTTATTGAGAAGGGCGATATAATCAAATCTGTCTCTTAAGGGGAATGGGTAGATTTCGCTGAAGTGGAGGAGGGCAATCTTCTTTGTCTGCCCCAGGTGGTCAATCGCCTCTTTCAGGGGGCCGTAGGTCGATCCCCAGCCGACAAGTACAATCTTTGGTTCCAGGTCCCCGTAAAGCAGGGGAGGCGCTATCTCCGCCGTAATGAGGGGAAGCTTTTTGAAGAGCCTCTTCTCAACCATTTTCGTCCTTATGAGGGGGTCCTCGGTAAGATGGCCTTCTTCCGTGTGCTCGTCGCTGTCAGTGACCACAAGGTGTGTTGACTCTCCGGGAATACCGAGGGGGGAGACGCCGCTATCTGTAAAGGCATGTCTTTTGTAGGAGGCGAGTTGCTGGAGGGCATCATTGCGCACCCTGTAATCTCTATAGGTTAATCTGCTGAAGTCGATAGTTTCATAGGTCCACTCCGAGTCCGCAAGGTACTGGTCGGTGAGGATGAAGGCAGGTATCTGGTATTTCTCAACCAGATTAAAAGCCTTGTTGGTAAGGTAAATGGCCTGTTCAGGGCTGCCTGGGGCAAAGAGTATTCGCGGGAATTCCCCGTGGCCTGAGTGGAGGGCAAAGAGCAGATCTGCCTGTTCTGTCCTTGTGGGAAGGCCCGTAGCAGGGGCAGGTCTCTGGGCCAGGGCAATCACAACCGGCGTCTCGGTCATGGCTGCAAGGGAAAGTCCTTCAACCATCAATGCGAAGCCCCCGCCGGAACTCCCTGTCATAGCCCGGACCCCTCCGAAGGAGGCGCCAAGCACCATATTGATGGCGGCAATCTCATCCTCTGCCTGTTCCACGACGATGCCGTATGCCGATGCCTTGCCTGCAATGAAATTCATGATCCCCGTTGAGGGTGTCATGGGGTAGGCAGCATAAAACTTGCAGCCTGATGCCATGGCGCCAAGGCCAATTGCGTCATTGCCTGCAATGAGCATCTTCTTCGTCCCTGCGGGTGCTGGGGTAAAACTGCACCTCAAGCACTCCTTTACTGCAAACCCGTATCCTGCACGGGCAGCATTGATATTTGCTTCGACTGCTTCATCCCCCTTCTTCCTGAAGGTGCTTTTAATCATATCTAACAGAAGCTCTATCTCCATACCTAACATGCCTATTATTGAGCCGGTCGCAACAATATTAGCCATGATTTTGCTGCCGCCGTGTTTCAGGGCAAGGTCGACAAAGGGAACATTGAGGAACTGAGACTCGCTATGGGTTTCCTGTATGGCAGCGGCATCATATATGATCATGCCATCCTTTGAAATTTCTTTTTCATGAGCTGAAATGGTTGTATTATCAAGGGCTACGAGGATATCGATTACGTCCCGTGACGCAGAAAGGGGTTTATCGGAAAGACGCATCTGGTAAAAATTGTGACCTCCCCGGACGCGGGATTCGAAATCCTGGTGGGTAAATACATAATGGCCTGCACGGGTAAACAACTTCCCGAGGATGCCGCCGATCGTATCAATGCCCTGTCCTGCCTCTCCGCCTATCTTTATCGAGTAATCCAGAAGACCCCCTTGTAACACCGCAGAATAGGTTGCAAAATCAATTATTCTTTAAAAGTATGCCTTTACTCCCTTCTTGTCAACCCTCTTCACGGCTTGTTATTCTATTGACTTAGTCCTTTGAAAACATATAGATTATGGATATGTTTACTCTCTGCGTCAAAGATCAGTTTGCTGCAGCCCACAGGCTCGATGCGTATCACGGAAAATGCGAAGAGCTCCATGGTCACAACTTCGCAGTGGAGGCATATTTTATTGGTTCAGCGCTTAACCATGAGGGCATGGTTCTGGACTTTGCAATTTTGAAAGACTATCTTAAAAGGGTCATGGACCTTCTTGACCACAAATACCTGAATGAAATACCTTTTTTTAAAGAAAGGGCAAGCTCGTCCGAGTATATCGCCATGTTCATCTTCCATCAGTTGCAGGACCTTATCAAGGAAAAGGCCGTGACCGTGAAGGAGGTATGTGTCTGGGAATCTGATAAAGCAGGTGTTACCTATGGGGAATAAGGTGAATAAACTCGAAATGGCAGATGTGCAGAACATGAGCGACCATCGAAATATCGAGATAGATAAGGTAGGGGTTAAAAAGGTGAAATATCCCATTGTTGTCCTTGACAAGGCAAACGGATTTCAGCATACGGTAGCCACTATCGATATGTATGTCAATCTTCCCCATAACTATAAGGGTACCCACATGAGCAGGTTTGTGGAAATACTTCACAGCCACCAGAGCATGATCAACATGAAGAATCTGCCGAATATCCTGAGAGAAATGAAGGAGAAGCTGAATGCGGAGGCTACCCACATTGAGGTGAAGTTCCCTTATTTTCTGAAAAAAGAGGCCCCTGTCAGCAAAACCCCGAGCTATCTCGAATATAAATGCGGTTTTTATGGTTCCATGGATGATTCCGGCACCATGAAGGAGTTTGTAGTTACCGTATCTGTTCCGATCAATACCTTATGTCCCTGCTCAAAGGAGATCAGTGACTATGGCGCTCACAATCAGCGGGGTATCGCACGGGTGGATGTAAAATTCAAGAAGTTCTTCTGGATCGAAGACCTTATTGCTATAGTGGAGTCATGCGCAAGCAGCGGTATCTATTCCGTACTGAAGAGGGAAGACGAGAAATATATTACCGAGAGATCCTTCAATAATCCCAAATTTGTTGAGGATGTGGTGCGGGACATTGCAGAGGTGCTGTCAAAAGATGAGAATATCACGTGGTTTATTGTAGAAGCGGAGAACTTTGAAAGTATTCACAATCATAGCGCATATGCGTATCTTGAAAGGGAAAAAGGAGGAGATTTATGAAAAAGTCCATTATATGTTTTTCTGTTATTCTGTTTGTGGTCTCGTTTTTTTCAGGGTGTGCAACCTATAACAAAATGTTCGGTGGGGGGAGCAAGGAGGAGGCGCCCAGGTCAAAGAATGAAACTTTGAACCAGGCATTCTACGGTTTTCCTGATGTACCCATCCCCAAAGAACTGGAACTTGTGAAGAACAAGAGCTTTGTCTATGAGACCCAGACATTGAAGGTAGGGGTGCTTTTCTTCACAGGCAATGTAGAAATCCAATCCCTTGAGGACTACTTCAAGATCAATATGACGAGAAATGGCTGGAAATTTGTGAATAGCTACAAATATCGGGATATTACCCTTAACTTTGTAAAAGAGGACAAGACCGCGAATATACGGATTTCCAAGGATACCTTTTCTTCGGATGTTGAAATATCGATAGGTCCGGCTACTTCTTCTATGGACAAATCGGATAAAGGGAGCATGCAGAAAGGAAATGGACCGAAGTAATCAGGATCCATGGATAAAGGTTCATTGCTTCCCTTATGTGGCATTTTCAAAAGATTGATATTGTAAAATTACTGACCGATGGGAAATATATAACCTTTGTCGGCGGAGGGGGAAAGTCGACTTTTATTGAATATATTGCACAAAAGGCATCCCTGAAGGGCAAGAGGGTTGCAGTAACGACTACCACAAAAATATATGCGAAAGAACCCTATGTATGCTTCGATGAGGGTATAGGACGTAATGCCGTGGAGTCCGGTCCTGTCAGGATCGGAAAGACCCGGGAAGGGGAGAAGCTTACAGGGCTTTCATTCCATGAAGTTGCACGGCTGGGGGAACTCTTTGATATGGTACTCGTTGAGGCGGATGGTGCAAAAGGTAAACCTCTCAAATATCCCGCTGACCATGAACCTGTGATACCGCCTTTCTCTGATATTGTTTTTGTGGTGGCGGGCCTTGATGCATTACATGGAAGGGTGGATACATGCGTGTTCAGGTGGGAATTTTTTTGTGCCGCCACAGGGGTCTCCCGTGATGCTGATATTAACCCCGATCTTTTTTTGAGGTTCTTTACAGATACTATGCTCTTAAAAGGTGTTGAAAGGGAGAAATGCATTGTTATTCTCAATAAATACGACATAATGAAGAAAAGAAACGAGGCAGCCAGGCTCGCAAAGGGGATTGTTGAGAGGACAGGATGCAGGGAGGCGATCCTTTCAACTGTTTTCTATAACCTTTTTTACAGGGTGACAAAGGTTGACGGATGAAGGAGGTACTAAAGTGAAAAGGCACAATATTGCGGTAATTCCTTGCTTTGCTGCATTCGTATTGATCATGGTTTCCGTTGTCTCCTATGCATTTACTGAGGCAGATCTGGAAAAATTAATGAAAACAAAGCAGTGCCAATGGTGTGACCTCCGTAAGGCCGACCTTTCCGGGGCCGACCTTTCCGGGGCTAATCTGGCTAATGCCAACCTTTCCGGTGCCGACCTTTCCGGTGCCGACCTTTCCGGCGGGAACCTGTCGGGCACCTTACTGCGGAATGCGAACCTTAAAAAAGCGAATCTGTCGAATGCATACCTGGGTAATGCAAATCTGAACTGGGCTGATCTGGATAATGCAAATCTGAACGGCGCTGAGCTGTCAGACGCCGTATGGACAAATGGATCAAAGTGCAAAAAAGGTTCATTCAAGGAGTGCAAGTTCCCTGGTATTGTTTTTTAGCCTTGCCGATGAATCAAGATAATCAGATCATCTCTGTCAAAGATCTCACGAAAATATTCGATGGTTTTGTCGCAGTAGATCACATATCCTTTGCCGTGAAACCGGGAGAGATATTTGCCTTTCTTGGCCCTAATGGTGCAGGAAAGTCGACGACCATCAAGATGCTCACCACTCTCCTTCATCCAACAGGCGGTACGATTTCCATGAACGGTTATGACCCGACTCTGTCACCCCATCAAGTCCGTCAGACCTTCGGCATCGTGTTTCAGGACCCGAGTCTTGATGAAGAATTGACTGCCTATGAGAATATGGAATATCACGGCATCCTTTATAATGTACCGAAAGAGACGAGAAGGGAGAGACTGAAGGAACTTCTTAAGATCGTTGAACTGTGGGACAGGCGTGATGATTTTGTCAAATATTTTTCAGGGGGCATGAAAAGAAGGCTTGAGATTGCACGGGGTCTTCTCCACCATCCGACCATCCTTTTCCTTGATGAACCTACCCTTGGTCTTGATCCCCAAACGAGAAACCTTATCTGGAACCACATCCTGGGACTCAACCAATCTGAAGGCGTGACCGTCTTTTTTACCACCCATTATATGGAGGAGGCAGAACGGGTAGCCCAACGTATTGCGATCATAGATCATGGAAAGATCATTATTCAGGGAACTTCAGATGAATTGAAGAAGGCAACGGCTGCTGATACCCTTGAGAATGCCTTTATTGCCCTCACGGGCCGCGATATCCGCTCAGAAGAATCGAGTAGTCTGGAACGGATGAGGGTACGGCGGAGAATATTCGGGAGACCAAATCGATGAAGGTCATCTATGTGCTCTGGCTCAGGCAGTTGAAGCGCTATTTCCGTTCAAGGGCTCGTATTGTGGGCTCCCTGGGTCAGCCCCTTCTTTTTCTTCTTGCCCTTGGGTTCGGTTTTGGTCCCATATATACAAAGGCAGGAGGAGGAAACTACATTCAGTTTCTTGCGCCGGGGATCATTGCTATGAGCATCCTTTTTACGGCAACCTTCTCCGGTATCGAAGTGCTGTGGGACAAACAATTCGGTTTCCTTAAAGAAATCCTTGTTGCGCCTGTGTCGAGGCTCCAGATCATGGTCGGGAGAACCCTCGGAGGGGCCACAGTTGCGGTCTTCCAGGGGACGATTGTCTTCTTCCTCTCCCTCATTTTTGGTTTCCGCCCCACGGATCTGACCCTTTTACCTCTTGCCCTTATTTTTATGGTGTTAATTGCCGTGATATTTACCGCCCTCGGTACGGCAATAGCCTCTTTTATTGAGGATATGCAGGGTTTTCAGCTTATTATAAACTTTGTGATTATGCCTACCTTCTTTCTTTCAGGGGCCTTATTCCCCATAGAGGGTCTTCCGAAGACCGTTGCAGTGGTTTCCTCCATGAACCCCCTGACCTACGGTGTCGATGCATTGAGAGGGATTTTGATCAGCAGCGCCCGCTTCGGGCTGATTACGGATTTGGCCGTTCTCCTGTGTGTTGCTGCAGTGATAATGGCTGCGGGAAGCTATCTTTTTTCAAGGATCCAGATCTGATGCGTCTATGTTGTGCAGGAAACAGGAGTATCACAATATGGAGATCCTGTGATCTATAAGCAGATAATAAAAAGATTGGAGTCCATGGCAAATCCGGTAAATGTTGCCGGTATGGCCAGATTCGGCATTAATCCCCATAATACCCTCGGCATCTCAGTGACAGATCTGAGGAAAATCGCAAAAGAAGTAGGGAAAGATCATGGGCTGGCGCAACAACTGTGGCGCTCAGGAATCCATGAAGCAAGGATTCTCGCGACTCTTGTCGATGTGCCGCAGATGGTAACGGAAGCACAGATGGAGGAGTGGGTAAAAGATTTTGACTCCTGGGATGTGTGCGATTCATGCTGCATGAACCTTTTCAGAAAAACAGATTATGCCTACAACAAGGCTTGTGAATGGGGTGAAAGGGAGGAGGAATTTATAAAAAGGGCCGGGTTTGCATTGATGGCAACCCTCGCAGTTCACGACAAAAAGGCGGATGACGGAGTGTTTCAGTCTCTTCTTTCCATCATTGAAAGGGAGGCAGGGGATGAGAGGAATTATGTCAAAAAGGCAGTCAACTGGGCCTTACGGCAGATCGGAAAAAGGAATAGACGCTGTAACAGCCTTGCTGTCGAAGCAGCGGAGAGGATTGAGAAAGCAGGATTGAAATCAGGCAGATGGATAGCCCGTGATGCCTTGCGGGAGCTAAGGGACAGGAAGGTACTGGGGAGGCTGAAGGGTTAAGGGGGGATAATCCGATTGGAATATCATAGCTTAAAGTGTAAATACTTTCTTGCAGGAGGAGCAAGTAGATTTCTTGCTGCCTTTTTTAAAATATTGGAAGAGGTCAAAATAGTCGTTCTGCAAAAGAAGCAAATAAAACATGCTTACAGGTACAAAAAGACTAAATGCACTTAACGTGGTTTGAGAAAGGACAATCGTTCTATGGGGCCGGTGATTATGAGAAAGCTGTAGAAGCGTACACAGAGGCAATAGACATGGATCCGAAAAATGCTTTGGTTTATAACAAGCGTGGGCTTGCTTATGCCAAACTCTGTAACTTCGATCAGGCAATAAAGGATTTCGATAGTGCTACAGAACTGGATCCCAAAGATGCAACTGCTTACTACAACCGTGGAAATGCTTATTATATCGGCCTTGACAACTACCAGCAGGCAATAAAGGATTATAGTAAAGCCATAGCGCTTTACCCGAGACATGGGGCAAGTTATTACAACCGAGGAAATGCATACAGGAAGCTTGGCGCCTACCAGCAGGCAATAAGGGATTATGGCAAAGCCATAGCACTTAACCCAAGGCATGGGGCAAGTTATTACAACCGGGGAATTACTTTCAGGAAGCTTGGCGCCTACCAGCAGGCAATAAGGGATTTTGACAGGGCCATAGAACTCAATCCAGAAAATGCAGCGCCCTACCAGGGGCGCGGATATACGTATGCTGACCTTGGCAATGCCCGGCAGGCAATAAGGGATTTAACAATCAGCGCAAAATCAGGGAATAAAGAAACGCCGGATTATTTATATCCAGATGGGATTGAATGGTAGTTTTAAAAATAGGCAAAGGGTTGCAATAATTGTGAAAGTGGCCAAAGGCGACAAGAAGGCCGAACTCTATAAAGCAGCAGGACAGGCCCCTATCAAGAATACTGCTGCGGTGATTATCTTTATAAATGATAGGCTGACTTGCCTATGGATTCTGCCCAGGACACCGCATTACATCATTTTGAGGTTATATGACCATATGTTCTCTTCGTGATCCCCCAGGATTACCCTTTTGAAGCCGGCCTCCTTAAGGTGGGAGAAAAAATTTGTCTTATCAGCGATTCGATCGATCGTTAATTCACAGAATGCGGATGAGAGGAGTTTTATGGCTGTTTTATCCGGACCGGAAAGTTCAACTTCAACGAGTATGCCCTTGGCGACATAATAGAGTTCCAATTCATTCGCCATCATCTCCCGCTGTTTTACCATAAGCTGATTTGTAACGTGCATACTTACATTCTCGATCTGCCGTTCTCTTGAGAGGGTTTCACGGAGGAGACGCCGGGCCGGAACATATTGAGACGATCCGGGCTCAATGGCTGCAAGATGCATTCGTGCGTCACCGATCCTGCCCCATACCGATTTTACTGGATTTGCATCAACCCTGTACCCGTCTGCAAGGGCGTTCTTTGCTTCATTTAAATGCTCAGCAGGTGACATGGGGGATACAGGTTTTCCTGGTTCGGTTACAGGGACAAAGCTATGGGGTAAAGACTGATCGTCCTGCAATGCGCCATCATGTGCATATGGTTTTTCCATCAATGTCTCCTTGTATTGAATAATCATGGAACTGTTCTGTTTCTGGCTCAAAGGCAGGTATAGTGTATATTCAGTATTTGGCATTATACCACATAATGATGTGTAATGCTATGGATATATGGATAAATAGGGATTAAGAGGCTGCGGGGCAGGTTCAGCGGTTAGCAACAGATGCCGGTACTGGATTTTTTCGAAGACAATTTTCTTTGGCGCTATCCATTACTCCCGCATATCTGTTGCCAACTGTTCCTTTTTACTTGGTAATGGTGACTGTCAGGTCTTCCGGCAAATTCTGCCCCGAATTGGAACGAGCACCAATCACGGCAAGCATTGTCCCAAACACAAAGGTCTTCGGGAGACACCATTTTCTGTCGCCGATTTCCGTGGGAACACCCTCTTGCGCGAACTCGAACATATTTGGAATATCTCCCCTTCTTGTAGCAGCCCGCGACGAAAGACTTGCGGTGTATGAAGGCAAAAGACAAAAAGACAGGACTCTTCCTCTTCATCAGGCGATTATGCCGGAATAGTTTCGCAACTCATTTGTTGCAGGCCAATTACGACATTCGCACGATTCAGGAGTTGCTCGGTCATAGTGATATATGCACGACCATGATTTATACCCATACGATCAAAAGCCTTACCATAAATGAGGTCAAAAACCCGCAATCCCTTCCAACCTCCCTTTTCGAAAGGGAGGGACTAAAATCCCCCCTCACCCGCCCTCTCCTGCAAGGGAATATTGTTATCCAGAATCAGAGCTTCGAGGACCCGTTGAGGTTTAAGAAAATTTTGCGGCATCCTCGTTATAAAAAATCGAATGTTGCCGGGTTGAGTAGACGACGGTATGGGGTGAAAGGTTCGATGTGTTGCGCTGTGAGCATTGCTGGCTGGAGGCGTATCGGGATACGTCGTAAGGCGCAAGCGCAGCAGGGCGGCGGAGATGGAGCTTCCGCCCTATGCCAAGGGCTGATAAACAAAACTAAAAACGATCCAAAATGTCTCATGTACAGAAAACATGCAACAAAAACCGGATAAACCCATAACAAAGAACCCCCGGAGGTTTCCCATCCGGGGGCTTCTGATTACAATATAAGTGTTACAATTACGCTGATTTGCTTCTCTGGAGACTGTCGAGGGTTTCGAAGTAGGCCTCGATCCTCGTCCTGATCTGGGTCTCGGAGTAGAACCTCTGATCCCCCATATCGCTCTCAAATACAAGGGCAGGAATGCCTGTCCTCTTGGTAAGGATATCCTTAAGCGTAGGCACTGCAAAGGATACTGCCTTGCAGCTTCTGTTCATAAACATGATCATGCCGTTCATATCATACCTCTTGAAAAGGTCAACGGCCATATCCGCCCTGTCTTCAATGGTAGAGTTGGAGAAACGGTTTACATAGTTCTCTGCAAGGGTTTCAAGGGGGTCTTTATTGAGATCAAAATCAAGACTCCACGCATGGACGTAAAGGGAGGTCAGAATGACCGCACCATAGGAAGCAAGGAGCTTTGCATGATCGCTGAACTTAAACCAGACAGGGAGATTCTCCCAGTAGAGCCGGTATTTCTCATCCTGGACAACGCCAATCCCTTTCTGCACCTTTTCATCGATCTCGTCGCAGAGGGTCTGATAGTATTCCACGCACTCAGGGGTACCCCTGCGGTAAACCGCAATCGCCATGCCGATAAGGGCATCAAATATGCTGATAGGCGATGGCTTATACTGGGCCATATCGAGGAACTTCTTATAGAGAATGCTTGACTGGGCAGAATACATCATCACTTCCTGCAGCCTGTCATAGTTGAATTTCTTTTTTGTTATCCCTTCAAGCCAGGCGATAAGTTCCTTGAGCTGAAGGACACAGTACTTGACGATCTCTTTCCGCGCCGCCGCATTCATAACATGTTCCGGGGTGTCGAAGACGAAAACCGGAAGGTCTCCCCTGCGGGCCAGGACCTGAAACCACTTGGTGAGGGTAAAACACTGGGCATTGCAGGCCAGGAAAATGTCCGGTTCAGGGATACCCTTGGTGATTGTCTTCCCTGATTCCCTGTAGCCCAGGTCGGTTCTTGCATAGGCACAGAGGTGGCTGCTGTATCCAAGATTTTCTGTGATGCTGCATATTTCAGCGCCCTTCTTTGCCGTCAGGTTTGCAACTGCATGGTTCTCCGGGTAAATAGGTACAATATCGTGAGCAACAAAGAGCTCCACCGGGGAAATAGCCGTGGTATATCCCACAAGCTTGCCCAGTTCATGGGCGCGGAATGCCTCGTCCATGTACTCTTCGGTGATCTTTTTTGATAACGCCTTGGAACTCGGTTTCTCGCTCATAAGGTGCCTCCCTTCAAGGATTCAAAAAACGCCTGGAGTCTTGTTCTCACATGTGACAGGGAGAGGGTCTGAAATTCGGTTGAAAGGATGTGCATGGGGATACCCTCTTTCTTGATCATGCTCTTTAAATCAGGCATGTCGTACTCTTCAGATTCACAGAATTCGATGTGGATGTAAACAATTGCCTTTGGCTTATACTGATCAAAGAGGGCCTTTAATTCCTTAAACCCTTTGTAGACATTATCGTGGATAGGCGAGTAGAATCCCCTCTTGAAGTGTCTCTCTGCAAGGGCGTCAAGGGGGTTTCCCTCAGGAACAACGCCCTGGAGATAGCGGGAACCCGTGACAAGGGCATCTGCCACCACATTAAGCTTGATCTCGTCAAAGAGATCAAAAATCTCAGGGGGGTCACAGGTGATGCCTGTCAGTATGATTTCCGTATATCCCTCACCCTCTTTTTTCTCTAATGAATCCCTGATCTTTTTGAGGGTCTGATTAAATTCAGCCTTATCAACCTGCATAGAGAGCTTGATGAGGGAGAAGAACTCCTTGTTGGTAATGGAAACAGGGTATTTCCTCTTTACCTCGTAAATCTCCTTTATAAGTGCCTTGTTCTCATTGTGAAGGACAATCGATCTTTTGAGGTCCTCATCAGTGATCTTCTTGTTGAATCGCGCGCTCAAAGAGGCGATAAGACGCTCCGTCTCTTCCTTGACCCAGTACCTGGCGCTTTCCCTGTCCACCTGACGGGGGGCAAGGAAGCTCTCTACATAGGTATTAGGGAAGTTGATTCTCCAGATGTCGGATAAATGCTGGGTAGTATCACACACCTGAGGCAGGACAAACCCGTCAAAAAGATCGCCTTCATAGCTCAAGGCCAGTTCAAGGTTGCTTCTGGCCAGGGAACATGCGTTGTCCGGCAAGAGGCTGGGCGCCTTTTTCAGGGGCTTATTGGTGCCCAGCAGGGCCACAGGAAGAAATCCGAAGGCATAGATCACCTCTTCAGGTACATCAGCAATAGTGCTGCCAACAATGGTTTTTCCGGTCTCCTTTTTCCACTTCCGTATGGAAGGATAGGGGTCTTTCGCTAACTCCGTCACTTCTGTAAGGCTTAAGTTCTCCCACATAAGTCCTCCAAGTAGATTATGAACAATTTCACATATTGTAGAAAGAAGGGAAATGTTTGTCAAGAAATAAGCAGCATCATTTAGCTCGCAGGGCTTTTACTATTCCCTGCTCACCGTTTCATCCACAACCCATTTCATATATCCCGGCAACCCCTTTTCAATCTTTAATGCAATTATTTCAGGTAGTTCGTAGGTATGAAGCCGCACAATCTCCCTTTCTATTGCTTCATAGAGGGATTGTCTGCTCTTGATGATACACAGCCATTCCTCGGTTTCCTCTACCTTGTCTTTCCACCAATATATGCTCGTTATGGGACCGATTATCTGGACACATGATGCCAGCCTCATTTCGACAAGATGCCTTCCGATTTTTTTCACAATCTCCTTATTGTCCCCTGTAGTCGTGACCTGTATCACCTCTTCCATCGATTCCCCTTTCCAGTTTCAATAGATTTATCTTGAAATTAAAGCCAATTTCATATATTTTTCTATTCTACATTGAGGAGTATGCATGTTTCAAGTGAAGGATGGAGATTCAATAATATTGGCAAGCGAATCTACTCGAAGGGTAGATATTTTAAGGTCTCTGGGCATTTCTTTCTCCATTATACCCCCTGATATCGACGAAAAGAGGGAAAAGGGTGAATCCCCGAGGGACTTTGTGCTGAGAATGTCGCACGAGAAGGCCCTGAAAGTGGGGAATCATTTCCCTGAAAAATGGGTTATCGGCGCAGACACCGTGGTGGTCTCCAAAGGAAAGGTCCTGGGGAAACCGGAGAATAATACGGATGCATTCAATATGCTCACATCATTGCGGAATAAATGGCACAAAGTCTTTACCGGTTACTGTGTCCTCAATGTATCGAAAAATATTGTCTGCCAGGATGCCGTAGAAACAAAGGTTTTTTTGAGAGATCTGTCAGATGATGAGATCATGCGGTATATAAAGACTTCGGAACCGCTCGGAAAGGCCGGCTCATATGCGGTCCAGGGTAAAGGCGGTTATATGGTAAAAGAGATAAAGGGTTCATATTCGAACGTAGTGGGTCTCCCCATTTGCGAGGTTGCTGAGGTGCTTTTGTCCCTGGGCGTTCTTTCGTGAACAGCATTGAAGATTCGATAAGAATTGTACGGGAGCGTATCGCAAGGGCCTGCAACATCTCGGGGAGGCCGGAATCCGATGTGCTTCTCATAGGGGTGACCAAAAGGGTTGACCGGGAACGGATACAGGAGGCAGCGAGGTGCGGTATACACGATTTTGGAGAGAATTATATCCAGGAGGCTCGAAAAAAGATTGAAGGTTTTGAAAAAGAGGTGCGCTGGCATATGATCGGCCATATTCAAACCAACAAACTGAAATATATACCCGGGCTTTTCGACTATGTTCATTCCATAGACAGACGGGAGCTTCTTGAAGGCCTCGACCAATATGGTAAAACCATGAAGGTCCTCTTTGAGCTTAACCTGTCCAAAGAAGAGTCAAAACACGGCGCAGAGGAAGATGCCCTGAAGGGGATGCTTGAGAAAATAGGAACACTAACCTCTATAATACCTGCGGGCCTTATGACCATGGCCCCTTATGGGGAAGACCCTGAAGAGGCAAGGCCCCTTTTCTCACAACTGAGGGAAACCCTTCAGAGGGTAAACAGGGAATTCGGCCTTGCCATGACAGAGCTTTCTATGGGCATGTCAAGCGATTTCGAAGTTGCTATCGAGGAAGGCGCGACTATGGTAAGGGTAGGGACCGCTTTATTCGGAGAGAGAATATGAAGGCATGGGGAGGAAGATTCAAGGGAACAACAGACCCGCTCATGGAGCGTTACAGCGCCTCCATTGACTTCGACTGGGTGCTTTTTGAATACGATATTGAGGGAAGCAAGGCCCATGCGGAGATGCTGCAGAAAATCGGCATTCTCAGCGAAAAGGAACGGGATGATATTGCAGGCGCCCTTGATGAAATAAAGGTTGAGATAAAGGAAGGGCAATTCATCTTTTCAACTGCCATGGAAGATATCCATATGCATATCGAGGCCCGTCTCATAGAAAAGATAGGCGATGCAGGAAAGAGGCTCCATACAGGGCGGAGCAGGAATGATCAGGTCTCCCTTGATATGAGAATGTACCTGAAAGACGAGCTCGCCAGGGTCAACGGGTGTCTCCATTCACTCCTTAAGGCCTTTATTGATAAAAGCGAGCAGGAGAAGAGCGCCATTATGCCCGGCTATACCCATATGCAGAGGGCACAGGTCATTCCCTTCTCCCATTATCTCATGGCATATTACTATATGTTCAAGAGGGACCGGGAACGGTTGCGCACAGTCAGGACTGCGATTGACGTGTTGCCCCTCGGAAGCGGCGCCCTTGCAGGGTCGACTATACCCCTTGACAGGGAATTCGTAAGGGAAAGGCTCGGTTTTTCCAGGGTCTCCGAAAACAGCATGGATGCCGTTGCAGACAGAGATTTTGTCATTGACGCCCTATTCTCAATAACTGCAATAATGATCCATTTGAGCAGGCTCTCTGAGGATCTGATCATATTCTCCACTGAGGAATTCGCTTTTATTTCTCTGCCTGACGAACTCTGCACGGGAAGCAGCCTCATGCCCCACAAGAAAAACCCCGACGCCCTGGAGTTAACAAGGGGAAAGACATCCCGGGTAATGGGCGACCTCTTCAGTATGCTCTCCCTGCTCAAGGGGCTCCCCATGACCTACAACAGAGACCTCCAGGAGGATAAGGAACCTCTCTTCCATGCCCTCAACACAGTTAAAGACGCCCTTTCCATCATGGCCTTATGTGTAGAAGGAATGCAGACAAACAGGAAACGGATGGAGGCAGCTGCCTATGGAAGCTTTATGCCTGCAGTAGAAATGGCGGAATATCTCACCCTGAAAGGCATGCCCTTTAGAGAGGCCCACGGCATAGTGGGCAAGCTGGTCCGTGACTGCGAAGAAAAGGAGATGCCTCTCCTCTCCATGAACATTGCAGAGATGAGGACATACTCTGCAATGTTTGAGGACGATATTTTTGAATATATTGACCCCCGGAAGATTTTATCGAACAGAAAAACAGACGGAGCAGCCTCTTTTGCGGAGGTTGAAAAGGAACTGGATGCAGAAAAGATATATCTTAGTTATTAGCATCTGTATGGTGATCCTTTTTTCCGGGTGTGGCAAAAAATCGCCTCCCACGCCCATGAGGTTGCCCGTGTTGGGCGGGATTAATGATTTCACCGGAGAGGTAAAAGACGGTGTTCTGTTCCTCTCCTTTTCCATACCAACAAAAGATAAGGACGGCTCTGACCTGAGGGGTCTTGGCGGTTTTAAGATATTGAAGGCCTGCGGCAGTTGCATGGGAGGCCTTGAACCTTTTAAGGAGATTATATTAAATGACAACAAAGGGTTTACGATCGTAAACGGGAGGCTATACGTGTACGACGATGACCTGATGAAGGGTCTTCTATACTCATACAAGGTATATCCGGTTACCATGAAAGGCACTATGGGAGCATCTTCAAACCCCTTTGCCATTACCTGGGAGGATACTCCGAGTCCCCCGACGAATGTCTCCGCACAAGGGGATGATGAACGGGTTGAATTCAAATGGTCCCAGGAGGACGGTTTTACATACAACATATACAGGTTCGAGGATGCCATCTACCCCCTCTTTCCTGTGAATCAAGGTCCTCTCTCAAAACCGTACTTCATTGATTCCGGGCTCGAAAACGGGAAGACCTACCAATATGAGATAAGAAAGGTAACTATGAAGGGCGGAATCAAACGGGAGGGGCAAGGCACTAAAGTTGAAGCCACACCTGTTGACCTGACTCCCCCTGCAGTCCCGCGAGATATAAAGGCAGAGAAAAAGGGTAAAGGGGTCCAGGTGACCTGGAAAGAAAACATTGAAAAAGACCTTTACGGATACAACATTTACAGGGTAATCAATGGTAAGGCCGATAAACTGAACGATGAAGAGGTTTTCGAACCAATATTTCTTGATGAGAATCTGCCTGAAATGCGGTATGTTTCATACTATGTGACTGCCGTTGATGAAGCGGATAATGAGAGTGAACCCTCCAGGGAATCTATAATAATATTGAAAGAGTGAGCCATGAATTTCTTTGAATACAAAAACAATGAACTTTTCTGCGAAGACGTCCCGATTGCAGAGATCGTTAGAAAAACCGGGACACCAGTCTACATCTACAGCTGCAAGACCCTTGAGAGGCATTTTAACGTCTTTAACGATGCCTTTTCAACCATGCCCCATCTCACCTGTTATTCCTGCAAAGCAAACTCAAATGGCGCCTTGCTGAGGGTCATTGGAAGGCTCGGCGGAGGGGTTGATATTGTATCAGGGGGAGAGCTTTTCAGGGCACTCCATGCCAATATTCCAGGGAAAAAGATAGTCTTCTCCGGTGTGGGAAAAACAGAGGAAGAACTGAGAGCTGCAGTAAAAGCCGATATCCTTATGATCAATGTTGAGTCTGAGGAAGAGCTCTCTACCCTCGCAGGGGTGGCAAAGAGACTCAAAAAAATCGTACCTTTTTCCATCAGGGTAAATCCTCAGATCGACCCCAAAACCCATCCGTACATCACGACCGGCCTCAAGAAAAACAAATTCGGTGTACTCTGGGATGATGCTCACGCCCTTTATAAAAAGGCCCTTCACGAGAAATATCTTATGCCTGTAGGCATATCTTCCCATATAGGCTCCCAGATTCTCGAACTCTCTCCTTTTGTGGATGCTGTCCGGTCATTGAAAGGAATGGTCTCCCAACTCGCAGAAGACGGGGTAGCGCTCACCTATATTGATATTGGCGGCGGTCTTGGCATTACTTACAAGGATGAACTTCCCCCCCAACCCGCAGAGTACGCCCGTGTGATCGAAGAAGAATTAAGGAATACGGGCCTCACGGTCATACTTGAACCGGGACGGGTACTTGTAGGAAATAGCGGTATTTTTGTTACAAAGATCCTCTACATCAAGAACGTACCGGGAAAAACCTTCTACATCGTAGATGGCGCAATGAACGACCTGGTGCGGCCTTCCCTCTATGATGCCTATCACAAGATTATCCCCATAAAGAAACAGGACAAAGGAAAGATCATGGTCGATATCGTTGGTCCGATCTGTGAATCAGGAGACTTTCTTGCAAAAGACCGTGAAATGCCCCTTCTTGAAAAAACAGAGTTGTTGGCTGTTATGGGCGCAGGCGCATACGGTTTTTCCATGTCCTCGAATTACAATTCAAGGGGCCGTGCAGCAGAAGTGCTCGTAAAGGGGACTGAGTATCACATAATACGAACAAGAGAGACCATTCAAGACTTAATAAAAAGGGAAGTAATCCCACCATTTCTGGAGGTATAACATCGTGTCAGAGCTGAATTTTTATAAGATGAGTGCAAGCGGGAACGACTTTATTGTCGTTGATAACAGGGATGGAAAGGTTGATGCAATGTTCCCTGATATAAAGGGGTTTATACAGAAGGTATGCAGGCTTCACCACTCTGTCGGGGCAGATGGCATGATATTGATTGAAAATTCGAAGGAGCACGATTTTCGCTGGAGGTTTTTTAACGCTGACGGTTCAGAGGCAGAAATGTGCGGAAATGGCGGCAGGTGTGCGGCAAGGTTTGCCTGTATCACCGGTATTGCAAAGGAAAAAATGGCCTTTGAAACAATCGCAGGCATCATAAAAGCTGAAGTAACCGGCACCAGGGTAAAACTCCAGCTTACAACACCCTCTCAACTAAAACTCGATTACCCCGTGGGCCTTGAGGATAAAGAGATATTCTTAAGCAGTGTCAATACAGGGGTGCCTCACGCCGTACTTCTTGTTGATGACGTGGATTATACGCCCGTTGAAGAACTGGGAAGACTTATTCGCCATCACAAGTCTTTTGGTGAGAAAGGAACAAACGTAGACTTCGTGGAGATCATTGACAAAGGAAATCTTAAACTGAGAACCTACGAGAGGGGTGTAGAAGGAGAAACCTATGCATGCGGGACCGGCGCGGTGGCAGCGGGTATCATCCTGAGAGAAAAATCTCTGGTTGAAAGCCCCGTTAATATCATTACCAGGGGAGGTGAGATCCTCAAAGTCTATATAAATGATGAGGTATATCTCGAAGGGGACACACGGCTTATATACATAGGGACACTTAACAAAGAAGCGCTTTTATAAAGGAGAAACTCATGGATTTAAAAGGTATTTATACGGCTCTGGTCACGCCTTTTATTGATTACAGCGTAGATGAGGAAGGCTTGAAGAGACTCATCGGCTTTCAGCTTGAAAACGGTATAAACGGCATTGTACCCTGCGGAACAACGGGCGAGGCAGCAACCCTTTCCTATGAAGAACATACCCGGGTCATTGAACTGACCGTTCAATGCGTGAACGGTCAGGTGCCGGTGATCGCAGGAACAGGATCAAACAGTACCGCTGAGACAATCGAGCTGACGGAAAGCGCAAGAAAGGTGGGTGCAGATGCCTGCCTCCTTACAACCCCTTACTATAACAAGCCTACCCAGGAAGGCCTTTACCTGCATTATAAAAAGGTGTCCGAAGAGGTCAACATACCACTGGTTCTTTACAACGTACCGGGAAGAACGGGGATCAGCATAACACCTGAGACAGTTGCAAGGCTCGCTGCCATCCCCAATATTATTGCTATAAAAGAGGCATCGGGGTCCCTTGTCCAGGTTGCCGATATATTCAGGCTTACAAAAGGCACATTTACGATTCTTTCTGGAGATGACAACCTCTTCCTCCCCATGATGAGCGTGGGCGCAAAGGGGGTCATATCTGTCCTCTCCAATATTATGCCGAGAGAACTGAATGAACTTTACACAGCATTCATGAAAATGAAAGACATTGAAAAGGCTCGAGACATAAATGCCGTACTTCTCCCAATTATGCAGGCCATGTTTGTTGAGACAAATCCGATTCCCGTAAAAGAAGCGCTTTATCACATGGGTATGATTGAGAAGGAATTCAGACTTCCCTTGTGCCCCCTCTCTGAAGGAAATAACAGGTTCCTCACAAATATCCTTAAAGAATACAATCTATTCAGGAGAGTGTAATGATCAGGCTCGTTATCACCGGCATCGCAGGAAAGATGGGAAGCGCCATCCTCAAGCTTGCCCTTGCAGACAGTGAGATTATTGTAACAGGTGCTATTGAGGCGAAAAACCATCCCATGATCAATAAAACCGTATACGGAGGCGAAGGCAAAGCTTCGATTGCGGTCGTTGATGACTTATCCCGCATCATAGATACATGCGATGTGGTCATCGATTTTACAGATCCCGGGGCTACTCTTGAACATTTCAGGATCGCTGCAGCAAATAAAAAGGCAATAATTGTCGGGTCAACAGGTATTTCCGATGGAGACCTTGTGAAAATAAAAGGCATGGAGGGGGCCCGTGCAGTCATATCTCCAAATATGAGCGTAGGCATGAACCTCATGTTTGATGCAGTGGAAAAACTGGCGCGAATACTTAAAGAAGGCTACGACATAGAAATAGTAGAGATGCACCACAGGCTGAAAAAGGACGCCCCGAGCGGAACAGCGATCAAGCTGATGGAAGTCATTGAGGCAGCACAACCCGAAAGGGGCTGGATGGAAATATTCGGGAGAAAAGGCATGACCGGGGAACGGCATAAGGACGAGATAGGCATTCTCGCCCTGAGGGGGGGCGATGTGGTGGGCGAACATACGGTCATGTTCGCCGGGATCGGAGAAAGACTGGAAATCACTCACAGGGCATACTCCCGGGAAAACTTCGCCCAGGGTGCGATTCTTGCTGCCAAATGGATCGCAAACAAAGGTATCGGCATATATACCATGAAGGATGTGCTGGGGTTGAATTTGTTTCACCCGGAATGAATAACATCATATACCATTGATTCTTCAATAAACCACATGCAGGCGTAGAGTGAGGGTACGCTTGTTAAAATTTTCTCTTGCAATCGATCATAATACATGCTAAAAACATATAAAAAATACAGGTAATTGTTTAAACAGGTGCTGAAATGGCTAAATACCCTAAAATTCCCGAGGCAACAATCAGGCGGTTATCAAATTACCTGAAATGTCTCGAAGATCTCGAAAATAGGAATGAAAAGGTTTCATCAAGTGCCCTTCTCGCAAACATGTGCAATGTAAACGCTGCCCAGGTCAGAAAAGATTTTGCCTATTTTGGTGAGTTCGGTATACGGGGCATGGGATATAATGTTAAAGAACTGAAGTTTAATATCAAAGAAATACTGGGTATAAACCGGGAGTGGAAGATCGGCGTGATAGGAATCGGCAATATGGGCAGCGCTCTGCTCGTATACAAGGACTTCCTGAAGCAAAATTATAAAATCGTCGCAGCCTTTGACATTGATCCTGTGAAGGTAATCGGTCATATCTCTGAAAGGATGGGCAGACCCGTAGAGATATTCCATGTAGACCGCCTCAAAGAGGTGGTGAAGGTTAGAGAAATAGAGATAGGGATAATCACCGTCCCCCCGAGTGAAGCCCAGAAAGTTGCAAACCAGCTTGTGGATGCAAATGTCAAGGGGATACTCAATTTCTCCCCCTCTCCCGTGTCAGTACCCAAACATATCAGGCTGAGAAACCTCTTTTTTACCTCAGCCCTTGACAATCTTATATATTACCTTTCAAACTGAGGGACAATAATGTGGAAAATGATGGGCAATGTTATCGAGATGTTTGTCTACTCAACCATCTACATGATTATTGTACTTATATCCCTGAAAATTGTAGGGGCTATATTCTCCACTGATTTTGAGAAAAAGATATCCGATGATGGCAATATCGGACTTTCAATTATCTGCGCCTGTGTCTTTATAGGTATTGCCCTCATAATCTCTTCAATCGTTCGATAATGAGGGCCTTTTTTGTCACCGGAACCGACACGAATGTCGGAAAAACCCTTATTTCCGTCAGCCTGGCAGCCTTCTTCTCCCTGAAAAAAGGCCTCAGAGTGGGCGTAATGAAGCCCTTCGAGACAGGTCTCCCGGAAAACCGCTCCGACCTTTTCTCCTGTGACGGAACGTCCCTCAAAAAAGCCTCCGGTAGCGCCGATGACCTTGCCACCATCTCGCCATACACCTTCCCATTGCCCTTGGCCCCTGAATCGGCAGCCATGCTTGAACAGATAGAGATAGACCTCAACGTCGTTGATAATGCTTATAAACGGATTATCGGAAACCATGACATCACAATAGTTGAAGGGGCAGGCGGTGTCCTTGTTCCTATAAAGGATGGTTTTTTCTTTGCGGACCTGATCAAGAGATGGAACCTTCCGGCAGTCATCGTCTCCCGGCTCGGCCTGGGAACAATCAATCACACTCTCTCGACATGCAGAATCCTGCAAGCCCAGGGAATCAAGGTTCTCGGGGTAATTCTGAACAATACGGAAGGCACTGATAAACCGGCGGCGCAAACAAACCCCGATATTCTCAAAAAATATCTGACAGCCCCCATCCTCGGGATCTTTCCACCTGTAGAAAATCTGAAGGGGGAGGATACCCCGGACAGGGAGTTCTATTCCTGTCTCTGCGCTCAGTACATCAACACAGACGTCATATTTGATGGAGCTCTTCTCCAAGCTCCTTAAAATATTTCCTCGAACCCTCTATGATTTCCATATTCACACAGTAGGCCAGCCTGAAATACCCGCTTTTTCCAAACCCTATGCCCGGGACACCAAGGACATGGTGTTTCTGTAAGGTCCTCACGAACTTGATGTCATCAGGAATCGGAGACTTGGGGAAAATATAGAAAGCGCCTAACGGTTTTATCACTTCAAATCCGGAGCTCACCAGAATGTCATATATGGCATCCCTTTTCTTCTGGTAATCCATAATATCAACGCTGTTCTTCTGAAACTTGCCGACAAGGCGCTGCATTATGGCAGGGGCATTGATGAAACCAAGGATCCTGTTCGCAAAAATCGCGGCGTCAATAAAGGTCTTTACGTTCTTAAGAAGCGGCGATATGGCAATATACCCTATCCTCTCGCCGGGAAGAGCAAGGTCCTTGGAATGAGATGTGACCGAAATCGTGTCATCATACAGGGCAAACACATCAGGGAATGAGACTCCATCATAGATGATCTTCCTGTAGGCTTCATCCGAAATAAGAAAGATCCTATGCCCTTCCCGCTTCTTCTTCTTTAGCAGTGCCGCAAGTTCCTTCAGCTCCTTTTCATTATAGACAACCCCCGTGGGGTTGTGGGGAGAGTTTATCAGTATTGCCTTTGTCCTGGGTGTGATCGCCTCAGCGATCTTGTCAAGGTCCAGGTGAAAATCTTCACGTGTATCCACAAGTTTTATGACACCACCGTGATTCCCTATGTAAAACTGAAATTCCACAAAGTACGGGTTGGGCACTATCACCTCATCTCCAGGATCGAGAAGGGCCTTACAGACCACATTGATGCCCCCTGCCGCGCCCACGGTCATGATGATGTGGTTCGAGGAAAAATCGAGGCCAGTATTTTCCCTGTAGAAATGGGCTATTTCTGCTCTCACCTCTTCATACCCGCTGTTGGTCATATACCGGTGCATGCCCTTCATCTCTAACGAAACAATCCTCTTCAGCTCTTTTTTGAGGGCCTCGGGAGGCTCGGCGACGGGGTTTCCCAGGGTAAAATCAAAGATATTCTCCGGACCGAACTGTTTCTTGAGTTTCTCGCTCTCTTCAAACATTGCCCTGATCCAGGAAGAGCTCTTCATTGATTCCGCGATTGCTTTTGATATTGCCATAACCTACCCCTTTCTTATATATTCTTTTCCTATCCGCGTGAAACCGTCCAGGGCCTTAAGTATCTTATCCATGGGTACACAGTAGGCAATCCTGAAATAGCCTTTACTTCCGAAACCTCTCCCGGGAACCACCATTATCCTTTCCTCCTGCTGGAGGATCCTCACGAACTCAAGCTCGTCCGGTATGGGAGATTTGGGGAAGAGATAGAATGCGCCCATGGGCTTCACGCACTCGAAACCCGCCTGCACGAGGGCGTCATATAGTACGTCCCTTTTCTTCTGGTAATCCTCTATGCTTACAGAGGTCCTCTGGAATTTGCCCACTACCCTCTGAAAAAGGGCCGGGGCATTCACGAACCCAAGGGTCCTGATCGAAATGGTCATGGCAGATACAAGGAGATCGAGTTCCTTGATATTCGGGGAAATGGCGATATAACCGATTCTTTCTCCTGCCAGCGCAAGGTCCTTGGAATGGGAGGTTATCGCCAGAACAAGATCATACATTTTGAAAAGGTTCGGAAGTTCCATGCCGTCATAAATCAGCTTTCTGTATGCCTCGTCGGCGATTATGTAGATATCCTGCCCTTCCTCTCGTTTCCTGTCGAGAAGCGCAACAAGCTCTTTCAGATTTTCCTCTCTGTAGACAGCGCCCGTGGGATTATTCGGGCTGTTGATCAGGATCGCCCTGGTCTTCGGATTGATCGCTTCTTCTATTTTCCCCACGTCGAGCTGAAAGTCCTTCAGCGATTCCACAAAACGGGTAACACCGCCACAGTTATGGATATAATTCTTGAATTCCCAGAAGAACGGGGTGGGGACAATAACCTCCTCTCCCCGGTTGAGCATACTCTTGAGAAGTACATTAATGCCGCCGGCACAGCCCACAGTCATGAAAACATGATTGGCCGTGAAGGTTAGACCACGGGTCTCCGTCAGATAATCCGCGATTTCCTCTCTTACCTCCTCATATCCGCTGTTCGACATATATCTGTGCATCCCCATCGTCGGATGGGTGAGTTCCTCAAGAAGAGCCTTACTCAATGCCTCAGGCGGTTCCGTATCGGGGTTCCCCAGTGAAAAATCATAGACACTGTCAGCACCGTAGAGCTTTTTTATCCTGATCCCCTCCTCGAACATCCTCCTGGTCCAACCTTCCTGATCCTGTATCAACTTGTGCAGTTCTTTTGAAACTATCATTTAACCTCCTTAGAAATAACAAAAGCCATGGCTGCACTGCCATGGCCTATCACATAAAAAAAAGCCATGGGGCCTTTGCACCCATGGCTTTTTGCTCATTCAAAGCAAAATAATGCCTGGGTGCAAGCTCCTAAAGTAAAAGTAAAAACCGTAAAAACCATTGCTTCTTTTCATAGAAAAAAGCGTATCTTAAATAGAATGGTTTGTCAAGCAAAATAGCGGAACATCCTTGTACGGCATGAAGCCATAGCTGTATTGATTTGACTATTGACAAAGGTCTTATTTATCGTTTATGATTAACCCTTAATATTTCTCAAGGAGGTGGTGTCGTATGATATGTGTAACATTAAAACAGGGAACAGAGTGTCTTTTCATGAAAAAGACCGGCTGTTCTTACAGCGGCGGAAAATGCCTCACGATTGTAGAAAATTGCGAAGGCTGTGCTCGGATACTTGAGTTTGAATCCGGTAAATTCTGTTCAAGTTTTCCTGCTCCCGCACAAAAATGGCAGAAGGGCATATGCTCTATGTCGTCTAATGTAAAGAAAACCAAAACAGTGGAAGAACTGAAAATTAATCCGCTCAAGGCTTCAAAAAGAGCTGCCGGTAAAAAGTAATTCTCCTTATGTGAGAATAGTACTTCAAGGGCCTATCGTTCATCAATACACATCGTATAAGATTGAACAGGATTTTGAGATAGTCTAATTTTCTGTCTCTCTAATGTCTTAGTGGTTAGGCCCTTCATCCTTATCTGATAATCAATGGCAATGTATTTTGTGTTTGACTTTTGACTGCAATCAATGGTAAATAAAGGCAAATATAAATGGAGGGCTGGTTTTGAGGAAAAATAAATCTGCAATAAAAAGAGCACGTCAGGCTGACGAAAAAAGACTGCGGAATTCACATGTGAAGTCAACCATGAAAACTTATATCAAGAAGATTACTGCTGTTATGGAGAATAAGGACGCGGAACATGTCGATGAAGCATTCAAAAAAGCCGTATCATTCATAAACAGGGCAGCTTCAAAAGGCGTTATACATCACAATAATGCATCACGGAAAGTCGCAAGATTATCAAAAAAGGTTCATAGCTTCTCGCAAAAAGGCTAATCACAACAGACTCGTTTTCAAATATCTATTCTTCTTCCTGCCTGCGCAATATGCGTAGACAGGCCCAGGCCTTCAGGATCAATAATCGATAAGGATTACTGCTGCGAATTTTCTTGCCATTCTCCCTGATACAATCCGCAGGGCATTCCTTTTATTGTAATCCTCGGCATTAATGTCATCTGCTCTGTAAACCTCCGTGTCCGAGAAGTGCCACCTTTTTACAAAAGCGCCATTCCTCTTGTAAAGGGCAAGGACAATTTCAACAGAAACCTGTTTTTCAACTACAACACCATATTTATCCATAGTTGCAGGCAGAATCCTGATCATTCTTATGGTTCCCTCAATGTAGCCGTCAGAATTCTCCTTGTTCATGGTAAAAAGTCCGGAAGAGGTGAGTTCCCGGGCAAAAGCGTCCGACATATAGAGGGAGGCATGGGGTTCATAGGTAATATTCTTAAAAATAGGAAGATAAAGCGACGTAATATCGCCCCCGAATATACCCTTATCTTGTACAAGCTGGTATCCGCAGGAACAGAGTATCGTCACCATTACCACCACGCTAATTATAAAAAGACTGATCCGTTTTTCCGTTTTTCTCATATCTAAGCGCCCTCTTTTACCTGCACACAATATTCACAAGCTTGTTGGGTACGATGATAGTCTTTATTATCTCTGTCCCTTCCACATATCGCTGTATCTTCTCAAGACCAAAGATAATCTCCTTTAATTGCGCTTCTTCCATATCCCGTTCCACTTCACAACTGTCTCTCAGTTTTCCGTTAATCTGTACCACAACCATTACCTTCTCATCTTTTACGTATGCCTCGTCCCACACAGGCCAATAGGCACCGAGGAGACGGCCCCCTGTCTCTATCTGCCCCCAAAGTTCTTCTGCAATATGGGGAACAAAGGGGAAGAGAAGCATTATGACCGTTTCAATCGCCCCCTTGAGGAGACTTAAGGCTGCCTTTTCCTTTCTTTCCATCTCAATAAACTTGTAGGTCGTATTTACAAGCTCCATAATACTCGCTATGGCGGTATTGAGATGGAACCGCTCTATATCCTCCGTCACCTTCTTTATAGTCTTATGTATCTTGTGGGCAAGCTGGATGTAATCACTCTCCCGTTCTTCCGGCACCAGGTATGCTTCCACGCCTTGCAGCGCCTCTGCCCTGTCTGCCACAAGCCTCCAGACCCTCTGAAGAAATCTGAAGCTGCCTTCTACCCCCTTGTCGCTCCAATCAAGGTCTTTTTCCGGTGGTGATGCAAAAAGACAGAACAGCCTCGCCGTATCAGCTCCATACTTTTCAATGAGGTAGTCCGGGTCAACTACGTTGCCCTTCGATTTGCTCATCTTTGACCCGTCCTTTATTACCATCCCCTGGGTAAGGAGATTTTTAAAGGGCTCACGCGCCCCCATTAATCCGAGATCATTAAGAACCCTGTTGAAAAATCTCGAGTAGAGGAGATGGAGAACCGCATGTTCAACTCCGCCTATGTATTGATCTACAGGCGCCCAGTAGTCCACCTTTTTCCTGTCAAGGGGCCCCTCATCGTATTGAGGACAGGTATATCTGAGAAAATACCACGAAGACTCCACAAAGGTGTCCATAGTGTCTGTCTCTCTTTTTGCAGGTTTCCCGCACTTCGGACAATGCACATTATAGAACTCGGCACATTCAGCAAGAGGAGACTTGCCAACCACCTTTATTTCAAGGTCAAGAGGCAATACAACAGGCAGGTCCTCATAGGGAACAGGCACAATGCCGCAGTCATCACAATAGATCACCGGTATAGGCGTCCCCCAGTATCTCTGCCTTGATATGCCCCAATCCCTTAACCGGAAGTTTACCTTCCCTTTCCCCATCCCTTTCTCTTCAATGAAATCGATGATTTTCGGGATAGCTTCCCTGTTTTTCATACCAACAAATGTGCCGGAATTAACCATTATGCCGTCAGCCTCATAGGCCTCTGTCATTGCCGCCGGATCAAGGGCGCCGTCCTCGGGCACAATAGTCACAATGAGAGGCAGATCAAAGGTTTTGGCAAATTCAAAATCCCTCTGATCGTGGGCAGGAACGGACATGATAGCGCCGGTACCGTATCCCATAAGGACAAAGTTACCTATATAGATGGGGATCTTTGTATCGGTAAGGGGATTTATTGCGTATTTTCCCGTAAAGACACCCTCTTTTTTAATCTCTGTTTCAGCCCTGAAGCTTCTGTCCTGGGCCTTGGCACGATCGATAAAGGCATGAACATCATGTTCATAAGGTGTACCCAGGGCAAGAACACCGGAAAAGGGGTGTTCCGGGGCAAGGACCATAAAAGTCACCCCGTAGAGTGTATCCGGTCTCGTGGTAAAAATAGTAAGGGGACTGCCGTCTTCAAGACGAAAATCAACCTCTACGCCATAACTTTTACCAATCCAGTTCTTCTGCATACTGAGTACCTTTTCAGGCCAGCCGGGCAGTCTGTCGCAGTAGTCGTACAATTCGTCGGCATATTGAGTAATGGCAAAGAACCATTGGGTAAGTTCCTTCTGTATAACCTCCTCGCTGCATCTCCAGCACGCCCCCCCTTCAACCTGTTCATTTGCGAGCACGGTCTGGCATTTCGGACAGTAGTTTACCGGTGAGCTTTTTCTGTATACAAGACCCCTTTCGAACATCTTCAGGAATATCCATTGTTCCCACCTGTAATATTCCACATCACAGGTTGCAATCTCTCTTGTCCAGTCATAGCCGAATCCGAGCCTCTTTAACTGCTTCCTCATATAATCAATATTCTCATGGGTCCACGTTGCAGGCTGAATGCCCCTCTCTATGGCAGCGTTCTCCGCAGGCATCCCGAAGGCATCCCAGCCCATGGGGTGGAGGACATTAAACCCTTTCATCCTTTTATACCGGGCAATCACATCCCCTATGGAATAATTCCTCACGTGACCCATGTGGATCCGTCCCGACGGGTAAGGGAACATCTCCAGAAGATAGTACTTTTCCTTTGTTCCATCCTCCGAAACACGGAACAGTTGGTCCTTCTCCCAAGCGGCTTGTCTGCGTTCTTCTATCTCGTGTGGCTCGTATAGCTTCATATCGCTTTATTCCTCTTTTCCTCTCCCCTCGAATCCTCGACCCCTTGGACCCTCGGCCTTTCTACTTGTTTATCTGTGCTCGTATCCTCAACCGAAGGGCATTCAGTTTAATGAAGCCTCCGGCGTCTTTCTGGTCATAGACAGCATCCTTATCAAAGGTGGCGAAGTCCTGTCTGTAATACGACTTCGGGGCTTTTCTTCCGACGACAATACAGTTCCCCTTGTAAAGCTTCACCCTTACCGTACCTGTTATCCCTTTCTGGGACTGGTCGATAAGTGCTTTTAATACCTCCATCTCCGGTGTAAACCAGAAACCATAATACATAAGCTCTGATATCTTTGGTATCAGACCATCCCTTAGATGCATAACCTCCCTGTCCATGGTGATTGACTCCATTGCCCTGTGGGCAACATGGAGAATGGTGCAGCCAGGGGTTTCATAGACCCCCCTTGATTTCATGCCTACAAATCTGTTCTCTACCACATCGACCCTGCCGATACCGTTCGCACCGCCAATCTTATTGAGAAGGGCTACCAGGGTATAGGGGGACATCTCTTTCCCGTCCACCTTTATTGGTATGCCGTCTTCAAAGTCTATCTCCACATAGAGTGGCTTGTCAGGCGCCTTTTCAGGAGAAACGGTGGTGAGAAACATGTCTTCATTCGGTTCATTCCAGGGGTCTTCCAGTATGCCGCCCTCATAGCTGATGTGCATGAGGTTTCTATCCATGCTGTAGGGCTTTGCCTTAGTCACCGGCACATCGATATCATGTTTTATTGCATAGTCAATGAGATCTTCCCGGGACGAGAAACTCCACTCTCTCCAGGGGGCTATGATCTTTATATTGGGTTCAAAGGCATAGAATGTCAGCTCAAACCTCACCTGATCATTGCCTTTTCCAGTAGCGCCATGGCAGACCGCGTCAGCCTTCTCTTCCCTCGCAATCTCTATGTGCCTTTTTGCGATAAGGGGACGGGCAATGGATGTACCCATGAGGTAGGTGCCTTCATATATGGCATTTGCCTTTAAGGCGAGAAAAATGAAATCCCGTGCAAACTCCTCTTTCAAGTCCTCAATGTAGACCTTGGATGCCCCGGTTTTTATGGCCTTTTCCCTCAGACCGGTCAGTTCTTCTTCCTGACCTACATCTGCTGCATAGGCAATCACTTCGCAATTATATTCTTCCTTCAGCCATTTCACTAAAATGGACGTGTCAAGACCACCGGAATAGGCCAGCACGACCTTTTTTATATCTTTCATTTCAAACCTCCATCCTTATAAATCTGTTTTGAGTGTTGAGTTTTAAGTGTTGAGTCAAGAGCTTTTTTCACTCAAAACTCAACACTGCCTTAAAATCAGCCACTCCAAAAGGGCCTTCTGACAATGAAGTCTGTTTTCCGCCTGAGCGAAAATCACTTTTTCATGTTTCTCAAATATTTCATCGGAGATCTCCTTATTCCTGTATGCAGGGAGACAGTGCATGACGATTGCGTCCTTGCGGGCATTCTTCATCAGTTTCTCATCTATTTTATAGGAATCAAAGACCCTTACTCTCTCCTCCTGTTCCTTTTCCTGACCCATGCTCACCCACACATCCGTGTAGACTACGTCAGCGTCCTTCACTGCATCAAAGGGGTCATGGGTAAAGGTAAACCTCCCATTCTCCCTGGCCTCGGCGAGCAAAGCTGTTTCCGGCTCATAATGCTCCGGAGTTGCAATCGCAAAATCAAGACCAAAGAGGATTGATGCCTCCAGCCAGGAATTTGCCACGTTGTTTCCGTCCCCTATATAGGCAATCTTTATGCGCTCAAATGCACCCTTGAACTCTTCAATGGTAAGCAGATCGGCAAGGGTCTGGCAGGGATGATAGAGATCGGAAAGACCGTTTATGAGAGGGACTGTTGACCATAGGGCAAGCTCCTCTATCAATGATTGAGCATAGGTCCTTATCATTATTGCATCTACATAACGGCTTAATACCCGTGCGGTATCCTTTACAGGTTCACCTCTGCCTATCTGGGTTTCAGTGGTATTAAGAAACATGGCATACCCTCCAAGTTCCCACATGCCGATCTCAAAGGAAGCCCTTGTCCTTGTTGAAGCCTTTTCAAAAATCATAGCAAGGCTCTTATCAGCAAGGGGTTTATACGGCTTCCCCTCTTTCCTGAGCCTTTTAAGGAAATGTGCCCTTTCAAGGAGATATTGACCCTCTTCCCTGCTTATGTCCCGTAACTTTGTAAAATCCCTCTTTGAATCCATAACTGTTCTATCCTTACCCATTTTCGCCCTTTGGCTGCTTTGAAAAAATACGATCCGCAGTCTCGAGGAATATATCAATCTCCTCCTTATTGACAATGAGAGGAGGCACCAGCCTTAATATTCTGCCCTTTGTACAGTTGAGTATGATTCCTTCCTTCATAAACTCCCGCTGTATGGAATCACCATCAATTGAAAGTTCAATGCCCCTGATTAACCCCATGCCCCGTATATCTATAATAAAAGGATATTTCTTTTTCAAGGAGAGGAGTCCCTGATAAAGATACTGGCCTATCTCTTCGCAATGCTTTATGACGCCTTCATCGATAAGGGCATTGATCGTTGCAATCACCGCCGATGCCGCAAGGGGGTTTCCCCCGAAGGTTGCTGCATGGGTTCCAGGTACAAATGCCTCCATGACCTCATCCTTTGCTACAATGGCGCCCACAGGAAAACCATTGCCCAGGGCCTTGGCAAGACTCATAATATCAGGCTCCACCCCGTAGTGCTCATAGGCAAAGAATTTTCCCGTCCTTCCCATGCCTGTCTGGACCTCGTCAAGGATCATGAGTATGTCCTTTTCTTTTGTCATCGTCCTGAGGGCCGTGAAATACTCTTTATCTGCCGGATAGATACCGCCTTCTGCCTGAATGGGCTCGAGCATTACTGCACAGGTCTTCTCATTTATTGCCTTCTCTGCCGCACTCAAATTATTAAAAGGCACATAGACAAATCCGGGAAGCATGGGAGCAAATCCCTCATGGAACTTGAATTGCCCTGTTGCGGACAGGGTAGCCATGGTCCTCCCGTGAAAGGAGTTTTCCATGACAATAATCTCATGCCTTCCCTCGCCGTACCTCTTCCATGAATACCTTCTTGCAAGCTTTATCGCTGCCTCGTTTGCCTCCGCTCCGCTATTGCAGAAAAAGACCTTGTCCCCAAAGGAGTTCTCTACAAGAAGTTGTGCCGCCTTAACCTGAGGCTCCATGTAGAAAAGATTCGAGACATGAAAAAGTTTTGCCGCCTGGGCTGTCAGCCCGTCAATAACCTCTTTCCGAGCATGGCCAAGATTACAGACTGCAATACCTGCAAGAAAATCGAGGTATCGCCTCCCTTCCAAATCCCATAGCCAGCACCCTTCACCTTTTGTTGCTGTTATGGGATACCGGTTATAGGTGTTTGCAAGATACTTGCCCGCCTTTTTGATCAATTCCTCCTGCATTTATTGACCTCCTATAATCTGGGTGCCAACACCGGAATCCGTAAAAATTTCGAGAAGAATGGCATGAGGAATCCTTCCGTCGACAATATGAGTCTCTTTTACCCCTCCCTGCAATGCATCAATACAGCACATCACTTTGGGTATCATGCCGCCGGAGACTGTTTTGTTCTCCAGGAGCCTCGCTACCTCGCTCTCTCTTAAGGTGGAAAAGAGCGCTCCCTCCTTGTCGAGGACACCTTCCACGTCAGTGAGAAGCATCAGCTTCTCGGCAGCCATTGCCTTGGCAATACTGCCTGCAGCGGTATCAGCATTAATGTTGTATGAATGTCCATCCACACCATCGGAAATAGGGGCAATAACCGGGATATATCCATGCTTGCTTATATCCCTGAGAATATCTATATGAACATCTACAATCTCACCAACAAAACCGATCTCTTTATTCTCAACCTGCTTTGCCATGAGAAGTCTTCCATCCTTACCGGAAAGACCTATCGCCTTGCCTCCCATATCATTAATACTCTTCACAATCTCCTTATTTACATGGCCTGAAAGGACCATTTCTACAATCTCAAGGGTCTTACTATCCGTCACGCGAAGACCGTCAATAAAACTTGAAGGTATTTTAAGCTCCTTCAGGAGCCGTCCGATCTCCGGTCCTCCGCCATGAACAATAATCGGATTAATCCCCACATATTTCAGAAGGACCACATCCTTTGCAAACTCCTTTTTCAGATGTTCTTCCTCCATGGCAGCCCCTCCGTATTTAATCACGAAGGTCTTACCTGCAAAAGTCTTTATATAGGGTAATGCCTCAAGAAGGGTTTCTATCTTTTCTCTCATAGTATGTACCTGCTCAAATCATCTTTTTCGAGGAATTCTCCTAATTTTTCCGTCACATAGGCCCTTGTTATGGTGATGCTCTTTTCTGTCATGTCCGGGGCTGAAAAGGATATATCTTCGAGGAGCTTTTCCATTACCGTATAGAGTCTCCTCGCCCCGATATTTTCAGTCATCTCATTGATTTTCTGGGCAATATCCGTTATCTCTTCAATGGCATCAAGGTCAAACTCAAGGTCAATATCTTCAGTCTTCAGAAGGGCCTTGTACTGCTTGAGAAGGGCATTGTCCGGTTCCGTAATAATCCTGTAAAAATCTTCTTTTGTCAACGGATCAAGCTCAACCCGGATCGGGAACCGGCCTTGCAGTTCCGGTATAAGGTCAGAGGGTTTGGACATATGGAATGCACCCGCGGCAATAAAGAGCACATGGTCCGTTTTTATCATTCCATATTTTGTAGTTACCGTCGTTCCCTCCACTATGGGGAGAATATCCCTCTGCACCCCTTCCCTTGATACATCAGGCCCATGGGTATCACGGCTTGCAATCTTGTCAAGCTCATCAAGAAATATGATTCCCGACTGCTCTACCCTGTCTATTGCGTCCTGGACCACCTTGTCCATATCGATAAGCTTCTTCGACTCCTCCTGTATAAGAAGCTCATAGGCCTCTTTCACCTTGATCTTCCGTTTCTTCGTTTTTTTGGGAAGCATATTGCCGAACATATCCCTGATCTGCATGTCCATCTCTTCAAGACCTGATGCAGAAAATATCTCTATCATGGGAAGGGACCTTTCGGGCACTTCAAGCTCCACAAACTTCCCATCAAACTTGCCTGCTTTGAACTGGTTCCGTATCTTTTCTCTTGACAGGTCTGCGGCGTCACCATTATCTTTGGGTGCCCGGGTCGACTTCTTCTGGGGCAAAAGAAGGTCGAGGACCCTCTCTTCAGCCATTTCCTTTGCCTTTTCCAGGACCTGTTCGTGTTCTTCCTTTTTCACCATATTGACTGCAAGCTCAGTAAGGTCCCTGACCATGGACTCTACATCTCGTCCCACATAGCCGACTTCAGTGAATTTTGTCGCTTCAATCTTCAAAAATGGTGAGTTTGCGAGCTTCGCGAGACGCCTCGCAATCTCGGTTTTTCCTACCCCGGTGGGTCCTATCATAATAATATTCTTCGGGGCCACCTCATCCCTCAATTCCTTGGGTATCATCTGCCGTCTCCACCTGTTTCGCAGCGCTATGGAGACCGCCTTTTTTGCCTTATTCTGCCCTATGATAAACCTGTTCAGTTCCTCTGATATCTCTTTAGGGGTTAATACCTTCATTTACAGCTCCTCTATCACTATTTTGTCGTTTGTATAGATACATATCTCCGAGGCAATACGCATCGATTCCATAACTATCTCCCGGGCAGGGAGATCGGTATACTTAATCAATGCCTTCGCGGCAGCCTGCGCATAGGCGCCTCCGGAACCTATGGCTGCCACACCGTCATCAGGCTCTATTACATCCCCTGTGCCTGAAAGTATCAGGGTATGCTCATCGTCTGCTACAATTAGGAGGGCCTGTAACGCCCGGAGCGCCCTGTCCGTCCTCCAGTCCTTTGCAAGTTCAACCGCAGCCCTCGTAATATTTCCATTATACTGTTCCAGTTTCTTTTCGAACCTCTCGAAAAGGGTAAAAGCATCGGCGGTTGCCCCCGCAAAACCGGCAAGACATTTTTCATGAAAGAGCTTCCGCACCTTCTTTGCCGTATGTTTCATCACTATATCGGCCATAGTTACCTGTCCGTCGCCGCCAATGGCAACGGTACCCTTGTGTCTTACACATATTACTGTTGTCGCGTCCATTTTACCTTCTTGGGTGAGATTTGTCGTATGTCTCCATCAGTTTTTCCATGGAGACGTGGGTATATTTCTGTGTTGTAGATAGTTTTGAATGACCAAGCAACTCCTGTATACTCCGGAGATCTGCGCCATTGTCAAGCATATGGGTTGCAAAAGAATGGCGTACCCCATGGAGTGCAAGATTCTTAAAAAGATGAGCGTGGAGCTGATGCTTTTTCATGATTTTCAGGAGTCCTCTATATGAAAGCCGGTATCCCCGGACATTCACAAAAAGCGGACCTTCAGACATACTCTTTCGTGTTGCGTTCCTGGCGTTCACATACTCTTCAATAGCCTGCTTCGCCTTGTCGCCAAAGGGGAGTATCCTCTCTTTGCCGCCCTTCCCTTTTGCCTTGACCCACATGCCATCCATGTGGAGGTCTTCGACATTCACGTTAAGCGTCTCCTGCGCCCTCATGCCCGTTGAATACATAAGTTCGAAAATGGCCCTGTTCCTTAAGTTGAGCCACCCATCCTTCGGAAGATAGTCAAGAAAATGGAACATCTCATCAATAGTATAGAACTTCGGAAGGTGTTTCTCGGTTTTCGGATTTTTGATTACCAGGGCCGTATTCTCTTCAATATATCCCTTCTTCTTCATAAACCTGAAAAACACCTTGATAGATGAGACCTTTCTCGAAAGGGAAGATTTCTTAAGCTCCTTATAAATACTGACAATATAAGCCCTTATGACATGGTGATCCACCACGTCATAGGAACTCTTCTCCACAAAGGAGACAAAACCCTCTATATCTCCTTTATAGGCCCTCTCAGTATTGAATGATACGCCCTTTTCAACTTTCAAGTATTTATAAAACTCCCTGGACAACACCCTGACCGTATGCTTATCCATAAGACTATTATTCTATTGTTTTTTTCAAAATAATCAAGATAATTCCCAAAAACTCGCCTTTCATAAAGGGCTCATACAGCGTTTTCAGACCAACTGCAAATTTAACCCAGATTTTCCATTAGGATAGTCATCTGTGTATGGATATTCCACACAAACACGCTCATTTCGCTCCAGCGACTCCAATCACTCGCGTTCGGCTTCGGAACTTTTGCTTATACACAACGATTTAATCGCGAGAGAAGTGTTGAGCGACAAGACCGAGCTTCCTCGCCTCACGACGGTTTGTTTAAGAAAACCCGACACCATGCCCTCACGACTTATCCGGGTTTAATGTATGAGATTGATTTAAAGTTCTTCCGGTTCTTACGTGTTTTGTCTAATAGGGGAATTGAGAAAAAAGGGAATTGCGTACATTATTTATTGGGCAGCGTAGCACCGCATACCGCTTTAGATCGAGATCCATTAGGTGCTTACATGTTTCTCGCTTGCTTTTCGCAGATCATCTGGGCAGCTAACGCGCAACAGGTGAAAACGACGGGTGTTGCCTCCTGCCCAACAGAACTCTTCTTTATCGGGATCAACTTGCATCCCCCAATAAGGCTGATTGAACCACATTCTTCTGTCTTTCTCAAGCTCAAGGCAGTAGGAGTGCAAATCTAAGTAGTAAACAGCCAATAGCTTTGAGCGTAGCGGAAAAAACTGAAAGTCGAATTCTGGTTGACATCCTTGATCGAGGTACGGCTTTGAAATTCCTTTCTGACTACCCCTGAACCAGTCCAAATTAACCCGTACACGAAAGCTATGGCCTCCACGGATATTAGCGACCTTGCAATTAAACCCAGCCAGACGACAATAGCCATTCTTCCTCATGTCTGTTTCCTGTTCCTTTGTAATGTGAAAATTATATATTGCCAACTTCTTTAAGACCATATCCGCACTATCCTGTATCGTGAGCGCCATGTAGACTCTCCTCCTTATCCACGTTTTTGCCTTGTCTTGTGGTATACGGTTATTATGTCACCCGTATCTTCGCTAACCAATACGGCTTTGTTCATAGCCTTTTGTAAGGCACCAATACGACATCGGAGCTCTTCGATTATTACAAGAGTCTGTTTTTTATTCAGACTGTACTCTAGAGCATTGCCCTTTCGCTCCACCGGTGTCCCATACTCAGTAATCAAATTTACAATAGCTTCCGTAATGCCTCGCTGTCTGATTCTGATCCTTGCGTGCTGTGACATTTCCATAATATCCCCCTGACATTATTAGCCTTGTTGAGCCATGTCATCTGGATCAACAGGCGTTCCGTTTTTTATTTCGGCATCTATCGCGAAAGACAAGTTCATAAGAATAGTGCCTACAAATCGAAAGCGGTTGTATATAGGATCATCCTCCCCTAATAAATCTCCAAGTTGGTCTTCTATTTGTCTAACCTGCTTCTCAAAATCTCCAATTATCTTTTGTGCCTCTTTGTGTTTCTCCGGCTGCTGCAGTTTTGCCGTCCTAATGACTTCGTCAGCAAGCAAAACAAGGCTTTCAGCTAAGGTATCACGCGACAGCCCGTTTGCTTGTGCGGTAACACTAATTAGTGTCAATGTTGCCTTGCTAACTACCCATGTCTTGCGGACACCAAGGTCATGACTGGCAGCTACTGTTGCCGCTTCCTTGACCAGCATAGCGGTTGCCGCTTTATCCTTTAGGAACAATTCAGCAAACCTATCAAGCATGCCTTTCATTGTAATTTTTGTCGTCTTTCTGAGTCTATCCAAGGCCTCTTCTGCCTTTTTTGAAAATCGAAAAGTTGTTCGCACAGATTGCATTCTCTCTAACCCATCCAATGAAAGGTGTGATTTTTTATCAGTAGTTGGTTTCATATCGTTTAATATCCTCCTTATGTTTACTAAAATTATTATAGATGCATATTTATTTTTTGTCAAGCTAAAATGTAATCAGTTTTAATTAATAGTAACTATGTTGTTAATAGGTAGGCTAAATGCATATTTTGCACCAAAAATAAACTAGAAATGCCTGCATAAAAATCATTAGTTTTTCCATCACCATTTTTGTGTCGCGTAAGTACATGATATTAGGCTATTTTCACAAACTGTATTTGGGGACGGGACGGGCGTAAATAAGTGAACCCTGAGAAGTAAGTACCATTTTAACCATATCGTCTCCATGAGCTCCTTACAATGCCTTGAAAATACTGGTGTATTTATCTACCCAAACCTACATTATTTCAAAAAACAGAGTTACTTCTCAGGGATCAATAAGTAAATAACTCCCTTTTTGCCTGAACAATATGTGGTGGGAACCTCGTCAATATGCCCCTTCCCTCGATTGAAAATGATCTACGAGATTTGGCACAGATATTCGGGTCAGCGCTGCTTTGCGTATGAGAGAAAAAAGAGCTTGACAATAGTACCATTAGTGATACTATAATGAATATCACATGGGTAAGATAGACGATATCGTTTCTCAAATGAGGGCAAACCCGAGTAATATCCGTTTTGCTGATTTGTGCAGGGTGTGCGATTATTATTTCGGTAAGCACCGACAGGGCAGTAGCAGCCACAGAATCTACAAAACCCCATGGAAAGGCGATCCCAGGATTAATATACAGAATAGCAAAGGAAAGGCAAAAGCATACCAAGTAAAACAGATTTTATCGGCAATCGATATACTGGAGGTGAGTCATGGCTCTAAAAAATGACCGTTATACATACAGGGTAACTTGGTCTGACGATGACAACGAATATGTAGGCTTATGCGCAGAGTTCCCCAGCTTGAGCTGGCTTGACGAAAGCCCGGAAGCTGCTTTAAAAGGAATACGCAAAGTGGTTGAAGATGTTTTAAAAGACATGCAGAAAGAAGGGGAAGCCATACCTGAACCAATTGCCTCTAAAAAATACAGCGGCAAATTTATGGTACGGGTTCCTCCGCAGATACACCAAAAACTCGCGATTCAGGCCGCCGAATCAGGCATCAGTCTGAATCGCCTTGTCAGTTCCAAGCTAAATACATGAAGCTAAAACTCATCTTTTTCAATTAAGACAAGCATTGTAGCGTCTGCGTGGCTACACAAACAGACCATTCAAGCTTATCCGGTAATGCCTTATTTCAGGAGAATAGAAACTATTATTTAGCTTTTAGATACAAAGCTCATTTTTCACGAAAAGCTCATGGAGCAAGCTCCTTTCCCCCCACAGCCTCAAGAATTCCCCTGTTCTCGTCAGTCTCTTTCGTGGCAATTAAATAGGGGGTGGTGAAAACCTGTAACGCATCGGAGGCAGAGAGGCTCCCTTCAGCAGAATCCTTTCTGCCCGTAAAGGGAACCGTATCCGGACTTCGCTGACACTGTATGTTAATGTTAACCCTCGATACCTGATGGATCAATACGTCAACCAATTGCGCCACCATATCTCTGTTTCTACCAAAGATACTTGCCTGCTGCCCATAATTGGATTCTGTAGTATAACGAATCGCCTCATTAAGGTCATCATAGGGCACCACAGGTATAACCGGACCAAACTGTTCTTCGTGGTAAACCCTCATAGCCTCTGTTACCGGATAGAGCAGGGCCGGATAAAAGAATGTTTCATGAGACAACCCGCCCCCATCATTCACCACCCGCGCCCCGAGATCACAGGCATCCCTTACAAGACCGTCAAGATACCGGGACTTGCCAGGCTCAGCAAGGGGTGTCAGAAACACATCCTCTTCCCATGGCATCCCGTATTTCAGCCCCATTATTTTCTCAGAGAAACGTTCAAGAAACTGAGGGACGAGAGATGTATGGACAAAGAATATCTTTAAGGCTGCACAGCGCTGGCCGTTAAATGCAAGGGCTCCCTTTACACACTCCTCAACAGTTGCATCAATATCCGCATCAGGGAGGATAATGGCAGGGTTCTTTGCCTCAAGGCCAAGGACACATCGGAGCCTATGGGGCTTAGGGTGAAGACCTTTCAGATATGCGGCCACACTGCTCGTGCCAATGAACGCAAGGGCATCTATCCCGCCTGATGAGAGAAGGGGCGGAAGCAATGCCTTTCCCTGGCCATATACTGTATTTACTGCTCCGGGAGGGAAGGCATCGCGAAATATTGCGAGAAGGGGCTTAAAAAGAAGCGTTCCGTAGCGGGGAGGCTTAAAAATTACCGTATTTCCCGTAAGCAGCGCCGGAGCAAGGACAGAAAGGGTTTCAAATAACGGATAATTAAAAGGACCTACACAGAGGACAATCCCTATGGGCGCCCGACCTGCAACCCCAAGAATCCCCTGCCCCATCACACCCTGCGGAGACCCCTGTTCCATCTCCCTGTAGGCATATATTGTCTCCCTCATATAAGCAATGGTACGGTCGAACTCACCCTGTGCATTGAGATACGATTTTCCTATTTCCCACATGAGGAGATGTATCACCTGTTCTCTTCTATCCATCATTCCGGAGATAAAGGTCTCGAAATGGGCTATGCGCTCTCCTGAGGTCATGGCAGGCCACGGCCCTTTTCCATTGTCATAGGCTTTTCGAGCGGAATCAAGGGCCTCCAGAGACTCTTTTTCCGTCATAAGGGGATATGTACCAATCATTTTCAACGCCATATTGGAAGGAGTCCGGATATACACCGCGGAGAATACCTCCCGGAAAGGCCCTTCCCAATGCTCAAGCCTGCCGTTCACAAGATACTCGTTTTGAATCACAGGGATATCCTTCAGCAGCATTGCAGGGATATCCCTTTCGTAAGGGAAAATTGTGTCTAAATTATGCTGTCTCATTGTCACCGATATTATCTACACCGCAATGGCGATTATTATCCTTATAAAGGAAAATAATTATATAGAGAAAAGGCAATAAAATCATCATAAATTACGTATCCCTTCTGATTATTGCCCCGCTTGCAGCGGGGTAGTTCATTGCCAGTTCTTCCAAAAGCCTCATAATATGCCTCTATTCTTATCTCCTGGTCGGCCAACGGCTTGTTCATAGATACCTCATTGATGCCGTCCAAAAAAATCAGCTTTTACGCTTCAGTTAACTGCGAGCTTACAAAATTACTTTCAGGCAACAATGTAAGAAGATTCGTGATCATTATCCATAATTAATCAGAGCTATAATGATTTTCTGTTTGATAATATTAATAAAAAACGTTACAACAGAATACAGAAAATACAGGACATGACGGAGATTCATGCATTGGAATACCACAACGAGGTCTTTCTTGAAGATGGTTGAGGAACAACAATGGATTCGATAGCAGCGCAGGATCAGAATAAAAGCGCCCTGAATTTCAGCAGGCCTTCTGAGGGCCTTCTTTTTTTACACCTTTCCGGTAATTGGAAGCTTGACCGTGCCCTCCCCTCTGCAGAAGAGTTTCAAAAGGAGTCTGATAAAGGACCACCGGTCACACAGGTAGCCTTTGATGCCGAGCACCTCGGGGAGTGGGATAGCGGTCTGCTGACCTTTATTATCAAGATCACCAACCTCTGCGCTCAAAAGAACATCACGATCAACAACGACGGGTTGCCCCAGGGGGCACGGCGTCTCCTGAAACTCGCCTTTACCGTTCCGGAGCGAAAAGGGGCTGACACAAAAACAGTCAGGCCCTCCATTATCTTCAGGACAGGGGATGTTACACTCAATTTTTGGCACTCTATCCTGGAAACCCTGAACTTCCTCGGGGAAACCTCTTGCGCCTTTATGAAGATGTTCACGGGAAAGGCACAGTTCCGCGCCTCCGACCTGCTGAGCGCCATTGAGGAATGCGGGGTAAAGGCGCTCCCGATTGTATCCCTTATAAGCATACTCGTAGGTCTTATCCTTGCCTTTGTGGGATCAATACAGCTCCGGATGTTCGGAGCACAGATCTATATTGCCGATCTTGTGGGCATCGCCATGGCCCGCGCTATGGGGGCCATCATGGCGGGTATCATCATGGCGGGCCGCACCGGCGCTTCTTATGCAGCCCGCATCGGCACTATGCAGGTAAATGAAGAGATCGACGCCCTGAGAACAGCGGGGATATCGCCCATGGAATTCCTTGTTCTTCCGAGAATACTTGCCCTTGCCCTCATGATGCCCCTTCTTGCCCTCTATGCGGATCTCATGGGCATCCTTGGGGGGATGCTCGTAGGTGTCGCCGGTTTCGACATAAGCCTCCGGGAATACTATAATGAGACCAAAACAGCGCTGACCTTGACCAACATAGGAATCGGGGTCTTCAGCGCCTTTATCTTCGGTATTCTTATTGCCCTTTCAGGGTGCCTGAGGGGCATGCAGTGCGGACGGAGCGCCTCTGCGGTTGGCGACGCAACAACTTCCGCGGTAGTAACCGGCATCGTGAGCATCATCGTGGCTACGGCAATTATTACCGTATTGTGTAACACCTTAGGAATTTAATATGCAGAAACCTCCTGAATCCCCACACACCACACCTCATATCATCGTGAAAGACCTCACCATGGCATACGGAACTAATGTGATCCAGCGAGACCTTTCTTTCACCGTAAACAAAGGAGATGTTTTTATCATTATGGGGGGCAGCGGCTGCGGGAAAAGCACCTTGATGAGGCACCTTACCGGCCTTCAGAGACCTGCCAAAGGGAAGGTTTTCTACGACAGCACCACGAGTTTCTGGGATATGACCGAAGACGAACAGGCGCGCTTCATGAGACGGTTCGGAATCCTTTATCAGAGCGGCGCCCTCTGGAGCTCTATGACCCTTGCAGAAAACATTGCCCTTGTAATCGAACAGTATACGGATCTCAATGCTGCCCAGATCCGCGAGATTGCCTCCCTCAAGCTGGCCCTCGTCGGTCTCGCAGGTTTCGAAGATTACTACCCTTCGGAAATCAGCGGGGGAATGAAAAAACGGGCGGGCCTCGCCCGTGCTATGGCCCTTGATCCTGAGATACTGTTCTTTGACGAGCCTTCAGCAGGGCTTGACCCGATAAGCGCGCGGCTCCTTGATGACCTCATACTGGAACTCCGTGACAGCCTCGGGGCAACTATTGTGGTGGTAACCCACGAACTGGCAAGCATCTTTGCGATTGCAAATAATTCTGTATTCCTTGATGCAGAGTCAAAAACCATGATTGCTACAGGAGACCCCAGGAGGCTGCTCGCAGAGTGCGGAAATCGGACAGTCCATGCCTTTCTTACGCGGGGTGAGCCAAGCGCTGCAGGGATCGATGCTCCACATTCGGACCCATGTTTTTTTGCATAGATGGAGGGAGAGGCCGGAAATGCCGTTCAATGTTCAATGTTGGACCTTGAACTTAGAACATTGAACATTGAACCTGTTTTATGAGGGGGCGACCCCGTATCAAGTACGGGGCAGGCTTGAGCCCCTGATTTATGACTTCCTTAGCGACTTCTGTCGTGAGAGGGGGTGGCTCACACGGCTTTTGCCGGGTGAGGGGGCGACCGGGTACCCGCTTGCGGGTGTCCCATTAAATTGAAGGAGAAAATCAATGAGCAAACCGGCAAGTAAAACACTCATCGGCGCCTTTGTAGTTGGGGCCCTGGCGCTCGCCGTAATAGCGGTTATTATCTTCGGGTCCGGTCAGTTTTTCAAACCCCACAAGATAAGTGTCATGTATTTCGAGGGTTCCGTAAAGGGGTTAAGTGTCGGCTCGCCCGTTGTGTTCAGGGGCGTCAGGATCGGTTCTGTGAAAAATATTATCCTCCAGTTTGATGCTACTGATCTGCAATTCCTGATTCCCGTCTATGTGGAAATCGACTTTGACAAGATTGTACCGATAAGAAATGTGCAGGCAAGAGGCGAACGAAAATATCTGAATGATCTCATAAACAAGGGTCTCAGGGCACAGCTTGAAATGCAGAGCATGGTAACAGGCCAGCTCATGGTAAACATCGATTTTCATCCAAATACCCCAAAAAAGTTTGTTGGCCTTGACAAAGATTATGATGAAATACCCACCATCCCATCAGGACTGGAAAATCTTCTGAAACAGGCCCAGGAGATTCCCCTGAAAGACCTTGTTGAAAAGGCATTGAAGACCATTGAAAGCATCGACCGGAGAATCAACTCAGCCGGCATTACTGAAAGTATTGATTCCTTGAGCGAGGGATTAAGGGAAGCAAAAACCATACTTAAAAAGGTAGATAAGGAGATCGACCCGCTCCTTGCCAACCTTAAAGACGTAATCATTTCCGCCCGGGAAATCATCAAGAACGGCGAGGCCGTCCCGGAACAGATCGGACGGGCACTGGCTACTGCCCAGGATACATTAAAACAGGCAGAAAAGACCCTCTTGTCCGCCCAGGGTATTGCATCAGAGAATTCAACGGTCATGATAGAAATACAGACCGCTATAGAGGAACTTTCGAAAACCACCCGGTCAGTCCGTTATCTCACCGATTACCTTCAAAGACATCCTGAAGCCCTTTTAAGCGGAAAGAAAACTGCCAAAGGAGAATAAATATGACGCCATCTCTCTCTTACAGGACCTTATTTACAGGAACATTCATCATCCTCTCCTTTCTTGCAGGGTGCGGAAGCTCGCCGCCTTCACGAATGTACACCCTCAACTCCCTTGCTGCTCCCAAGTCGGCTGATACCACGGTTATTACAAAAGATTTTATTGTCGTGGGGATTGGCCCCCTTGAGATACCCGACTATCTTGACCGTCCGCAGATCGTGACCCGCACCTCCCGGAATGAGCTGAAACTTGCCGAATTCGACCTGTGGGGAAGTCCTCTCGCCAGCGATATAAGCAGATCCATTGCAGAGAATCTCTCTTCTCTCCTTAAAGGGGACAGCATTGCCGTGCTCCCGTGGAGGGTTCATATCAAGAGCAGGTATAGGGTGCCTGTAGGCATAGAACGTTTTGATGTAACGCCGGACAGCGCCGTTATCCTCAAGGCACGATGGGGAGTCATTGAAAAAGATAGTACCATTCCTCAAATAGTCCGCGAGTCCGTTATTACAAAACCCCTGAAGGGAAGTCAATACAGCGAGATAGTTGCAGCAATGAGCGAAGCCCTTACCGACCTCAGCAAGGAAATGGCAGCAGACATCAAATCCGTAATCCGGGCGAATGCGACCCAGAAAACGGAAAAACCGGCGGATGGGGGAAAGTAACATTCAGGGGGGCTTTTTACGGTCTTTATTCCTTGCATTCCCCCTTTCTGTTTGATAGCATAAGCAATAAACCATGAAGAAATCCCTGCCGTCCAGTGATAATCCCGATTCCGGCAAAGGCCAGCTTCTTGTCTATGAATCGGAAGACAGCCAAATAAAAATTGACGTTCGCCTCGAAAATGAGACTGTTTGGCTCACACAGCAACTCATGGCGGATCTGTTTCAGACAACACAGCAGAACATCAGCTTGCATATTAAGAATATATACGAGGAAGGCGAGCTTACCCCGGAGGCAACTTACAAGAAATACTTGTCAGTTCGTTTTGAGGGCGACCGTGAGGTCCAGCGACTTCTCGATTACTACAATCTTGATATGATCATCTCTGTTGGCTACATCCGCGAGACCCATCCCTGGACCCGCAACTGGCCTGGAAGGGCACAGATGAGACCATTTTATCATTGTTAACCGATCGTTTATCGGTAAAGTCAATTATAGTTCATAATCTACACGAAATCGTTGAATTCTCAATATTAATAAGGTAGCATTTCAAAAGTCAGGCGCATACAGAATTGCTGCATTAAACACGCTCCGGCTGAGGGGGTAAATGCCACGAATATTCGATAATATTGAAACCGATCTGTTACCTGCCCTTCGTGAAACAATTACTCTTTCTGGCTGTGCCGACTTCCGTGTCGGTTATTTCAAACTCCGGGAAAATAGACATGATAATCAAAAAACTTCCTGAGCATTTAAGGCCAAGAGAGAAGCTTTTAATAAAAGGTCCCAAGTCGCTCACCAATGAAGAACTTTTAGCAATTTTTTTACGTATAGGCATAAAAGACAAAAACGCCATTGAGCTTGCTCACGATCTAATAAGTTCTTTTGGAGGATTGAGAGGTCTTTACAATTCAGACGTTGCCTCATTGTTTAAATTCAAAGGGTTGGGTAAAGCCAAAGTATCAGAGCTACTCGCGGTTATCGAACTTAACAAAAGATATTTAGAAAAGAGTCTTATAGGCAGGGATGTTATTGAGGATTCCAAGATGGTTTTTGATTATCTTTATTTGACCATGCGTGACCTTGATTGCGAAGTCTTTAAAACGATATTTCTTAATGGGCAGAACCAAATCCTGAATATAGAGGAAATCTTTAAAGGAACAATTACCCAAAGTCAGGTTTACCCGAGAGAGATTATCAAATCAGCGCTGAGAAATAGTGCAACTGCAATCGTTTGCGTCCATAATCATCCATCCGGAAATCCTAAGCCCAGTGATTCTGATATAGAAATAACTGGAAAAATAATTCAGGCATGTTCGTTGATGGGAATATCTTTCCACGATCATGTTATAATTGGCGACAATCAATATTTCAGTTTCAAAGAAGGAGAGATGATTTAAATGGCTAAGAAATATATCAAAACAGATGAAGGAGCTCCGGATCATTTTGGGAATCTAATTAAAGATGGGGGTCAGAAGGGATATTTTAAAATAGAAGGCGACAAAATTACCTATCCTGCTCAATCTTTTACCGATGATTTTTCCGATCTTGAGGAAAAGGTTAGGGCAGGTTTATTCTATGATTTGATTGAAAAGTATGGTTACAGAAATCAAAAAAACATTATTGACTTAGAGTTTAACAGAACAATAGGACATCCTTACAAAACCAATAAAAGTCAGCTCTGTCCGGTTACGTTTTTGCATATAAACCGTCTCCTTCGTTATAACCGGCATCCTCAGTATCACATTGATCGTCTTCATCCA